>CAISPT010000150.1 GCA_903887455.1 uncultured Opitutaceae bacterium | reverse complement strand
CTTCTGGAGGACGATCGCGATCCACTTCCACGGCAACACGGCCGTCGCCTTCTACGAGCTGTTCAACGAACCGACGCTCTTCAACGGCAAGCTCGGCGTCATGACGTGGACCCAGTGGCGCGAGATCAACGAGGAGATGATCACCGTGGTCAGGGCCTGGGACCCGGAGGCGGTGCCCCTGGTGGCCGGTTTCGACTGGGCTTACGACCTGACGCCCCTGCGCAACGAGCCCGTGCGCGCTCAGGGAATCGGCTACGTCACGCACCCCTATCCGAACAAACGCTCGCAGCCCTGGGAGCCGAGATGGGAGGAGGACTTCGCGTTCGCGGCCGGCAGCTATCCCGTTATCGCGACCGAGATCGGCTTTGATGCCAAGCCTGGCCAGTCGGACGACCCGGACCTCTACGGGGCCCGCATCACCAAATTCCTGGAGGAGCGCGGCATCAGCTGGATGGCGTGGGTCTTCGACCCGAAGTGGGGCCCCGCGATGCTGAAGAGCTTCGACGGTTACGAGAAATCTCCGAGCGGCCAGCTTTTCAGCGACGCCATGCACCGTCCTCCGGCGGCCCTGCTCAAGAGGTGAGGGAGGTGGGGCGGCAGGGGCCGCCCTAATCCCGTCCCGAGCCCTGGCGCTGGAGGCCGAGGAGCGCAACGACCGTCGCGAGCACCACGTAGGCGGCGGTCAGCTGCAGGGCCAGGGTGCGGGCCACGCCCTCCAGGTTCCACGGAAGGTAGAGCCCCCCCGAGGGCTCGACCGAGTGGATGACGCCGAAAAAGGTCATCGCAGCCCCCGAAATCAGGGTGGCGACGGCTGCCCGGGACCGTCCGTCAACCATCGCGGCAAGGAACCCGGCCCAGACCATGGAGGTGATGATGAAGCCGTTCCCAAGCGCGACGATGACCGCCAGCTCCGGCATCCCCTGGTCCGCTGTTACGAGGAGCTGGTTGAAGTGCTCCGGTGCCACGTAGGCGGGATTCCCGAGCTCGATCGCGATCAGGCGGGCGATCGCCGGGAAGAAGCTAAACACCACGGCGGCGGCATGCCTGCCCGGGGAGGCCTCGAACGCCTGGGCGGTGATGTCGATCGAGACGAAGACGAGGATGGGGGCGAGCACCGCGAGGGGGACGAGCTCCACGAGGTTTGAAAGGTACCCGAGGATGCCGCCGAGACCCACGAAGACCCCGGTCAGCAGGGTGTAGCCCGCCCTCGCCCCCATCTTTTTGTAGGCGGGCTGCCCGATGTAGGGAGTCGTCTGCGCCACGCCCCCGCAGACTCCTGCCACCAGGGTCGCGAACGCCTCCGTGAGCAGGACGTCGCGTGTGCTGTAGTCGTCGCCGGCGGCGCGCGCGCTCTCGGTGACATTGATCCCACCAATCACCATCAGAAGTCCGAAGGGCAGGATCAGGGGCAGGTAGGGCACAGTCGAGGCGAGGCCGTCGACAAATCCTAGCGAGGGGAGCGGCAGGGCGAAGCGGAGGGTGAGGGCCCCCGGGGGGTGGTAGCCGGGCCCCGCGAGCCCCATCGGCCCGAGGCCGTAGTAGAGGACCAGCCCCACGACGACCGCGGCGAGGACACCGGGGACCTTCCCGGGCAGCACTCCCTTGGCGACGACCGAGTACAAAATTATCCCGAGGCTCACGAAGCCCACGATCGGCACCTGCATCACCTCGACGATCGGGAGGAACCCGATCAGCATGAGCGCGATCGCGGCGATCGAGCCCAGGAGTCCGGCTCGGGGGACCACGCGGCCCACCCAGTTCCCCGCGAAGGAGAGCGCGAACTTGAGGAGCCCCATCACCATCATAGAGGCCATGCCCAGGTGCCACGTGGCGATCGCCGCCGCGTGATCGTCCATCCCCGACGCCTTGAACTTCGTGAACGCCGGGCCAAGGACCAGGAGGGCGAGGCCGATCGTCGTGGGCGTGTCGATGCCGAGTGGCATCGCCGTGACGTCGCTTCGGCCGGTGCGGCGCGACAGGCGGACGGCCATCACGGTGTAAATCAGGTCCCCGACGAGGACGCCGAGCGCCGTCCCTGGAAACATGCGGGTGAAGACGACATCGGCGGGAAACTTGAAGAGCCCGACGAGGACGGTGGCCAGGAACGCCATCACGGCGAGGTTGTCGACGACCAGGCCGAAGAATCCGTTGAGATCGCCGGCAAGGGACCACCGGCGCTGGACTTGGGGGCTTTGCACGGGGGCCAAAGCAAGGGGGAATCCGGGCGCAATGCAAAGGCGGATTGCTGTCCGAGCGTTCTGGCTTTCTGCCGGGGTGGGCTCGCGCTAGGCTCCCGCCCCGATGATCCGCGCGACGCTCGGCCTGCTCTCCCTCCCGCTGCTTGCGGCCACCTGGCCGTCGGCCCGAGCCGCCGATCCCGTGAGGATCGGGTTCTTCATGTCGATGACCGGCCGCGACGCCTCCTTTGGCGAGGCCTCCCTGGACGGGGCCCGCATCGCCCTCGACGAGCTGAACCGGGCCGGAGGCGTCCTGGGGCGCCCGGTCGAGCTCGTGGTCGAGGACGACCGCTCGCTCGCCGGGGAGTCCGCGACGGCCGTGAAGAAGCTGATCTCGAGGGACCACGTGGTCGCGCTCGTGGGCGAATGCTCCTCGGCGAGAACCCTGGAGGCGGCCGCGGTCGCCCAGGCCAGCCGCGTGCCCCTCGTTTCCCCGGCGTCGACGAGCCCCCGGGTGACACAGGTCGGGGACATGATCTTTCGGGTGTGCTTCATCGACCCGTTCCAGGGCGAGGTGATGGCCACGTTTGCCCGGCGCAGGCTCGGCCTCGGTCGGGCGGCGCTCCTGGTCGATGCGACCGCGCCCTACTCAGTGGGGCTGGCCGAGTACTTTGCGAGGACCTTCACGGCGCTCGGCGGCGTGGTTGTCGCGAGCCAGAAATACTCCGGGGTCGACACGGACTTCAGGGCGCAGCTGACGGCGATCCGGGCCGCAAAGCCCGACGCGCTGTTCCTTCCCGGCTATTACGTGGCCGCGGGGCTCGTGGCCAGGCAGGCGAGGGACCTCGGCATCGGCGCAACGCTACTCGGAGGCGACGGCTTCGAGGCCCCGCAGCTCCTTCAGATTGGCGGGGACGCGCTCAACGGGGCCTACTATTCGACCCACTTCTCCACGGAGAGCACCGACCCGGTCTCCCGCTCCTTCGTCGCGGCCTTCAGGGCGAGGTACGGGACGGCCCCGAACGGGCTTGCCGCGCTCACCTACGACGCCGTCCGCCTCGTGGCGGACGCCGTGAGAAGGGCCGGGAGCACGGACAGGAAGGCCGTCAGGGATGCCCTTGCGGCTACCCGGAGCTTTCCGGGGGCCACGGGATCCACCTCGATGAACCCCGACAGGGACGCCGACAAGGGGGCCGCGATCATCACGGTGCGCGGGGGCTCGCTTCTGTTCGTGGAGTCTATCCGGCCGGAGGCGGCGCGCTAGGCAGCTTTTGGATGGGCGGGGCCGCGGAGATGCGCTGCATCCATTCAGACTCGGTGACCACGTCCCAGTAGACGTTGTAGCGGTCGTAGCTGATCTGCCAGAAGGGGACCAGCGACACCTCCTCGGGCCGGCCCAGGCCCACGGTGTGGAAGCCCAGCGGGACGTCGCTTGAGCGCACCAGGTAGGATTCGACCGGCGCATTTCCCCTTACAAGGTCGGGCACGTCCACGGGGTTCTGCCCGAGGTTGTCGTGCTGCTCCTTGGCGTAGGGGATCGTCGGCGACACCGGCGCCGGCCCCATGTCCGCCGCCAGGACCACTGGCCCGTAGAGGAAGGCCACCTTCGAATGGTTGTCGGGCATCGACTCCGTGCGGAGCCTGATCGGAATCGTGACGGTGAGGCGGTCGCCCGGGTGCCAGACGCGCTCAATCCGGGCGTAGGTGCCGGGCGATCCATCGGCGTCGACCGGGGAGCCGTTCAGCAGGAACGTGACCGGGCCGGCGGCCCAACCCGGGCACCGGACCCGGATCCCCATGCTTGAACCCGGCGCCGCAACGATCCTCAGCTCGGTGCTCCCGGAAAGGGGGTAGTCGGTCCTCTGCTCGACCACCAGCCCGCGCTCGCGCCACGTGGCGACCGACGGGATGAAGAGGTTCACGAAGAGGTCCTGTTCGCCTCGCGAGTAGATGGCCTCGCCGTACTTGGTGTGGTTCTCCATGCCCGTCCCGACGCAGCACCAGAACGAGTCCTCGGGCGTGCTGTATGTCTTGAAGAAGCCCGGGCGCAGGGACATGAAGTAGGTGAACATCCCCCGCTTGGGCTCCTGGGAGGCGAGAATGTGGTTGTAGAGGGCCCGCTCGTAGAAATCCATGTAGGCGGCCCTGGGATCCCAGCCGAAGACGTGCAGGGTGAGCTTGAGCATGTTGTAGGTGTTGCACGTCTCGGCCGTGTCCGGGCCAAGGTGGCTCGACGTCTTTCCCTCGGCGAAGAAGTGCTCGTCCTCGCTGTTGCCCCCGATCACGTAGGAATAGTGCCCCGTCACCAGGCCCCAGAAGAAGGCCGCGGTCTCCCGCGCGTCGGTGTTGCCCGTCGCCTCGTAGATCCGGGCCAGGCCGATGATCTTGGGAATCTGCGTGTTGGCGTGGAGCCCCACGAGGTCGTCCCGGTGCGCCAAGAGCGGGTCGAGGAAGGCCTTGTGGTAGAACCGGCGGGAGACCTCCAGGTACTTGCGCTCGCCGGTGAGCGCGTAGATCTCCGCCAGGACGTCCATCATGCCGCCGTGCTCCACCTCCAGCATGGCCTGCATCTTTTCCGGCGTCAGGGCGGCGGTCGTCCGGTCGACCCAGTCCGCGAGCCTCAGGGTCACCTCGCGGGCCTGTAGGTTGCCGCCCAAGACCCAAGCGTCCTTAAGCCCGTTGAGCACCTTGTGCTCGGTGTACCACGGCACCCACGCCCCGCCCTTGAAGAAATGCTGTCCCTGGATCTCCACGATGCCCTTTCCGAAGTTGTGGATCGTTTGGAACTCGAGCGGCGGCAGCCCCCCGACGTAGCCGTCCCCGTAGGCCGACTGGCAGGCGGCAACCTCCGAGACAATGTAGTCGAGCCGCTCCTTGAAACGCCGGTCTCCGGTGGCCGCGTACTGCTGCGAGAGGGCGGTCAGGTAGTGACCGAGCGTGTGGCCGGCGAGCCCGGCGCTCTCCCATCCGCCGTAGACCTTGGCCTTCGGGCGGAGGCCGGCGTAGAGGCGGAAGTTGTGGAGCAGCCGATCGGGATCGAGCGAGAGGAGGTAGGCGGCGTTGCGCTCCATGGCGCTCCTGAAGGGGCTGTCGAGGAGTGCGACATCGCTGAGCGGAAAGGGCCTGGCCGCAAGCGAGGGGGCGCCTGCCGGGGCTGCGGGCAATGCCACTACGCAGAGCACCAGGGCGGCCAATAGGCGCGTGAAGCGGGCTGCAGGGTCGGGGGATTGGTTTGTCACGGCGCCAGGGGATTCGCCCTATTCCTCGCCGTCGACAGCAAAGATGCCGACGGGTTCGTCCCTGCCCCTCACCGGTGCGGCCCCGAGATCGCGCACCCGGTATCTCCGCTTGGCTGACGTGAGCGTGGAAGCGCTGACTAGGATATCGGCCCTGAACTGGGACATCCGGGTCAGATCCTGCAGGCGAGCGGCGACGTTCACCCCGTCGCCTACTACCGAATAGTTGAGCCGCCGCGACGAGCCGATGTTGCCCGCGATGATGCGTGAGGTGTTGATGCCGATCCCGAAGGAGAGCGTCTGCCTTCCTTCCGTTGCGAGCTCCGTGTTGAGCCCCGCGAGAGCCGACGGCATTCCCAGCGCTGCCCTTATTGCGCAGTCAGCGTGGTCGTCCCGCGCCACGGGTGCCCCAAAGATGGCCATGATCGCGTCCCCGATGTACTTGTCCACGATCCCGTGCTGCGTTTCAACGATGCTGCTCATCCGGTCAAAGTATCGGTTAAGAAGGTGAAGCACATCCCTCGGAGGCAATGACTCGCTTAGTCGCGTGAAACTCCTAAGGTCGACAAACAGGACCGTGACCTCGCGCTCCTCGCCCCCAAGGGCTCCCCCGTCCCGCATGAGCTGCGCCGCGACCTCGGGGGACACATTCTTGTCGAGCAGGTCCCTGACCCTGTCCCTCTCCGCAAGCCCTTCGCTCATCTGGTTGAACGCGGTTGCCAGCTGCCCGATTTCGTCGGCACGGGTCACCTCGAGCCGGGTGAGATAGTCTCCGCCCGCGATCACCCGGGTGTGGTCGGCCAGCGAGCGGAGTGGACGGCTCATGTTCCTTGCCAGGACGGCCGCGACAAGGGCAGCGGCGACCAGGGACGCGATTAGGAGCACGAGAAGGAAACGCTCAAGCGGCAGGGACGGGGCGAGCTCAGCCCCCAGCGAGCGCTGGAGCGCGATGGCCGCGCGTCCATGGGTGACCAGCGGCAGGAGGGGGCGGTAGGCCGTCACATAGGGTTCCCCGGAGACGTTGGCCGTCTTGACTGCCGACTCCGCAAGGTCGGCGGCCGACCGGGGGCCGGCAGCACCGGGTAGAGTGGACTCCACCGGCACCATGGTCTCCCCTGTGCCGTAGTAGAACGTTACCTCGACCTGGGCGTCGGACTTGAGCTCCTCGGCGAAACGGTGATCGATCGGCAGCGCAAGGCCTATCCACGCGACGATCTCCGGCTTGGGCGCGTAAATGGGCACCACCAGCAGGGCGAAGACCTTGCCGTCTTCGGAGGTGGACGGCAGCCGCGCGAAAGCCGTGGCCTTCGGGTCGTCCGCGGCGGCGGCGGTCTGCACGAGGTCCTCGAACGGTCTGAGGGCCGCCTCGGGAAGGGGTCCCCCGGTGTCACCGATCCTTGCCCCCTCGGTCGAGATCAGGGTCATAAACGGGACCCCCATCCGCACGCTGTAGGACCGGAGCGCGGACCGTACGGTGGCCGGGTCCGGCTGATCCTTGAGGAAGAGCTGGCGGATCGAGTAGTCGTCCGACATGAGCGCGGCCCTTCCCGAGAGCTCCAGGAGCCGGGCGTCCACCCTCCTGGAGAAGAGCGCAGCACCCTTTGCCAGGTTCTCGTGGATGCGGTCGATCGCGTTCCTGCGGTTGGCGCGCACAACGAGGAGGTAGTCCGCAACCTGCGCGGCGGCCACGACTCCAGCTATCAGCAGCAGGAGCCGCGTTCCGAATCTTCTGAATTGAGGCATTTTCGGATTCCGCCGGTCGTTGCGCTAGCGGTAGCCGGCCCCGTCCGACTCCGGGGCCCTTCGGATCCTGCGGTCGGGGCGCAGGGTGACACTGACCTCCTGCACCGTGTCCCCCGACGCCTCGATAGTGATCTGCCGGTCGACCCTTGCCGCGAGGCGGGGATGCCAGAGCTCAAGCGTGTAGCGGCCCGGCGGCAGCCCGGCGATATCGGCAACGCCGTCCGCTCCCGTCTTCGCGAAGTAAGGAGTGGCGAGCACGTAGACGTAGGCCACCATCCAGTCGTGGATGTTGCACCCGAGTGTCACGGGCCCCGGCCGGTCGAAGAGGATCGTCGCCGAGGACTCGCCGATGTAGAGAGGGATCTCGAACTTCTTAGCGGGTGAGACCGAGTAAACATGGTGCTGGACGGTGTCCTTGTTGGGAAAAGATACCCGGGTTCCGACGACGATGGGTGTGACGTAGGGCACGAACTCTTGGTCCTTCTGGACGATCGCAACCGGGTCTGCCGGCGGGTGAACGGGAGCGGGCGCGTCGAGAGCCTCGACGAACGCCACGGCGTCGGCGACAGGGGCCCCCTTTGGGTCCTTGGCGAGCACCCGCACGGTCCCCGACGCGCTTACCCTAAGCGCGAGGACCAATCCAAGGGTCGCTACGAGGGCTCGTGTCATGGTATTTCAGTATTTGTGGGCCAGGCTCAGGCTAACGACATTGTCGATGTAAGGAGCCGGCCCGACCGTGTCGAAGCGCATGTACTGCAGAGTGAGGGACGTGTTCCTGCCGACCGCGGGCGACAGGGCGCAGCCGCAGGACCATGTCCTCGCGCTTACGCGGTAGTCCACGAAGGGCTCCTTGTAGGTGGCGACATAGTGCCAGGCGCCCGGCAGGTTCAGGGCGTCCGAGTCGACCGGCTCCCAACCGTAGGAGGATTTGTAGGCAGTGTAGCCGGCGACGGTGTCGCCGGCTCGCCATCCCCCGAGAAGCTTCAGGCGCCATGTCTGGTCAAGGTCTATGTTCACGGCAGCCAGCACGCTGGCGTAGTTGCCCGTGAACACGACGTCCCGGGCGTCGTAGCTTCCGAGGCGGCCGTCGACGGCCAGCTGCATTGCCGGCCCCAGGCGTTGGCTGGCGCCGAACAGCAGTGTCCCCTCAATGGCGCTCCGCTCCGGGTCGCTGTAGCCTGCGGCTGTCCCGCCAATTCCCGCGTAAAGGGAAAGCGCCATGGGGCCCACGCCCACCTTGTGGCGCACCTCCAACCGGGGTCCGAGAGCGAGGTTGTCGAGCCCAGAAAACCGCGAGCAAACCTGGATGTTCGCGGACATCGAGGAAACGAGAAGCGTTGAAAAACCAAGGGAGTAGATCCAAGAGACTGACCCGCCGGATGCGAACGTGAAGGCGGAGCGGATCCCGTCGCCTGGCGGGGCCGTAGTGGCGTTGTCCTCCCAGATAACAGAGGCCGAATCCGAATAGTAGGGGCCGTCAGCCTGCGCCGAGGGAGCGAGCGCCGCCGCAAAGGCGGCGGCCACGAGGAGTCCACTGCGACAGCTGGACGTTTTATGACGGATGACGGTCTCCGGATGGAGCAAAGCGGGCCCGTAGACAAGCACTCGCGGTTGGTTTGAGCCGCGCTCGGCTACTTTCGGGAAGCGGAGGCCCTCGGCTCGCTCTCTCCCGCAGCGTTCACCGAGCTGGCAGTCAGTGTCTCGGCCGGCGAGGGCGACCAATCCCTTATCTGCCGGGATACCGGATTTGCGACGTCGGAATGGACGACGTCCAGCCCCTCAAGCAGGATGCGGCGTCCCCCAAGTCCTAGGGTCAGGGCGTATGCGACCACCGGGCTGCCCCCGTCTCCGGAGGCGGGGGTCACCTCAACGACCACCCCCTTGTCTCCTGAGTGAAGAGAAACGATCGCTGGGGGCTCGGGTGGCCTGAGCCGGCGTTTGTGCGCAGGGGTGACGTTGGCGGTGGGAGGGGAGGGCCGGCTGGAGCCGATTCGGTTCGCGGCGGACACGGCGAAGGTCACGCCGTGGCCGTTCTCCAGCTCGCCGAAGACGATATAGCCCTTCGAGAGGAACTCCTCGGCGGGGACCACTTTGACCGCTCCGGTCGAGGCCGAAACCGTGAAGTAGGTGACCGGGGCGCCTCCGTCCTGGCAGGACGGGATCCATGTCACGTAGGCGAAGCCGTCCTCCGCCTCAGCGGCGACCCGGGTCGGGGGCCTGGGCATAGTCAGGGAGGCGTAGCGCGCGTCGGAGAGCGCCTGGTAGGCCTCGGGAAGGCCCTCGCCGGCCGGGTGCTCGCCCTCGGGGGGCCGGCTCCCGTGATAGGACACCAGGGGATCGAGAATGCGGTTTGCGGAAAAGCCCACGTCCCCCGGTCCCTCGCCCTTCTGGGAGACGGCCACGTCGGGGTAGTGGTCGATCTGGTTGTGCTCGAGCGTGACGGACTTGGACCTCTCGATCGAAATCGCACCAGCGCCGTGGTGCTCCAGACAGACGTAGGTGAAGCGGCATTCCGCCACCCGAATGCCCGAGGCGCCCTCCACGCGGAGCCCCGACCAGGAGATCTCGCCGAAGGCGCAGGCGTCGACCACGCAGTCCGCGGCGCCCGGGCCGATCAGCAGCGCGGGCGTGCTCATGTCCACGAACTCGTCCTCGAGCAGCTGTACGCCGCTCGCATGGGTGAGCGACACCGCCGCGGGCGGCGCGGGGCGCGACGCGGAGCCGTCTGGTGATGCGTCAAGCGGGCTCGGCACGGTCGTGTGGGCGAATCTGATCCCCTTTATGATGATGCCCGAGAGCGGGTGGCCCGCGGTGCCGGCTCCGACGAGGAGGACCCCGGCAGCCGGGGCCACAACCTCCGCGGTGGCCATCTCCTCGCCGATGCGCGGGGTATAATAGAACAGGCGGGCCGGACGGTCGAAGTACCATTCCCCGGGCATGCCGAGCAGCTCAAAGGCGTTCTCAACAAAGGGGGGTGCGCCTTTCGAACGCTCCGACCAGATCGAACCCGCCCCGGGGCGCTGGAAAACCACGTCCTGGGGATTCCTCCACTGTGCCGTGGCGTCCGGCGCGGAGGCGGTCTCGGAGGCCGAACCCTTCGCGAAGAACTGCAGAAGGCGCCCCCGGGTACGGTTGGCGATGTTCCCGTTCACGAAGAGGGCGAAGGTGTTCTCAAGACCCGCTGGTGCCGGGGCGGACCAGAGGTTGCGACCCTTGTCCGCCAGGCTCCAGCCGGTGACGCGGTACCCGCCGGTGATCACCGGGTGCTCGCCGGGCGCCGCGGTGTAGACGACATTGAAGCCGTTCGATCCGGAATCCTCGGGGCCGAGCTCGATCGGCGCATTGACGTGGTGCTCGCCCGAGATGAACACCGTGATGTCGTCGGACATGTCGCGGTTGATCGTCCTGATGACGTCCCTGGCGTGGACCAGCGTCCTTAGCGGCTGCTCCTCCGTTCCTGGGTTAGCGTCGTCCCCGTTGGGGGACACCCAGAGCGCGGCCTGGACCGGAACCCCGAGGAGGGCGGCCGTCGCAAGCAGGATGCAGAGGGAGCGCGGAGGCACCTCCCCAAGAATGGGGCGGCGATCGCGCTTCGCAACACCGCGTCGCTGCCTGCGCCCAGGAGCCGACCCAATCCTGGATCCCTCCGCGCCTTGCGCATTCAAGGCCCGCCAAACCAGGGGAGTTTCGGCGGCGCCGCGCCCTGAATATCCTCGCGTTGGACGGCTATCCGGACAGTGCTGTTGGATGCCTTTTACAAAACTCGGCCTGGCGCCGAACTTTCTGCGCGGTGTGCAAGCCATGGGCTACACGGACCCGACGCCGATCCAGCTGCGCGCCATCCCCGCCGTCCTATCGGGAAAGGACCTGATCGCGTCCGCCCAGACCGGGACAGGAAAGACGGCCGCCTTCGCGCTCCCGGTCCTCACGATGCTCGGTATCCACAAGAAGGAGGGCCCACGGGTGCTCGTTCTGGAGCCGACGCGCGAGCTCGCCGCACAGGTTGAAACCGCCTTCCGCGACTTCGGCCGGTTTTCGGACATCCGCGCGACGGTGCTCCACGGCGGGGTCGGCTACGGCAGGCAGCGCAGCGAGCTGAGGGCCGGAACCGACATCGTGGTCGCCACGCCGGGACGCCTCATGGACTTCCTCCAGGAGGGCGAGCTTAGGCTCAACGGTCTCCAGATCCTCATCTTGGACGAGGTGGACCGGATGCTCGACATGGGCTTCATCCACGATGTGAAGCGGATCATCGCCAAGTGCCCCCAAAAGCGGCAGACGCTCTTTTTCTCGGCCACCGTGCCGCCAGAGATCGCCGCGGTGGCGTCGTTCGCCCTGAAGGACCCCGTGCGGGTCGAGATCGGCGCGTCCCGGACCGTGACGACCTCCATCACCCACGCGATCTACCAGGTGCACCAGGAGCAAAAGTTCGAGCTCCTCCTGGCGCTCCTAGCCGGTATCGACTTCAACAGCGTGCTCATCTTCTCGCGGACCAAGCACGGCGCCGACCGCATTGCGCGGAGGCTTCGCGAGGCCAACCACAGCGTCGCGGTGCTCCATGCCAACCGCTCGCAGAACCAGAGGATCGAGGCGCTCGAGGGCTTCCGGAGTGGGCGCTATGAGGTCATGGTCGCCACGGACATCGCGGCTCGCGGTATCGACG
>CAISPT010000149.1 GCA_903887455.1 uncultured Opitutaceae bacterium | reverse complement strand
GATAGCCGCCCGCGGCGACATAGTCCTCGATCTTCTCGGGGTCGATGATCCCGCCGTTGGCGCGGACGACCTTCATCTGCTTGGCGAAGAAGGGATGGTGCGGGTCGCCCTTCTGCACCGAGCAGGGCTCCCCCTTCAAGGAGGCGACGATCGCCGGCGCATCCTCGGGCTTCACGAGCTCGTAGAGGACGCTGTCCTTCTCGATGCCGTCGACCCCCACCAGGGGGCCTTGGCCGCAGAAGCCCATGCAGCCCACGCGGCGCACCTCGACGTCGGCGTCCAGGCCCTGCGCCTTCACCTCGGTCTCCAGGTTCTTCTTGATGACGTCCGCCTGCGAGGACATGCAGCCCGCCGACATGCAGGAGCGCAGGCAGATCTTCTTGCGCGACTGCGTTTGTTTCTCCGCCAGGAGGTTAAGGTCGTCCAGTTGCATGGCTTAGATCCATTGGGTCAGGTGTTTCAGGGCATCCTCCGGCGTCTGCTTGGCCGCCACCTTCGTGTCGTAGACCACGGCCGGCGCGATCCCGCAGGCCCCGATGCAGCGCGCGGTGAGCAGCGAGAGCTTGTTGTCGGGGGTCGTCTCGCCGGCAGAGATCCCCGCCCTTGCCTCGATCGCCGCCAGCACCTTGTTGGCGCCCTTCACGTAGCAGGCCGTCCCGAGGCAAACCACGCAGGTGTGCTCGCCCTGGGGCTTCAGCTTGAAGAAATGGTAGAAAGTCGCGACCCCGTACACCCGGCTCGCGGGCAGCCGGAGCATGTCGGAGACGAAATGGAGCACGCCGTCGTCCAGGAAGCCGAAGAGTTCCTGGGCCTTGTGGAGCACCTCAATCA
Source organism: uncultured Opitutaceae bacterium (assembly GCA_903887455.1). Taxonomy (GTDB): domain Bacteria; phylum Verrucomicrobiota; class Verrucomicrobiia; order Opitutales; family Opitutaceae; genus Palsa-1447. The sequence goes on along the minus strand of CAISPT010000149.1, from coordinate 2,871 downwards.
GGGCGTCGTGGCGCCCCTGGAACTTCTTGATATGGGCCTCGAGGATCTTGAAGCGCTTGTCCGCGGCGATCTGCGCGGCGACACGGGACGCAGCGCTGGCCTTCTTCTTGGGTGCGGGAGCTAGGAGCATTGGGGGGCTTCTCCTGTCGGGGGTGGATCTTGGGTTCAGGGATGCGTGGTCATCGTTCCAATCCGTCTGCTGTCCGCCGCCACCCTAGGCCCGCGCAACCCGCCGTGCTGCGCGTGGTTGGGCAGATCCTGTGCATATATTGTTTCACGCTTCCGCCGCCCTGGGCACCGGGGCAGCTGATCCCGGGCGGCGGACCTCGGCGCACCCCAACTTCAAGCACTTAGGAAAACCGAGGCGCCGCCTTCTTTGGCCGATTAGCTCCGGTGATTTCTAGGCTTCTTGTGTCGCCGGAAGCCCCTGTTTCGCCCAAGAAGGGTCCCATGCAGAGACTCCACCCCCGCTTAGCGGTCCTCCTGCTCCTCCTCTCCCTCGCGCTCCCCCGCGCCGGAGCCCAGGTGCAGAGCGTGAGCCGCACGACCCTGAACCCCGAGCGCTACGGCCGCGTCGACTTCACCGTCACCCTGAAGGCCGAGTGGAGCGACCCGTACGCCACCCGGGAGGTCATGCTCGACATGGCGCTCATCTCGCCCTCGGGCCGTTCCGTGGTCGTGCCCGCCTACCATGAGAAGGGGGAGAGCGGCGCCCCGTCGGAGTGGCGGGTCCGCTTCGCCCCGGTCGAGGCGGGCGACTACCGGGGGAGCGTGATCCTCGCGGTCCAGGGGAGGCCCCAGGCCCCGGTGCCGGTCGCCTTCTCGGTCGCGCCCTCCAGCGCGCGCGGCTTCCTGCGGCCCGCCGGCCCGTGGATCTTCCGCTTCGACAACGGCGAACCGTTCCGAGGCATCGGCGAGAACCTCTGCTGGGAATCACGGTCAAACGACGACTCGAAGTTCTTCAAGGCGCTGCACCAGGACCCGCGCTTCAACTACGACTACCTGCTGGGCGAGCTCTCGAAGGACGGCGGCACCTTCTTCAGGACCTGGATGTGCCCCTGGAACCTGCCACTCGAGTGGCACCATGTCTACGACACCGCGCGCTACACCGACGACACCCGGCGGTTCAACGCCTCCGCGATCCGGCGGATGGACGAGTTGGTCGAGGTCGCCGCCGCCACCCACACGTACTTCATGCTCACGATCGACCCCCACGGGGCCTTCCTCGGCAAGGGCTGGGAGCTGAACAGCTACAACCAAGCAAACGGCGGGCCCGCCGCCACGCCAAAGGACTTTTTCACGAACCCCGAGGCAAGGGCGCGGTACAAGGACAAGCTCCGCTACATGGTCGCCCGCTGGGGCTACAGCCCCCACCTGGCGGTCTGGGAGTTCTTCAACGAGATCGACAACGCGATGTACGGGCAGAAGGAGAAGATCCCCGACGCGGTCATTGCCGACTGGCACGCCGAGATGGCGGCCTTTCTGAAGGCGGCCGACCCTTACGGCAGGCTCGTCACGACGAGCGTCTCGCACCGCGACGTCGCGGGCATGAACGCGATCCCCTCGATGGACTTCAGCCAGAAGCACATCTACCGGAACACGCTCTCGATACCCGCGGTGATCCGCCAGTACGTCGCCAAGGAGGGGAAGCCCTACGTGATCGGCGAGTTCGGCCGCGAATGGGACTGGAGCAAGGATTTCAATGCCATCGCCGGCGAGATGGACCACGACTACAAGTTGGGGCTCTGGCTCGGGCTCTTCTCCCCGACCCCCGTGCTCCCGATGTCCTGGTGGTGGGAGTTCTTCGACGAGAGGCACCTGACCCCTTATCTGAAGCGGGTCGCCATGATCAGCGACCGGATGCTCAAGGCGGGCTCAGGGGCGATGAGGGAGATCCCACCGGGGTGGACCGGTCCTTCGATTACCGCCTACGCTGTCGACTGCAAGGGGGCCGCCTTCATCCTGCTCGTGAACGAGGGCCAGACGGCCGTCTCCGGCACCCTCGCGCTGCCGGCGCCGTTCGCCGGCCTCCACGAGATCCAGGAGTTTGACCCGGAGAGCGACTGCTTCATGGCGGCGTCTGTCACGCGCGGCTCCGTGGGCCTGACGATAAAGCCGGGCTCGGTCCTCATCCTTGAGGCCGACGGCGCCCCATAGCGACCGGGCGGGTTGACCTGCCCTCGGCCATCGCGCAGAAGAAGGCCAGGCAGGACTCGAACCCCGTGAAGATCCCCCTTCCCCTTTCCGCCGCAGCCCTCCTCCTGTGCCTCCTGGCGTCAGCGGACGGCGCCCCGGAAACCGGGGTAACGCCGCCCCTCGGATGGTCCTTCTGGTCGCCCGACGGAAGGATCCAAGTGAACCTGAACCTTGCGACGGCGGACGGGCAAAGCGGCGTTCCGCTGTTCCGCGTGTCGTATGACCAAAACGCTCTGCTTCTTCCCTCGCGCCTGGGACTCGCGCTCGACGGCGCGGAGCCGATCACGGACGGACTGCACTTCGTCTCCAAGGTGGACCGCGCGGAGGACGCAGTCGTGGCGCTCGGATTTGGTAAATCGAGCAGGGCCCGCGACCGGTACTACGAGAGGGAGTTTCTTTTCCAGGAGGACCGCCTGAACGGCCGGCGCCTGGTCCTCACCTTCCGCGTCTATAATGACGGCGTCGCCTTCCGCTACACCATCCCCGCCCAGCCGTCGCTCCCCGCCGTCGCGATCACCGAGGAACTGACGTCGCTTTGCTTCGCCGGGATGCCGCTCGCGCACTTCCTGCACGTGTCCCCCACCTTGGGCCGGGCCCGTCCGCGGAGGCGGTGCGGGCGGCGGGCTCGGGGAACTTGGGCCGGGAGGCGTGCAGACTGTACTTCGGGTGGTGGGG
>CAISPT010000148.1 GCA_903887455.1 uncultured Opitutaceae bacterium | reverse complement strand
ATGCCCCGTCCGTCTTTAGCTCGAGGTCGGGCTTAAGGCCGCTCCGCCACACGCAAAGGCCGCCCTCTCGGATGATGGCCGGGTCCTGCCAGCCGACGCCTAGGTTGAGCTCCGAGTCGACGCCGTCGCGTCCGTTTAGGAGGGCCCAGGCGCCGCTGCCGCCTATCCCCGAGTTGCGCTCGTAGGGCCAGTTCCTGAGCGAGACCGTCGGGCTGATCGCGCAGTTGACGATGTAGCCGCCGGGGCGTGCCAGCCTCGGAACGTCGAGCCAGCCGCCGGCAAAGTCTATCCTCAGCGGTGCCTCGGCGGGCGCCTTGATCCAGCGCACGATCTCGGAGGTCGACACCGGCGTGAACTTCGGGGGCGTTTTGGGCAGGATCACGTAGCGGGCCCCCACCTGCGCGCAGAGTGCGCGCTTCAACTCGCCGTACTTGTCGTCCTCGGTCACCGCAAGGATGTCGGGCTTAAGGCGAAGGAAGTCATCCTTGAAGTCGAGCCCCTCGTCCAGGCCGTGGGTAATGACCGCCTCGTCGACCATGTCGAGCGCCTCTATCAGGGCCTTCTTGTGGTCGTCCGGCAGGGAGCCCCTGCGCTTCTTGTGGAGCCAGAGCACCTCGCTCGAGGCGAAGCTCACCGTCAGGCGCGATCCCAGGGCCTTGGCCTCGCGGAAGAACTGAACGTGGCCTGCATGGAGGATATCGTAGCAGCCGGAGACAAAGACATGGACCATGCTCCCTGTTTATGGGGCCGCCGGGCTAGGGTGCACGTGCAAATTTCCTGTCCCATCCAGCCCTCTCGGGGACTATTTCGTGGACAGCGCCCGGGGGCGCGCTAGAAACCGCTAACGGTGCCGGACTACCGGGCCCCGTCCCCCGCTTTTCACAACGAAAGCCCACCCATGAGCGACCCCAAAGACCCCTTCAGGGAGCAGCGCATCGCCGAAGGAGTGCTTCGGGCGGAGTTCCAGGGCGATCCGGTGCCGATGATCCTCCGCCACGAGGACGTCCGCAAGGCGGCCAAGGACTGGAAGACCTACAGCTCGGACGCCCCCTACCGGGTGCCGATTCCCTCCGAGGAGGACGTGCGCACGGTCAGGCAGCTTCCGATCGAGACCGATCCCCCAGACCATACGGAGTACCGGGAGATTGTGGAGCCCTTCTTCCGCAGGGCCAAGGACCCCGCGGTCATGGCGCAGGTCGAGGCGCTCGTGGGGGACCTCCTGCAGGCTTCGATCGCCTGCGAATCGGTCGAGATCGTCCGGGAGTTCGCGCTGCCGCTTCAGTCGCGCGCCCTCACCTACCTGCTCAACGTGCCCGAGTCCGAGGCCGAGACCTGGATTGGGTGGGGGACCCATGTCTTCCGCGACGGGGGCTCGGGCAAGCGCAAGGGCGAGGACCTCGAGATCTACCTGAACCGGCAGCTCGACCGGGCCGTGGAAAACCCGGGGGACGACTTCTTCAGCGCCCTCGCCCAGGCGACCTTCAGGGGAAGGCCTCTCACCCGAGCCGAGATGATGGGGTACGCGAACCTGACCTTCGCCGGGGGGCGCGACACCATCATCCACACTGTGTCGTCGGTGGTGGCCTACCTCGGGAAGAACCCGAGGGCGCTCGAGTTCCTGAGGGAGGATCCCGCCAGGATCGTCCACGCGGTCGAGGAGTTCTTCCGGGTCGTCTCGCCCCTCACCCACATCGGCCGCGTGTGCCCGGTGGACACGAACGTCCACGGCGTCCCGGTGAAGGCCGGGGACCGGGTGAGCCTCTGCTGGGCCTCCGCGAACCAGGACGAGGCGGCCTTCGACGCCCCCGGCGAGGTGAGGCTGGACCGCAAGCCGAACCCCCACGTGGCATTCGGATTCGGAGCGCACGTGTGCCTCGGGGCCCCCCACGCCCGTCTGCTGGTGCGGTCCCTCCTTCAGAGCTGCATCGACCGGGTGGGCGCCGTGACGGTACTCGAGGCCAAGGAGCGTGTGGAGAACGAGGCGAGCTACACGCGCAAGGCGGGCTATGAGGTCCTGAGGGTGCGGTTCACGCCGCTCGGTTAACGTGTTTACAAGGCGCCGCCGAGGCGTCTGCATCGCCGTGGGCGGCGCCCTGCCGCCCTCCCTTTCCCGCCCCGCCGCGCCGCGGACACCCCGGTTCCGGCCGTACCCCCCCGCACCCCATGTCTGCCCTTAGCATCCCCGTCCTCCTGGTCGTCAACTCGCTCGTCAATCCGATGGGGATCCACGACCCCGCGCCGAGGCTCGGGTGGCAGCTCGCCCCGGTGGAGGGCCGCAGGGGCCTCGCCCAGACGGCCTACGAGGTCCGGGTGTCCTCTCGCCCGGGCGGTCCCGCCGACCTTTGGGACAGCGGCAAGGTGCCCGGGGGAGACTGCACACAGGTCGCCTACCACGGCGCTCCTCTCGCCTCGCGCTCCAGGGCGTACTGGCGGGTCACCGTTTGGGACGACAAGGGTGAGGAGTCGACCTCTGCGGGCGACGCGTTCTGGGAGACGGGGCTACTGAGCCGCACGGAATGGAAGGGGAAATGGATCGGCGCCCCCTGGCATGGCGCGGGCCAGATGGGCGCGAACGCCCCCTACCTGCGCCGGGAGTTCCCGCTGGGCAGAAAGCCGGCGAGCGCCCGGCTCTACGTGACCGCGCTCGGCCTCTACGAGGCCTACATCAACGGGGCGAGGGTGGGCGAGGACCTCTTCACTCCGGGATGGACCGACTACCGCACGAGGGTGCAGTACCAGGTCTACGACGTGACGGCGCTCCTGCGGACGGGTGGCAACGTCATTGGAGCGGTTCTCGGCGACGGATGGTACGCCGGGCACGTGGCGTACCGCCCGAGGGAATTTTATGGGGACCGGCCGGAGCTTATGGCTCAGCTCGAGGTGACGTACGGGGACGGCAGCCGCGAGACCATCGCCACCGACGGCTCGTGGCGCGTCGCTCAGGGGCCAATCCTGGAGAACGACCTCCTGATGGGCGAGACCTACGACGCCAGGTCGGAGCTTGTCGACTGGCAGAGGCCGGGGGCGGGAGGCGGGGATTGGCGACCGGCCCTCGTCTTCCCGGACCCCGGGATCGAGATCTCGCCCGTCCTGGGCCCCCCGGTGAGGGCGGAGGCCCTCCTCGGCCCGGTCGGGCCGCCGCGGGTGGTGGACTCGAAGCACTGCATCTTCGACTTCGGCCAGAACCTCGTGGGGGTTGTCACCCTCTCGGTCAAAGCGCCCGCGGGTACCCCGGTCACCCTCCGCTACGCCGAGGTCCTGGACGCCTCGGGTGGCCTCTACACCGAGAACCTGCGCTCCGCGAGGGCGACCGACGTCTACACGTGCCGGGGAGGGCCCGAAGGCGAGACCTGGACGCCGCGCTTCACCTACCACGGCTTCCGCTATGTCGAGGTGGGCGGGCTACCTGAGGGATATGTGCCCGGCCGCGACACGGTCGTGGCCCGCGTCCTTCACTCCGACGTCGCTCCGGCGGGGGACTTCGCGTGCAGCAACCCCCTCGTCACCCAGCTCCAGCGCAACATCCAGTGGAGCCAGCGCGGCAACTATTTTGAGGTGCCGACCGACTGCCCGCAGCGCGACGAGCGTCTCGGCTGGATGGGAGACGCCCAGGCGTTCATCAGGACGGGCGCCTGGAACCGCGACGTGGAGGGCTTCTTCACCAAGTGGCAGCGCGACATCGGCGACGCCCAGGCCAAGGACGGGTCCGTCCCGTGGGTCTGCCCCAAGATCGAGACCTCCATGCAGGACGGCGGGCCGGCGTGGTCGGACGCGGCGGTGATTTGCCCCTGGACCGTGTACCAGTGCTACGGCGACCTCGCGATGCTCGCGGCTCACTTCGACGAACTTGAGCGCTACGTCGCCTTCACCGGGACCCAGTGCCTGGACGACATCCGGCTCCATCCCTCGCTTGGCAAGTGGGGGGGCTTCGGCGACTGGTTGGCCCTCGACGGAAGCGGCAAGACCGACGGCGGGACGCCGAAGGACCTGATAGCGACGGCCTACTACGTCCAGGACCTAAGGCTATTGTCCTCGATGGCCCGGGCGCTCGGCCGGACCGAGTCTGCCGAAAAGTACCAGGCCCTCGCGGAGCGCGTCACCCGGGCCTTCCAGAGGCGCTTCATCACCGCTGACGGGCTCGTCGCCGGCAACACGCAGACCAGCTACGTTCTGGCGCTCGATCTCGACCTGGCGCCCCCCGAGCTCCGGCCGAAGCTCACCGACGAGCTGGTCCGCGACATCCGCTCCCGCGGCGACAGACTGAGCACCGGCTTCGTGGGCACGCCCCGGCTGCTCCACGTCCTCGCCCGCGAGGGACGCATCGACCTTGCCTACGACCTTCTGCTTCAGAAGGACTGGCCCTCCTGGCTCTATCCGGTGACCCAGGGGGCGACGACCATCTGGGAGCGCTGGGACGGGTGGACCAAGGACAAGGGCTTTGAGGACAAGGGCATGAACTCCTTCAACCACTACGCCTACGGCGCGGTCGGGGACTGGCTCTATCGGGTGGTTGCGGGCATCGAGATCGACCCGCTCCAGCCCGGGTACCGCCATTTCTTCCTCCAGCCGAGGCCCGGCCGCGCCCTCTCCTGGGCTGGGGCCCGGCACCTATCGCCCTACGGCCAGATTGAGAGCGCCTGGAGGACAGAGGGCGGGGCCTTCACGTGGGAGATCACCGTGCCCCCGGGCACCACGGCGACGGTGCGTTTTCCCTCCGAGGCCTCGGGCGAAGTCACGGAGGCGGGAGCCCCACTTGAGGCAAGCCAAGGGGTCACTGCGGTACGAAGGCAGGCGGGCTCCACGCTCTGCGAGGTGGCGTCCGGCAACTACCGCTTCAAGGCGGGCTGGACTGCGGCAGCCCCCTAGGCGGTTGCGGGCTACTGGGCGGGTACCGGTCCAGTACCGCACGGATCTTCCGCAGCACCGTGGCCGTTTCGTAGGGCTTGGGCAGGAAGTCGCGGACGCCGAGACTCAGCGCCTTTGCCGTGTTCTCGGCCACGTTGAGGCCGCTCGAGGCAATAATGCGAGCCGATGGGTTCATCGAGAGGATCGCGCTGATGGTGGCGGCCCCGTCCATCACGGGCATCATCATGTCGGTGAGGACCAGGGCGATCTCGGCCACGTGGCTCACATAGTACTCGCAGGCCTGCGCGCCGTCGCTGGCCGTCACGACGCTGTAGCCGTTGCGTTCCAGGACACGCGTCAGCACGCGCCGTATGGAATCCTCGTCGTCCACGACAAGGACCCTCTCTCCGCGTCCCTTGACGACGGCGATCGGGGCGGCGGGCGGGTGCAGCTCCGGACTGTCCATCCCGCCGTCGGCCGGAAGGTGGACAAAGAAGGTGGTCCCGCTGCCCACGTTGCTGGAAACCGTCACGAACCCGCCGTGGCTCTTCACGATCGCGTAGACTGTGGCAAGGCCGAGTCCCGTGCCCTTTCCGACCTCCTTGGTGGTGAAGAAGGGCTCGAACACGCGGTCGCGGATCTCGGGCGAGATCCCCTCGCCGGTGTCGTCCACCGCGATCCGCACGAACTTCCCCGGCCTGGCCTGGGGGTGTCCCCGGACGCTCTCCTCATCGCAGGTCTGGTTCGTGGCGACAAGGGAGAGCACGCCGCCCCTCGGCATCGCGTCCCGCGCGTTCACGGCGAGGTTGAGCAACACCTGGTGGATCTGGGTCGGGTCGCCCTTCAGCCGCGAAAGCTCGCGGGTTGCCTCGGTCACGATCCTGATGTTCCTGGGGAAGGTCTCCCTTACGAGGGACTCGAAGTCGGCGAAGATCGCCCGGACGTCCACGGCGACCCGCTGGCCCTCGAGTCCCCGGGCAAACGTGAGCACCTGCCGCACGAGGCTCGCGCCCCGGTTGGCGCTCACCCGTATCGCCTCTATGACCTTCAACTGCTCGGGATCGCCGCCACTCTCGGCCTTGAGGAGGTCGATCGAGATGAGGATCGGGGCTAGGACGTTGTTGAGGTCGTGCGCGATTCCCCCGGCAAGGGTGCCGAT
>CAISPT010000147.1 GCA_903887455.1 uncultured Opitutaceae bacterium | reverse complement strand
TGGCCCCGTTCTTCGCCATCTTCGTCTCGATCCGGTAGTCGTCCCAGGAGGCGTAGCCGAGCTTGAGCGCGATCGTGTTGCGGAGCGCGACGATCTTGTTGAGGAGGGGGACGTTCTTTTCCTGGGCCAGGTGGTACTCGGCCACGACCACCTTCTTGCGGGTCTCGGCCACCGAGCAGCGCTGCTCGACCATGATCCGCTGCGGCGTCACGTTCACGAGGATCGTGTACTGGTCGTCGCCGGTCTTGATCCCCGGTTGCGCGAGGAAGGACTCGGGAACGCCGGCCAGCTCGGCCTTCGTGAAGACGAGCGGGCTGCGGGCGGAGATCACGTTGGTCTCAAAGTCGGTCTGCAGCGGGCTCAGCTCCTTGAAGAGGTCCTCGACCTCCTTGCGCTGGGCCGGGGGAAGCTCGAAGCCCTCGCGCCGGTAATCGCGCATTGTGTACTCAAGAAGCCGCTTGTCCTCGCCCGTCACGGCGGGCTTCCGGTCGGCGACGGCCTTCAGGACCGCATAGACGTCCTCCCGGTAGCCGTTGCCGATCTCCCACTGCTGCATCCGCTTGCCCTGCTCGTCGGCGGCGTCGCGCATCGCCTTGCTGGGGCTCGTCTCCTGGATGAAGCTCAGCCGGCTCTCGACGAGGCCCGAATCGGCCCCGATCGTGTCGAGCGCGACGAACGTGCTCTCGAAGGTGGCCTTTGCGGGGTCCTGCTTCGCGAACTCGTTGATGGCCTTGTCACCTGCCGCCATGGCGGCGTTCGCCGACGCCACGATCTGCTCGGGCGTCGTCTCGAAGGGGATGTCCCTGATCTCGGACTTGAAGGGTGCGGCCTCAGCCTGGAGGTCCGCGACGGTCCTTAGCGGTGCCGCCACGAGCATCGCGGGCGCAAGGGCCAGGATGACAAGGGCGGTATAGTGGGGAAGTCTCATTGGGGAAGCCTTATTGGCCTCCCCGGGCTGGTCAATCCGCCAACGGCCGCCCAGGGGCCGCGGGCTACGCCGCCTTGTGGTGGTCGGTCCCCCTCGGGAACGGGGCGTAGTAGGAGGCCAGGATCGAGGGGATCGCCGCGAACATGACAATGATGAAGTAGGCCTTGTAGCCGAAGTGGTCCGCCAGGGGGCCGCTCACCATCTGGGTGGGCACCAGCATCAGGTTCATGAGCGCCGTGCAGAACGCGTAGTGCGTCATGTGGTACTTCCCGGGCGAGATCTGCTGCATCATGTAGAGCATGTTGGCGACGAAGCCGAAGCTGTAGCCGAACTTCTCGATCGTCACCAGGGAGCCGACGGTCCAGAGCGAGAGCGTGTGTCCCGGGCCCGCCAGCTGGGAGAGGACCACGAAGGTGATGTGCGGGAGATTCAGAAGGAGCGCCATGAACACAAGGGTCACACGGTTGAGCCCGAACCTCGCCATGAAGGCTCCGCCCATGAGCCCCGCGAACAGGCTCACGAAGGTGCTCACGGTCCCGTCAATCACGCCCTTCTGCTTGAGCGTGAGGCCGACGCCGCCCACGTCGTGGGCGGCCTGCAGGAAGAGCGGGCCCTCGATCAGGAGCAGGCCCTCGGAGCTCCGGAACAGGAAAACGAAGAGGAGCATGCCCCAGATCTTCTCCTTCCTGAAGAAGTCGACGATCGAGTCGGCGAAGGTGGTGCCGATCTCGGTCACGTTCTTGGGCCGGACCGTGATCGAGCCCGTGGGCAGGATGAACCAGTGGTAGACGGCGAGGACGACCAGGGTCGCGGCCGCCAGGCCCATCGCCCAGCCCCAGGCGGCCGTGGCCGTCATGGCGTGGTCCTCCTTCAGGGACCCGGCGGCCCAGACGATGGCGGCCGTCGAGAACAGGCGACCCACGTTCCAGAACACGCCCTGAACCCCGATGAAGGCGGCCTGCTTCTTCGCGTCGAGGGAGGTGATGTAGATCCCGTCGACACAGATGTCCTGGGTGGACGACGCGAACGCCAGCACCCACAACAGCGCGATCGCGACCTGGAAGTAGTTGGGCAGCGGGAGCGCCACGGCGATCGCGCAGAGGATCCCGGCCATCAGGACCTCCATCGACAGGACGAAGAACTTCTTCGTCCGGTACATGTCCAGGAACGCCGCCCAGAAGGGCTTGAGCGACCAGGCGATCCCGATGCTCGCGGTGGCGAGCGTGATCTGGCCGTCGGAGTGCCCGAGGTCCTTGAACATCGTCCCGGCCACCCAGATCACGAGCGCGAAGGGAATGCCCTCGGAGAAGTAGGAGCTCGGTACCCAGTACCAGGGGTTGCGCGCGGGCTTGTCGGGGGAATTCATGGACGAAGGGGTGGGATTGGGGGGCGCAGGAATCAGACGGCTCCGAGCGCCGATGGCAAGGCTGGGCGCCCTTAGGGGGCGGCCCTGCGTCCGGCCTCGCGCAGGAGATCGGCCTTCTCCCCGTCGGGGAGGAAGGCGATCTCGAGCGCGTTTTTCTGGGCGGTCCGGATCTCCTCGGCCGTCAGGCCCGCGGCGGGCGCGGCGACCCGGTACTCGTGCTCCAGGTCGATCCCGCTGATCACCGGGTCGTCGGTGTTTATGGTCGCAAGGATCCCCTCGGCGAGGAGGCGCTTCATCGGGTGCTCCCCCATGCTCCGGACGCTGTTGGTCTGGACGTTGCTCGTGAGGTTCACCTCGAGACCGATCCGGCGGCCCCTCAGGTGATCGAGGAGTCGCGGGTCGTCCACCGCGCGGATGCCGTGGCCGATCCTTGTGGCCCCGAGATCGTTGACCGCGGACCAGACGCTCGCCGCGCCGTCGGCCTCGCCCGCGTGCACCGTGACGGCCCACCCCGCGTCGCGGCCCCGCCTGAAGTGGGTCGCGAAGAGCGCCGCCGGCCACGCGCGCTCGTCGCCCGCCAGGTCAAGGGCGACGATCCCCTGCCTGCGGGTGAGGAGCGCCTCGAGCTCCTCGAGGCACGCCTCGGTGCCGTGCGTGCGGCTTAGGATCCCAATCGCGTTCACCCTGATCCCGGTCGACCGGCGGCCCTCGGCGATCCCGGAGAGCACGGCGTCCACGACGCCGGCCGGGTCAAGGCCATTGGGCCTCGCCATGAAGAGCGGGCTGAAGCGCAGCTCGATGTAGTCGATCCCCTCCGCGTGCGCGTCCTCGACGTTCTCGCGCGCGATCCGGCGGCACGCGTCCAGGTCGCCGAGGACCGAGGTCATCCAGTTCAACTTCGCGAGCCAGGTGGGGAGGTCGGCCATGACGCCCATCACCTGGACGTGGGGCCGGAGGCCCTCGACGTCCGCGGCGGGTAGCGGGACGCCGTGGCGCTCGCCGAGCTCGAGGATCGTTCGCAGCCGGACGTTTCCGTCCAGGTGCCGGTGCAGGTCGATTAAGGGAAGGGACCGGTCCATGGTGGTCGTTTGGGGCAGCGCGAGAGTGCCCGCGGAGAGGTGTCGGGCAAGGGCAAGTTTAGTGGGGCGCCGCGGCGCACGCGCCTGCGAGGGGTGCTTTCCGAAGCGTGGCATCTATTCTGCTTGCGGTGGTGATCCGGTTGCCGCCGGATTCGCCCACATGCCAAAATCCCCGCCCGCGCTCAAGGCTCCGCCGCCGCTTAACGTCCCCGGAATCCCGGTGGCAAAGCTCCGCCGGCCGGCCCCGGGCTTAAGGAACGTTATCGTGGTCCTTGGCGCTCTTCCCCAGGAGACCGAGCTCGTCGAGCGGGCGCTTGCCGGCCGAAGGCGCAAGCGTCTGGGCGCCTTTCCGTACACGGAGGGCAGGATCGCTGGAAACCGCGTCATCGTTGCGGCGACCGGCATCGGCAAGACGTGTGCCTCGATGATCACTATGCTCTTCGCCGGGCACTTCAAGCCGCGCGCGCTCCTGATGACGGGGACCGCCTCGCGGATCAACCCGGACGTGCGAAACGGCGACGTGATTGTCGGCGAGTCGGTGTGCAACCACGACTTCGGCTCGCTCCTTCCCGGGTTCAAGATGGAGTACTTTGGGGCCGAGGGCCCCCTGGGGGCGCCCATGCCGATCGTCTATCCCGCGGCTCCAGGGCTCCTAGCCGCGGCAAGGAAGGCGATCAGGACCCACGTCCCGGAGACCGCGGTCCAGCACGACCCCTCCTATGTCCCGCTTGTCCGCGTCGGCCGCATCACCTCGGGCGACCAGTTCGGCATTCCCTCGGACCGGATCGCCGACATCCGCCTCCAGCTTGGGCCCGACCTGATGGAGATGGAGAGCGGATCCACCGCCGAGGTGTGCTGGTGCCTGGCGGTCCCCTTCCTGTGCATCCGCGGCGGAAGCAACCTGACCCAGAACTCGCCCGAGGGGGACTACCGCAAGCTTTCGCCCTTCGCTTCGCGCCAGGCGGCGCTCTTCACGGTGTCGCTGCTCCGGGAACTCGGCCGCTCCTAAGACGGATGAAGCTTTTTGTCCGAGGCGATGTCGACGGGTTCTTCGCCATCGCCCTCGACAACCTGGTCCAGCTGCTTCTGATCCCGGGGTTGTGCATCGGCGTCGTGGGGATGGCCCCGGGCATCGTCTACGGCAGGATCATGCCGGGGATCGCGATCTCCTACATCGGGGGAAACCTCTTCTACGCGTGGCAGGCCCACAGGCTCGCCAGGCGGGAGAACAGGGCCGACGTCTGTGCGATGCCGTTCGGGCTGAACACGCCGACGATGATCGCCTTCGCCTTCCTGGTGATGCTGCCCGCCCGCCAGCTGGCGATCGGCCGCGGGGCGGCCGACCCCGACATGGAGGCCTGGCGCGCGGGCCTTGTGGCCTGCCTGGGCTCCGGCGCGATCGAGTTCCTGGGGGCGTTCGTCGTCACGGGCCTTCGGCGGATGACCCCGCGCGCGGCGCTCCTCGCCTCGCTCTGCGGGGCTGGATTTGCGTTTCTCACG
>CAISPT010000146.1 GCA_903887455.1 uncultured Opitutaceae bacterium | reverse complement strand
CCCGAAGAGCCTGCGGATCAGCTCCGCATTGGAGGGCCCAGGTTCGGCGCTTTGAGGCGGAGATCCCATTTGGACCTCAACCTAAGCGGAACCGGGCCCGGTGCACGAAATTTTCTCTCCCCCTGGCTACCGGTTCGGGGCGGGAGGGGGGGCGGTCCCCGGGTCCTGCATGGCCTTTTCGCGCTCCATCCTCCGGCGCCGGACCTCCTGGGCGACAGCGTCCAAGCGCTTCTGCTCGTCGGCCGGAGACGGGTTGACGACAACGCTTGAGGCGACGGCCGAGGCCACGGGCATCGCCGGGGGCCCCGCAGAGCCAACCTTCGCGGTGCGGAGCGCGAGCTTCATCGGCCTTCCCTGGTAGTCCACGGCCACCGTGTCCGACGCGGGGTCCGCCGACTTGACGACGAAGTCGTGGCCCGACTCGTTCAGGCCCACCCAAACGGCCTTCTTCTTCGCGACGTCGTAGATGCAGAAGGCCGGCCCCTCGGGCATGGACATCATTCCCCTGAGCTCGATTGGGCCGGAAGGCCCCGCGGCGGCGCCCAAGGCCGCGGCGTTGGCTGGGAGGAAGGGGGAGGTGGCGACAAGGTCCGCGCGCGCCGCGGCAGCCGCAAGCATGGCGGAGAGCCCCAGGAGCCACTGGGCCCGAAAATGTGCACCCATGACGTTCAAGCAGGGTGAAATAGACGCCCGGACCGCCACCCGGTCAAGCGGTCCGGCGAGGAGCTAGGCGGCGGACCGCCTGCGCCTGAGGACCAGGATCCCGGCTATCGACAGCCCGACGAAGACCGCCCCGTACGTCGCGGGCTCGGGCGCGGGGGTGATCTCGTTGCCCGGGCCGGGACCCGACGTGTAGGTGTTCCAGTGGGTCTGGCTTCCGCTGTACCCGTTAAAGACGATCTGGCTGTCCTTGTTCGAGTCCGAGGTGCTGTAGAAGTAGTCGACCATGTTGGCCCAATTCTGCACGGAGATCTGGGAGGTGCCCGTCAGGCTCACACCGTTCACGTTGAGCACCGATGTCGAGGGGCTGCCGAAGTCGACGACCGAGTTCGCGTTGACGGTCAGGCTGCCGAACGTGTCCGTCGTTCCGTTCAGGTTGAGTTTGCCGCCGTTTAGCACGATGTTGAGACCGGCGTCGTTGAAGTTCGACCCGAGCGTGAGGACCGATCCCGCGTTCAGCACCAGCGTTCCCGTGCCGTTGATGGAGCCAAGGAGCGTGCTGTTTCCGACCCCAAGGGTGAGCGATCCGCCGGTTCCAAACGAGAGCGCCGAGGAGGCCGCGGTGTCGTTGAGGGTCGCGACCGACTGCGTCGTCCCGTTCAGGTTCAGGATCGCACTTGTGTTGACCGTGATCGCGTTCGTCGAGTTGAAGATGTTCGAGACGTTGGCCTGAAGCGTGCCCCCATTAACCGTCACGCTCCCCGCGAAGGCCGGGTTGGCGGCGCCGAGCGTGAGCGTGCCCGTGCCGTCTTTGGTGAGGGCGCTTGCAGCGGTCCCCGTGATGGCGCCGTTCAGGCTGGTGATGGCGTTTCCACCGACGTTGAGCGTATTCGCGCCCAGGCCCACCGCACCGGATACCGTCAGGCTTCCGGAATCCGACTGAATCCGGGTGGTCCCGGAAACGGTCACTCCGCCGCTAATCGTGTTGTTGCCGGACAGGTTCTCAAAGGCCCCGGCGAAGGCCGTGCCCGTGCTGTTCGTCGTAAAGGTGTTGGCGAGGGTGATGTTGTTCTGGATCTGGATGTTGCTACCCGCGTTGACCGCTACCGAGCCCGTGCCGAAACCCGAGCCGTTCGTCACATTGACAATGCTGCTCGTGGTCGTGCCGCCGCTGTAGGTATTCGCCCCAGCGAGGACCGTGGTACCGGTGTTGCTGGTGGTCAGCGAACCGGCCCCCGATATCACTCCATTGATCGTATCGGTGTTGGTCTGGTTGAGCGTAAGCGCCGCTCCCGCCCCGGTTGTGCCCAGCTGGAGCGTCGATCCTGCGGAGGTGTTGAAGGCTCCCGCGTACGTCTGGGCGACGCCATTTGAGAGGTTGTACGATCCCGAGTTCAGGCCGAACGTCGAACCGCTCGCCACCTGGTTGCTCGTCGTCTGGTTGATCGTCCCGCCGTTGCCAATCAGCGAGCCGTTGATGGTCGTGCCGGCACCGGAAAGGTTAAGGGTCCCGCTGTTCACGGTCGTCGCGCCCGTGTACGTGTTCGCCCCGGAAAGCGTGAGTGAACCCGCCCCCGTCGTGTTGACGTTTAGCGCACCGGCACCCGTCGTGATCGCGCCCGAGATCGTTGTCGCGCCAGTCCCGGCGACGGTGAGGTCGTGCGCTCCGGTGATGCCGCCCGTGGTGATGGCCAACGTGCCGCTGTCCGAGCTGATGGTGCTGTTGCTTCCGAGAGTGATGACGCCGCTCAACGTCGCAGTTCCCGATACCGGGTTTGAGTCGATGGCGCCCTTCACGGCCCCCGACCCGTTGATCGTGAGTGCGTTGGTGATGCTGAGCGGCCCATTAACCTGGAGGGTGGCGCCATTGCTGACGGTAGCCGTCCCGCTTCCGAGCGCCGCGTTGTTCCCCGATATGCCGACCACGCCGGCATTGATCTGGGTGCCTCCCGAGTAGGTGTTGGCGCCCGAGAGGTTGAGGGTTCCCGCGCTCAGCTTCTGCAGCGAGAAGGCCCCGCTGATCGGGGCGGTGATGTTGAGTGCGCCCGTGCCACTGACATCCACCACCGTGTTCGCGCCGAGGATGAGCTTGGAAGTGGCTATGGTCTGGGCGTTCGCGGACTGCTGGATGATGCTGGGAACGGTGCCGGCGAGCGTGTAGGTGTTCGCCGGCGCGGCGCTCGATAGCGTGAAGCTGCCCGCACCCGAGTCGAACTTGACGGAATTGACCGTGTCGGCCGCGGTGAGGGTCGGATTCAACCGCGTGCTGCCGGTAAAATCGACCTTAACGGCGTTGCCGCTGCCGGGGAACGTGCCGCCCACCCAATTGGCGTTCGTCTCGTAGTTGCTGTTGATCGCCGACCCCCCGTTCCAGGTCGAGAACGTCGCATTTGGCGTGATGCGATACGACGCTATGCCGTCGTTCGTGGTCTGTGAGCCCTGCTCGATGGTGCCCGAGCCCGAGCCCGCGAAGTAGATGTCGTTAAGGAGCGTGGCGCCAAGCGCCGCCGTGGTAGTCGCCAGGGCCTGGGTGTTGATGCCATTCGTCGCTCCCGTGTAATTGCTCACGGTGAGGACGTTGTTGCCCGCATCCGTCAAGCCCGAGAAGACGAAGGCATTGTACCCGCCCGAGCCAAAATCGAGCGTCGAGTTGCCATTGATCGTTAGATTTCCAACGGCCTGGGAATTGGTGTTGAGCGCAAGCGTCGTGCCCGCGGCAAGGGTCAGTCCCCCTGACTGCGCAAGGGTGTTGCTCTGGTTGAGCTGGAGCGTGCCACCCGACAGGTTCGTCCCGCCGGTATAGGTGTTGCCGCCGTTGAGGGCGCCGGTGCCGTTGGAAAGGATAAGGGTACCGTTGCCGGTCTTCGTGAGGGTGCCCGCACCGGTTCCGCCGTTTCCTATCTGCCCCGAGATCGTGGATGTTGTACCGCTCGCCGTATTTACCGTGAGCGTGCGACCGACGTTTGTGTTGGACAGGTTGACGGCGCCCGACTGCGTCGCATTCGTCATGCTGAGCGTGTAGCTGCCGCCCGTCTGCGTGAGTGTGCCGGCTGTCGTGATTCCCGAGAGTCCCGCGCTCCCGGTGAGGGAGACGGCATTCGAGACCGTGCTCGCATTGGTCGAGCCGAGTGTGCCGCCCGAAAGGGTGACCGCGCCGGAGGTTGCGCCAAGCGCGGTGCTTGAATTCGCATTCAGGGTGCCCGCGGTGATGGAAGTTCCGCCCGTGTAGGTGTTGTTTCCGGAGAGTGTCGTCGTGCCCGTGCCGGTCTGAGCGATCGAACCCGTTCCCGAGATGACACCCGTCGCATTCACCACCCCGCTGCCGTTTATGGTCGCCGCGTTCGCACCAAGGGCAACATTGCCGCCGAGCGTCAGCGTGCCGGCCGAGTTGTTCTGCACCTGGACGGCGTTGTCGAGAGAGAGGTTGGAGTTGATCGTCTGATTCGCCGATCCGTGGGTCTGGGTAACAAAAATCCCGGTCGGGCCGGCGGCAGCCGATCCGTTCAACTCAATGCTGCCGCCGTTCAGGGTGTAGCTGAACGGAGCGTCGATCTGGAGGTTCCGAACGACCTGGTTGCCCGTGACCGATATCGCCTGGGCCAGGCTAACGTGGCTGTTGTCAAAGAGGATGTCGCCCCCGACGGCTGGGTTTGAGGCCGGGGTGTTGTTCCAATTCGTGTCGTTGTTGGTCGTACCCTGGGCCCCCCAGATGCTGTTACCGGTCCCGTTCGTCCAGATGTTCGAAACAACGCTCGTGAGCGCCACATCGTTCACCTGGTGCACATCGGTTGACCCACCCGTGCTTCCCGTGAAGCCCATGATGAGGTTGTTGGGCCGCGCATATCCCGAAAGATCGATGGAGTAGAGGAGGCTGTAAGGACCGGATCCGCCCGTTTGGAGATAAACGGACATCTGGTTGGTCGCCGTGATGATGATCTGCAGCGAGCGCTGGTTGGCCCCAGTCGGGCGCGTGGTGGAACCTGAGAAGGAAAGCGCCGTCCCAAGGCCGTTTGTGCCGCCGAGATAGTTGTAGCCGGTCAAACCCTGACCGGGTCCGCGCACGGCGATCGCATTGGGTATCGAGCCGGGTCCGCCGATCCTCCCCTCGGTGGGATTGGAGTAATTTCCGTACTCGTCGATACCCACGCCGATGTAGCCGCCGTTCATCCCATTGATGTTGGCGCCGCCGCCGCCCGCCAGCGTCTTCTGCGCGTAGCCGAGGCTCCCGCCGTAGGCCCCCACGCCGAAAGTCTGGCTCGCATCGGCGAGGAAGAAGGTGATGCCGTCGGCACCTGAACCATTGAAGGAGGCGAAATTGAAGGTCGCTGTGATCGTCGCGTTGGCGCTGGCAAAGGCGGTTGTATTCACCGCATAGGTGGCTTCATTGCCCGCGCTGCTTGTAAGCTGGAGCCAGCCAGAGCCGGCAGCGTCGCCAAGGCCATTTGCCGTCAGCTGGGGGGTATAGCCCGAGCCGCCCACCTGCCAGCCCGGGTCAATCGTCGCTCCGGTGAAGCTTCCCGTGAGCGTCGTGGTCTGGGCATCGGCCACGGCAGAAAAGATGAACCCAGCCGCGACGATCAAGGTCGCGGCTATCCCGGTGCGAAACCGAAAGGGCATCTCTTCTCGACTGCTTTTCAAAGTGGCTGTAATGGTGTCGCAGGAAGTCTAATCGGCACAAGCGCGAGTCGCCGGTCTAAGTAGTTCCCAAAATGTTTATTATTAATAGTTTATAAATTCCGCAAACCAGACAACGGTTTCCCAAGGAGGACCGACCCATATTTCATGAGCTCAAGACGGGACAACTTACCCCTTTTCGCCCTCGCTGCGCTCGGTGCGATCGTTGTCATGACCGGGTGCTCTAGGTCGAGCGAAAAAGGGTGGCAGGGTTACATAGAGGGGGAGTTCGTCTACGTGTCCTCGCCCCTTGGGGGACGCCTTGAGAAGCTGCTGGTTACGAAAGGCAGCAGGGTGCCCGCGGGCGCCGCCCTATTCGAGCTGGAGCGCGCAGCCGAGGTGGCCGCGCTGCGCCAGGCCTCTCAGCAGCGCGATGCCGCCAGGTCCCAGCTTGAGGACTTGAGGAAGGGATCGCGGCCCGAGGAGATCGCGGCGCTGGAGGCCCGGCTCGGCCGGGCCCGGGCGGCCGCGGAACTCTCGCGCCTTGAGCTCTCACGCCAGGAGTCCCTCTTCAAGGCGTCGGCCATATCGGCGAGCGACTTCGACCGCGCGCGGCTCACCCACGAGTCCGACGCCAGGTCGGTCGACGAGGACCAGGCGAAACTCGAAACCGCCCGCCTCGGCGGCCGGCCCGACGCCGTCTCGGCCGCGGAATCCGCGCTTCGGGCGGCCACCGAGGCCGAGTCGCACGCGCGCTGGAGCGTCGAGCAAAAGGCCCAGGCCGCTCCGGTCGCCGCCCTGGTCTTCGACACGCTCTACCGCGAGGGCGAGTTCGTCGCGGCGGGCGCCCCCGTCGTGTCCCTCTTGGCCCCGTCCAACGTGAAGGTGCGCTTCTTCGTTCCCGAGGCCGCGCTGGCCCGCGTGAAGGCGGGTGATCCGGTGGCGGTCCGCGTGGACGGAGTCGCCGCCCCGGCCCAGGCCGTCGTCAGCTACGTCTCACCACAACCCGAGTACACGCCGCCGGTCCTCTACAACCAGGACAACCGCTCGAAGCTCGTATTCATGGTTGAGGCCGTGTTTGCGCCCGACGTCGCCGCGGGCCTGCACCCCGGCCAGCCCGTGGACGTCGCGCCCGCCGCAAGATGACCGGCATTGGCGAGCTTGCGATCGACGTCTCCGGCGTCACCAAGCGTTTCGGCGACAGGACGGTCGTCAACGGGATAGACCTCCAGGTGCGCACCGGGGAGATCTACGGGTTCCTGGGGCCGAACGGCAGCGGGAAGACGACGTTTATCCGCATGCTCTGCGGGCTGCTGACCCCCGACGCGGGCTCCGGCACCTGCCTCGGACTCGACATCCTGCGGGAGCAGTCGCTGATCAAGCGGGAGGTCGGCTACATGACCCAGAGGTTCAGCTACTACGAGGACCTGAGCATCCGGGAGAACCTGGACTTCATCGCGAGGATCTACGGGATCGGGGCTCGCAAGGCGGCCGTGGACGCGAGCCTTGCCAGGCTCGGGCTCGCCAACCGGAGCGCGCAGCTCGCCGGGGAGCTCTCCGGCGGCTGGAAGCAGCGCCTGGCGCTCGCCGCCTGCCTGATCCACGGGCCGAGGCTGCTCCTCCTCGACGAGCCGACGGCCGGCGTCGACCCGAAGGCGCGGCGGGAGTTCTGGGACGAGATCCACCGGCTCTCCTCCGAGGGGATCACGGTCCTGATCACCACCCACTACATGGACGAGGCCGAGCGATGCCACCGGCTCGCGTGCCTGGCGTACGGCAACCTGCTGGTGAAAGGGACGGTCTCCGAGGTGATCGACGCGGCCAACCTGGCGACCTGGTAGGTCACCGGGCCGGACCTCCCGGCGCTGGCCGACTCGCTCAAGGGCCAGCCCGGGGTCGAGCAGGTCGTGCCTTTCGGCGGCACGATCCACGTGAGCGGCCGCGACGCCGGGGCGGTCGAGGCCGCGCTTTCGCGGCTTTGCGGACCGCGGCAAGAGCGCACGCGCATCAGGTCGGGCCTCGAGGACGTCTTCATCGGCCTGATGGACCACGCGAGGGACAACTACAGCTAGCCCCATGGTGCGCCTGCGCAAGTTCACCCTCCACCGGCTGTGGGCCATCGTGATGAAGGAGTTCATCCAGATGAGGCGCGACCGGGTGACGTTCGCGATGATGATCGGGATCCCCCTGCTCCAGCTGACCCTCTTTGGCTACGCGATCAACTCGGACCCGAAGCACCTCCCCACGGCGCTGCGCATAGCTGACCACGGGCCGTTCGCCCGGACGCTCGTGGCCGAGCTTTCCCACAGTGGCTATTTCGACGTCGTGCGGATTACCGACTCCGAGAGCGAGGTCGAGCGCCTCCTGCGCCTCGGCGAGGTGCAGTTCGTCGTCAACATCCCCGAGGACTTCACCCGGAAGGTGCTGAGGGCCGAGCACCCGACGGTCCTCGTCGAGGCCGACGCCACCGATCCGGCCGCCACCGGGCCGGCGATATCGGCCGTGAGCGCGCTGGCTGCGACCGCCCTCGACAGGGACCTGACCGGCCCACTCTCCCGGCTCCGCGCCACGGGACCGGCCGTCGACTTCAAGGTCCACGCCCACTACAATCCGGAGAACATCACCCAGTACAACGTCGTGCCGGGGCTCATGGGTGTCGTCCTCACCATGACGATGGTCGTCATCACGGCGCTCGCGATCACACGGGAGCGCGAGCGCGGGACGATGGAGAACCTGCTGGCTACCCCGGCTCGGCCTACCGAGGTCATGGTCGGCAAGATCCTCCCCTACATCGTCGTGGGCTACATCCAGGTGAGCCTGATCCTGCTGGCGGCGCGCTTCCTCTTCGGGGTCCCCATGGTCGGGAGCCTCACCCTGCTCTACGCCGTGTCGCTACTTTTCATCGCGGCGAACCTGGCGATGGGCATCACGTTCTCCACGCTCGCCCAGAACCAGCTGCAGGCCGTGCAGATGGCGTTCTTCTTCTTCCTGCCGTCCATCCTGCTCTCCGGCTTCATGTTCCCCTTCCGGGGCATGCCCGTCTGGGCGCAGTGGATTGGCTCCTGCCTGCCGATCACCCACTTCCTCAGGATCGTCCGGGGGATACTGCTCAAGGGCAACGGCCTGCCCGAGATCTACCCCGAGATCTGGCCGATCGCCCTGTTTGTCCTGATCTCGATGGTGGTCGGCGTGAAGCGCTACCGGCAGACCCTCGACTAGCCGGGCGCTTTGGTCGAGAGCTGCTGCGCCGCCGAGGCGTCCAGCCGGATCACGGGGTTCGGGTAGGCGAGCGTGACACCCCGCGCGGCGAGTGCCTTGAGGACGGCCAGGTTCACGCGCTCGCGGACGGCCATGTGAGTCTCCCAGTCGGGGTCGGCTGTGAAGTAGAGGATCTGCACCCTCATGGAGGCGTCGCCGAGGTCGGCGAGGCTCACCACCACGAGCCCCTGGTCAACGCCAGGGTCGGAGCGCAGGAGCGCGCGCACGTCGGCCAGCGCGAGTTGCACCCTATCGGTAGGGTTGTCGTAGGTGAGCCCAAGGGTCGAGTCGACCCTGCGCTGGGGCATCTTCGTGAAGTTGTTGATGACCTCCGCCGCGACCGTCTTGTTCGGGATCACGACCTGGGTCCGCTGGGCCGTCCGAAGGCGCGTCGAGCGCAGCCCGATTTCCTCGACGGTGCCCTCGTGGCCTAGGATCCGGATGTAGTCGCCGACATAGAAGGGCTGGTCCATCACGACGACAAACGAGCCGAACATGTTCGCGATCGTGTCCTGGGCGGCCAGGGCGAAGGCCAGGCCACCGATGCCAAGTCCCGTCAGGAAGGTCTTCACCTCGAAGCCCAGGCTCTCCAGTACGACCAGGACGCTGAACACCACGAAGAAGGAGGCCATCGTCCGCTTGATGAGCGGGATGAAGGCCGCGATCTGAAGGCGGCGGGCGCGCGCGCCCACCGCGAAGTGGTCAATCACCGCCCCGCCGGCGCAGGCAACGCCCCAGAGGACCACGGCCGAGAGGGCTCCCTGCTCGCCGAGCCTCACCATGTGGGGCACCTCCTCCCAGAGCGGGATGATCGAAAGGGCAGCAATGATGCCGCAGAGGATCAGGAGCGTCGCCGCGGGCGGCTCGAGCGCCGGGAGCATCAGCTGGTTGTTGGCCTTCGCCGCGAGCTTCTTCAGGCGCTTGAAGACGACCCCCGTCAGGAACCTTCCGAGGGCGAAGGTCACAAGGAGGATGAAGAGGGCGGCGATCCAGCGCGCCGTTGAGTCGTCCATCGCCCCCGGGAAGAACCGCGCCTGCAGCCAGCCCACGAGCCGCAGGAGCGGGCCCGGCGGGACGGGGGGCACTTGGACGGGGATCAGCGCGGACATGGAGAGGACATTGCCAAACCGCCCGGCGGCCGCAACGTCAAGCTGGACCCGAATCCCCCCCGATCATGCCCCCGCCCCTCCCCCACGATGCCCGCCGCCTGAGGGCCCGGGATGTCGCGACGGCGCTTCTGTGCGTCGCCCTCGGGGCCGGGTTTGGAGCGATCGTCTGGGCCCGCCGAGGGCCCGAGCCCGCCCAGCAGTATCTGGCGGGCTACCTGATCGAGCTCAGCCTCTCCGCGGACAACGTCTTCGTCTTCGCCCTGGTTTTCACCCAGTTCGGCCTGGAGCCGCGCCGCCAGCGCGGGCTGCTCCTCTGGGGCGTGGCCGGCGCCATCGTGATGCGGACGGCCTTCATCGTGGCGGGCATCGGGGCCGTTGAGCGCTTCGCCTGGGTGATCCCCATCTTCGGCGCCGTGGTGCTGGCCGCCGCGGTCAGGCTTGCGCTCGCGAAGCCCGGCCACGCGGTGATCGATCCGGGCGGTCGCGCCTACCGGTTCATCGTCAGGCACGCCCCGAAGGGCTTGGCCGCGCTTTTCGTGATCGAGGCCGCCGACCTTGTGTTCGCGCTCGACTCCCTCCCGGCGGTCCTCGCGGTCACCCACGACCGCGCGATCGCCGTCGCCTCGAACCTTTTCGCGATCCTCGGGCTCAGGTCCCTGTTTTTCGTGGTGAGCGGGCTCATGGCGACACTCCGCTACCTGAACGCAGGGGTGGCCTCGATCCTCGGGTTCGTCGGTGCGAAGATGCTCCTCGAGCAATGGGTTCCCGTTTCAACAGGGGTGTCGCTCGCGGTGATCGGGGGCCTGCTGCTCACGGCAGTCGCGGCCTCCCTGATTGCCCGAGGGACGGGTCCCGGCCGCCAATAGGCAGGGCCGGCGGCACGCCTAAGGCGGACCCCGGCCCTGCTAGGGTGACCCGGTGAGGGGTTAACTGACAGCGATCTTGCGGGGCTTCGCGGACTCGGCCTTGGCGAGCTTCAGGTGGAGCACGCCGTCCTTGAGTTCGGCCTCGGTCTTCGACGGGTCGATCGTGTTGTCGTGCTCGAGCACGAGCTCGAACGCGGCGTCCGAGGACTCGCGGTGAAGGATGATCGCCTTCTCTGGCAGCCTGCTTGTCCTCTTGCCTGCGATCCGGAGCTCCCCGCCCTCGTCGGTGATCTCGAGGCCCTCCTTCGCGACACCCGGCAGGTTGACCGCGAGGGTGTAACCGGTCTCCGACTCGTTGATCTCGTAGGAGGGCCGGCGGGCCGGAAGGGCCTCGGACTCAATGCGTGAGACGGCGCCCGTGGCCGTCGGGATGAGTGAATTAAGGAATGACATGGTGATAGCCTTCGCTTTCCGGGTGGGGGTTAGTTGACCGAGACGTTGATCTTCTTCGGCTTGGACTCCTCCCTGCGGGGAAGGGAGACCGTCAGGATGCCGTTCTCATAGGAGGCGGTCACCTTGCCGGCGTCGACTTCGTCGGGGATGCTCACAAGCCGGTTGAAGGACACGGAGCTCTCTCCGTCCGCGGTCTTCTCCTTGCGGGAAGCCTGGATCGAAAGGGAACCCTCGACCATTTCGACGCTGATCGCTTCGCGTTCCACGCCCGGCAGCTCGGCCCGGACGTACGTGTTGTCCTTGTCTTCGTAGAGGTCGACCGGGAACTGCCCGCCGAGGGCGGGAGGAACGAAGCCGCCCAGGGCCGTCCCGAAGAGCCAGTCGATCTCGTTTTCTAGGTCCTGCGCGCCAAGGCGCCCGCCAAACCGGGGGGCCTGGAGCGCACTGCGATTGGTGTATTTGATGAGGCGCATAGTGACCCCATAATTGCAGGATCAATGCCTGCATGGCATCTTGCGCAACTCCCTGTAATTCCGATTATTGCATCCGTGCGGGGGTGGCGCCACTGTGCAATTTTTTCCCAGTGGCCGACACAGGTTGTGCTGCTATAGCACACCCGTGCCAGGACCCCTGGCCTAGCGCGCGGCCGGGGGCGTTTCCCTGTACGTCTCCCAGCCCCGGAGCCACTCCTTCACCACCACGCTCCCGACGGCGTACGCGGACTCGAACGCCTCGTCCTCCGCCATGTAGGCGCTGGCGGACCCGTACTTCAGGCTATCCGCGGAAGTGACGCCGGGCCTCGGGACGCAGTAGTCGCTCGCCGTGCGCAGGATCAGGACCCTCCTCGGGTCCACCTTGTGGGCGTTTCCGAGGAAAGCCACCGCCTGAAGGAAGGCGCTGTCCTCGCACGAGGAGGTCGTGAACGCCCCCGCGCCCTTCGTGTAGAGTTTCACCCAGCGGCGCGCCCACTCGGTGGCGAGCGTCCCCTGCCAGTAGGTCGCCGAGCACAGGTTGTCGCCAATCAGCACGAACGGCGGCTTCTGCGCGAGCGGGAAGCCGGTGAAGAGCCCCCTGTACTTCTTCATGGCTTCGGAGTCGGGGACCGAGGTGGAGCGCGTGAGCGCGTAGGCCCAGTGCACGAGGCCCGGGTCCAGGTGGTACATTTGGCCGATGTTTGCCCCGACCGGGTCGAAGGGCGTGGAGGCGTCCCAGGGAATCCTGCCATCGGGCCAGTCCTTCGGGATCTCACGGGGGTCGATGTAGTTGTTCAGGTCGCCGTCGACCACCCACTCCGCCCACGCCGCGCTCCCAATCGACGCCCGCATCGGGTCGACCCCCGCGGTGCCCGCGAGGATCCAGTAGGCGCGGGTCAGGTCAAATCGCGGGTCGAGCCCAAGCGCCATGATCGAGGCGGCCGCCCTCGCGGTGGCCATGCCCGTCATGATCTCAAGGACGCCGTCCTTACTGAGGTGCAGGGGGCGGAACCCGGCGGGAAAGGGGAGCACGGTGTCCAGGTGCATCCTCTCTATCCAGCGCGAGGCCTCGCCATCGGCCTCCCCCGTGGCCTTGGGATTGTTATAGTCGTGGTCGAAGGTGGTCACGACCACGACCTTCACGGGAATCGGGGATGGGGACCCTCCGCGGGCGCTGGCGCAGAGGAGGAGGACGAGGAGTGCGGGGATCAGGGAGCGGGTCATGGGGGTCCGGAGCACGGATCGTGCCCCAGCTTGCGTCTCCGGGTCAAAGCAAACAGCTCGCCTCACCCGCGGCACACTCCATTGTGGGTGTGCGCGACGGCACGCGGCCTGCAACGGGCCGCCGGCTCCACCCGCGCCCTCAAATCAGGATCACGATGAGCCTCACCCGTTTCTCCGTCGCCCCGCTCCAAAAAGTCACGCGCACTCTGGCCGCCGTCGCCATGGGGCGCGAGCAGCCCGACCTGGTGATCACCGGGGCCCGCGTTTTGTCGACGTATTCCGAGCGCATCCTCGCAGACCGTGAGGTGTGGGTGAAGTCTGGCCGCATTGCGGCCGTGATGCCCGCCGGGGCCTTCAGGGGACCCAGGTCGTCGGCCGTCCGACGGTTCGACGCCCGCGGCGGCATCGTCGCCCCGGGGCTCGTCGACCCCCACATCCACATCGAGAGCTCCATGATGACCGCGTGCGCCTATGCGGAGCCGGCCCTCCTGAACGGCACCACCACGATCTTCTGCGACAGCCACGAGATCGGCAACGTCTGCGACGCGAGGGGGATCGAGTGGATGCTCGAGGACGCCAGGCGCGCGCCCCTTTCCATCTTCCTGACGGTGCCGAGCACCGTGCCGGCGACCGGCCCCCGCTACGAGACCGCGGGCGGCGACCTCACCCCCGCGAAGATCGGGCGCATCTTCGACCGCTGGCCGGAGGCGATGGCCCTCGGCGAGAAGATGGACTTCGTGAAGGTCGCCAAGGGCGACAGGAGGAGCCACGCGGTGCTCGCGGAGGCGATCCGTCGCGGGCTGCCCGTCTCGGGCCACATCTACGGCCGGGAGTTCGTGGCGGCCGGAGCCGCCTCGGGCGTGTCCGACACCCACGAGGCGATAGACCGGGAGATCTCAAACGACTTCCTCGAGAACGGCGTCTGGGTGTTCCTGCGGGGCGGAAACCCGAAGACGCCCTGGAATTCGCTGCCCGAGGCGATCAAGGCCGTGACCGAGCTCGGCGCGAGCACGAAGCGGGTCTGCGTGTGCACCGACGATAGGGACGCCGACGACCTCTTCCTCTTCGGGATGGATTGGGTCGTGCAGTCGGCCGTCCGGGCCGGCATCGGGCAGGCCGCGGCCTGGAGCATGGGCTCGCTCCATCCGGCCACCCGGTTCGCGATGGACGGCTCCATCGGCGGGATCGCCCCATCGCGGCGGGCGGACCTGGTGCTCCTTAACGATGCCCTCGAGCCGCGGTGCACTTGGTACGGCGGCGAGCTGGTGGTGAAGGACGGCAAGGTGACCCCACTCCTCGACCAGGCGCTCACGACGCGCTACCGCTACCCCAAGGCGGCGTACGCGACCGTGAAGCTGCCCGCCCGGCCCGTCCTCGTGCCGAAGCTTCCCAGCAGGCCGTCGACCGCGAACGTGATCAAGGCGGCCTTGCCCGGCATCATCATGATCCACGACCGGGTCCGCATCGACCCGGCCACCCCGGGGGGGTGGCCCGGGATCTTCCGCAAGCACGGGCTGTGCTTCGTCACGGTCGTCGAACGCCACGGCAGGACGGGCGGCGTGGCGCACGGCCTGCTGGGCAACTTCGGGCTCAAGGACGGCGCGGTGGCGAGCTCGGTGGGCCACGACGCCCACAACATCATCATCGCGGGCACCAACGAGCGGGACATGCGCAGGGCGCTCGCTGAGGTGAAGCGCCTTCGCGGGGGCGTGTGCGTCGTCAAAGGGGGCAGGGTCGTCGCCAGCGTCGCCCTGCCCGTCGCTGGACTCATGTCGGACAAGCGGGCTCCCATAGTGGCGGCGGAGACGACCCGGCTCAAGCGCGCCTGGCGCGCGGCCGGCTGCACCCTCCCCTACATGGGCTTCAACCTAATCCCGCTGTCGGTGATCCCCGAGATCCGCATCACGGACAAGGGCCTGGTGACCGTTCCGGACACGCGCGTCATCCCACTTTTCGAGACGGCCTAGAAAACGTTCGGAATCGGGGTCCCCTT
>CAISPT010000145.1 GCA_903887455.1 uncultured Opitutaceae bacterium | reverse complement strand
TAAACATCAGCGAAGCGACGCTCCACCGCTGGAAGCAGCAATACGGTGCCATGGAGCTCGACGAGCTGAAGGAGTTGAAGGCTCTCCGGGACGAGAACGCCCGCCTGAAGCGGATCGTCGCCGACCAGTCGCTCAACATCCGTAAGCGTCCGACGGAGTACCCCAGCCAGCGTCATTGATCGTCACGAGTAATGACGGTTTGGTCGTCACGACATGGATGACCATATCGTGACGACCTACAGGACGCTATTGCGGCTTCCAGTTGACCGGGGTCAGGGCGTCCAAGTCGTAGCGGTTTGTCAGGGCCGGCAGCCTGGTCAGGACGTCCCGAAGGTAGGCGTGAGGGTCTTTTCCGTGGCGCTGGCAGGACACGACGATCGAGTAGATGATCGCCGACCGCTGGCCGGCGTCGGGGTGGCCTATAAAGAGCCAGTTCTTCTTGTTATGTGTAGCTACGCATAACAAGAACTATGCGGAGCACTCAGTTATGCGAAGTAAGACAATCCATGGTTCGGCAAGGGCATACGGTACTTCCCATAATTACACCGCTTCGAGGAACGTGAGAAGCCGCGGATACTCTCGACGGCGAATCGTGGGCTCGGATTTGGGCGCTTCGAGAGCCTGAAGAACCTCCGACTTCATTTTGAGATCCGATTCGATGTAGTTGTGGGTTGTCACTGGACTCTCGTGTCCGAGCCAGAGGGCGATGACTTCGAGCGCGACGCCAGATTGAAGTAGATGAAGCGCGGTGCTGTGGCGAAACGTATGCGGAGAGATTCCGTGACGTTTTAGGGAGGGACACACAGAACCGGCACGGGAAAGCGTCAATCGGAGGCGGAAGCTGACGCCTGCGCGGGTCAGTGGCTGCTGGCGAGAATTGGTAAATAGGGGTTGATCGGCTTGAAGGTCATTCCTTCGGCACCAGTGTTGGATGAGCCGCCGAGTTTGAGGCCAAATCGGAACGGCTCGGTCCTTGCGCCCTTTGCCCCGAAGATGAATGACTTCCCCGCGAAGGTCTCCAACCCGCAGCGCGATCGCCTCCGATACTCGTGCGCCGGTGTTGTAGAGCAGAGTGAAGAGCAGTCGATCCCGTTCGCCACTTCTGGATGTCAGGTCACAGGCACCGAGGATCGACTTGATCTCTTCCCGGGTCAGAAATCCCATCAGCGGCCTGGTGGTCCGCTTGAGCGGGATCGCCAATATGCGTTGACCGGCGTCGATAAAGTCGGGCCCGGAATAGGCCAAAGCGAAGCGTGTGAAGCAGCGGAGGGCCGCGAGTCTGGCATTGCGGGTACGAACACAGTTCCCGCGGTCTCGTTCGAGGTGGTTGAGAAACGCGAGAATCCTGTCAGCGGAAAAGGAATCGAGATCAAGAAGGTCGATGGGTCTTCTCAGAAGGTTAGATAGAAACTGCAGAAAAAGCCGGAAGGCATCGCGGTATGCGGCCACGGTTTGAGGGCTCAGGTTCCGCTGGGCGCGGAGGTGCTCGGCGAAGAATCGCTGCACGAGCGACGGGAATAGGGCTGGGTTCATAAGATGGGTGACGGGCTGGTCCCCGAAAATAGCGTTGGAACGTGGTGCCGACCCCAACCAGAGTCTGGGGGTCCGAAGACACATACCAGAACGTCTCGGCAAAATGCCGATGGCCGAGATACCGTGAGAGCGACAATAGGTGGTGCGCGACCGGCGCCCTGAGACGGCTCCACTCCGCGATCCAGGAGGTCGCAAACGTGTGGCGAAAGTCGTGGAGACGGGGTCGAGGCCGGGCTCCCTTGGCAACGAGGCCCTGAGCAGTGCGCCGGAACTGTTCGTGAAGAGTGCGGTCGGCGAGAGCGTGCCCGTTCCGACCGACGAACAGGCGATCGGTGAAGACGGGGCTACGACCACGCACCTTCAAGTACCGCTGCAGGGCGGCCACGACCGTCGAATGAAGGGGAAGGATCCGTTCGGGACTGAACTTGGCAGGAGCAACCCGCAGTGTCGCAGCAATAGCGTCAAGATCCGTAACCCGTAACCTGAGTAACTCGCAGCAACGCATCCCGGTTGAGGCCGCGAGACCGATGACAGTCGTCAACGTGAGAACGCGGAGTGACTCTTTTCGTCCGAGCTTGGCCGACTCAATTTGAAGATGATGAAGATCCGACGGGGAATAGATGTGTGGCGCGACTCGGTTGTGGGCCGGCCCGAGAAGCCTGGGTGGAGGCACCTCTGTGCGGGGATCGATCGCACGGCAATACCGTGCGAAACCGCGGATTAGTTCCAACCTCTTGGCATGATATAGACGCGAGCATCCAGTCGGCTGGGTCGCCCACTTAAGAGCGATGTTCAAACGAAGCGGCTTCCCAGGAGCAACATCGTCGGCAAAACGCGCAAACCGGAGGAGTTGCTGCCCTTCGATTTTTAGCGCGTATCCGAATTTACGCCGATGCTTTAGGTACTCGATAGCTAGATCTGTGGTCTTATCCATGTTGAAAAGGCCACGGTCGGATCAACGTACGGAGCGTGGTCAGGTCCGCTTGAACATAGGTATCGGTGCTCCCGAGATCGCGATGGCCCAAAAGATCGGCGATCTGCTTGGGATCGGCTCCGTGGCGAAAGAGGCGGGTGGCAAATGAATGCCGCAAACGATGGATCCCAGTCCAGCGGGCAGGGAAGCCGCAGCGGCGATAGGCCCGCCGGATCATCTGACGAAGGCCGCTCAAGGTGAAGGGCTGGCCAGCCAGACTCCGGTGGCGCAAGAATAGCTGCTCGGAGGGCGAGCCGGGGCGACCGCGATCAATATAGGCCCGAAGCACGCTCGCAACATGTCGAGGCAGTGGGAGCTCGCGGCTACGGGCGCCTTTGACGACGGGCACGTTCAGGCAACACCGCCGCCAGTCGATGTCCCCACTCTTAAGCGACGCAACCTCCTGGCCACGCAATCCCAGTTCGAGCAGACAGTTGATGATGGCATGGTCACGCAGCCCACGGGCATCGTCGCCCGGGAAGGCTGCGAGCAGCTGCTGGCGCTGCTCTTCTGAAAGGGCCTGGGTTCGAGTCGCTTGTCCGTAGTTGGCAAAATGCGGAACCGCATGAACTAATGCATCAGGACAGGCCCCGCGAAGATGAACGAAGCGGAGAAAGCTCTTCAGCGAAAACAGCATGACGTTGGCCGAGGCAGGCTTCAGGGTCCGGGAAAACTGCTCCGAAAATCGCCAGATCGCGGTCGGACTCACTCGAGGCCACCGCGCTACTCCAGAGCGGAACATCGAACGCAAGAAACACCGCGCATATCGCCGCCGGTACAACCTTGTGGCAGGCGTCAGCCCGCGGTCTGAATCCAAGAAACGGTCGTACTCATCAATCCAACTCTGCCATCCGGCAACCGGGCATGCCGAACCGCCTTTGGGGTCTTCCCCACGAAATGATACCCACCGATGCAAGGCCGCGCGGCAGGTCGTCCGCGATCGGGGCCCTCCAGGCCTCGAGTTCAACCGAGCAACTAGAGGCAAGACTTCGGCGCAAGAAAGGGTCAGCAGGCTCCTTCTTCGTGCTGCCAGAGCCTTTGCTGCGGCCCGGAGGTAACCCGCGTAAAGGACGATGGTGGTCGGCGCGTACCCTCGACAGCGCAGATATGACGAAAACTCTCCTGGAATTATGTAAAGAGCCTCGTCCAAGGCGGCCGCCCGCCGGAACTCGTGAACTAATGGTCGGGATCTCATGCGCCACTCCAGACCAAATGACACCCGAGGCCGGAAATGCCGCCATTACGCCCTGAGGTCCACCTCGCTGAAGACGCAATCTTCGCATAACTGAGCACTCCGCATAGTTCTTGCCGATGGCCGACGGACGGATGGCGTTTTCGACGAGGTTGTTGTCGAGGCGGGTCTCCCCGTGCTCAAGATGGGCGGTGAGCGGATCCCAGTGGCCGAGCAGGTAGTCGCAGGCCCTGCCGAGGAGCGACTGGGGTCGGGCTTTCTTCCTAAGGTCGACGGCGACCTGCATCAGCCACTTGAGGGTCCTGGCGAAGCGCTCTTTCCTAAGCTTCGAGCGGACCACCGGGTCCTTCCTGTCATGGGACGGTCAAAACCAGCCACCTAGGGTCGATTCATAACCAGCCACTTTGAGGGGTTGCGCCTGATGCGATGAAGGTCGCAAAAGGGCGCGATGAACCGCCTCATTGTGACCCTACGGCATTCGATACTTACGCTAGCTTCGAGGGGTTGGTCCGCTCGGCGGATCGCCCGGGAGCTGGCTATTAACCGGGAGACGGTAGGTCGGTATTTGCGATCAAAACCAGCCACCCTGACCCTCGGCTTTCTCGAGGGAGAGCTGGATTCAAAACCAGCCATTTCGACCCTCGGGTCTGAGGCGCTCCCGGCTGAAGCAAAACCAGCCATTTCGACCACGGCTTTTTGTCCGGGAAGGAAGAGCGACTGCGGCCCCTTCTCGGCCGAGATAGAGATCGGCCTGACGAGCGGCCTTTCCCTTAAGCGCATTCACCAGGACCTGGTAAGCGACCACGCCTTCACAGGCAGCTATCAGTCGGTAAAGCGCTTCGCCCACAAGTTCGCTGCCAGCATCGACCCGCCGTTCCGGCGCATCGAGTGCGCCCCGGGCGAAGAGATGCAGGTGGACTTCGGGAGCGCAGCGTGGGTCGTGGAGGCCGGTCGCTTCGCGACCCTTCCCGGCCATATTCATCCCCATAAGCAGGCGCTCGCCGAACGCGGTCCAGAGCATCTACTCCGCCTGTGCCGACGGCTCGGGCCCGCTTGCGGCGCCTG
Organism: uncultured Opitutaceae bacterium; assembly: GCA_903887455.1. Lineage (GTDB taxonomy): Bacteria > Verrucomicrobiota > Verrucomicrobiia > Opitutales > Opitutaceae > Palsa-1447. The sequence goes on along the minus strand of CAISPT010000145.1, from coordinate 495 downwards.
GGCCGAGGCCATGTACCGCCACCGCGGTGTTTACGGTATTCGCAGCCTCCAAGGGCTCCTTCATCTCGCAAAACAGCATCCCGTCCATGCCTTGGAAGGGGCCGCAGCCCAGGCGCTCGAGCGCGCCTGCTTTCGCCTGCGCGACCTGCGGGCGCTCGTCACGGCCCCGAGCAATGCTGTCCAGCTCGGCTTCCTTCAGGCCCATCCCCTGATCCGCGACCTGTCCGCCTATCGCCTCGCTTTCCCAACATGACCACCACCCAACTCGACTCCACACTGCGCCTCCTCCGCCTGTCTGGCCTCAGCCGCAGTCTCCCCGTCCGCCTTCAGGAGGCGGCCGCCAACCGCCTCGACCACGGCGAGTTTCTGGAGCTTATCCTCCAGGACGAGCTCAACGTCCGCAAACAGCGCCATCTGGAGAACCGCAAGCGTTACGCCCAGTTCGTGCGCCTCAAGCCCCTCGAGGACTTCGACTGGCGCTTCAACCCCCAGATC
>CAISPT010000144.1 GCA_903887455.1 uncultured Opitutaceae bacterium | reverse complement strand
TCGAGGGCCTCGACGATCAGCTGGGCCGGGTTCTCGGCGATCAGCTCCAGGATCTTCTTCGGCTCGGTCTCCTTGCGCACCAGCAGGTGGTTGTCCGGCAGGATGTCCATCGTCGTCACGCAGAACGCCGGGTCCATCGAGTGGGATTTCTTGCCCTTGAAGTCGATGACGAGCTTGAGCGTCGTGTCGTCAAAGGACTTGATCTGGCCGAAGCCCCAGCTCCTGTGGACCACGTAAGCCCCGGGCTTCATGGCCTCTAGCTTGGGCTTGGAGGCCTTGAGGGCGGGATTCTTGGAGAGGAGCGCGGAAACGGCTTCGGAATTCATAGTTGCTCAATTGAGCGCGTGAATCGGAGAGTAAAAAGGATTATGACGAACCTTGTCAAACCGAGTCTCCAAAACACATGGTCGCCCGCAGTGCGCCTAATTGCCCGCTGGCTCGACCTCCGGGAGCGGATTGACGTGCTTTTGGAGGGCCTGCCGGCCTCCATGGAAGGTGCCGAAAGGGGCCGTTGCCAGCATTTGGTCTACGGGGTGGTGCGCCATTACAGCCGAATTGGGGCCGTCCTCGACACCCTGGTGGCCCATCCCCCGCGCTTCGTGACCCGCGCCGTCCTCTATGTGGCGGCCTTCGAATTGATTGAGTCGGCGGGCGAGGAGGCGGACACGGGGCTCGTTGCCAAGATCGTTCACCACGCGGTCGAACGCACCAAGGAGCTCGCGAGCCCGGCCGAGGCCCGGCTCGTGAACGCCGTCGTCCGGAAGATGGCCGCCATCCTGCCGGTCCAGAAGGCCCCGGGGCCCGTCGCCCCGGCCGAGGCCCTCGCCAACTATTTTTCGCACCCGGAGTGGCTCGTCAGGCGCTGGCTCGCCGATTTCGGGGCCGCACCGACCCGGAAGCTCCTCGAGTGGAATCAGGCGCCGGCCCCCCTTTATGCCCGTTGGAGGGACCCCGCACATCCGGCCCCGGAATGGCTCCAGCCTTCCGAATGGGGCGGGTTCTACTCCGTCTCTTCGGGGCATTGGGCCGAGGTGGGGCCCCTCCTTAGGGCAGGTTCCCTCTACCTCCAGGACCCCGCCACCCGGCTTTCGGTGGGGCTTCTCGCACCCCTTGCCGGGGAGACCGTGCTCGACCTCTGCGCGGCCCCCGGGGGCAAGAGCCTGCTGATCGTGGACGCCCTCGGGAGCGGCCGGATCGTCGCGATGGACCTGCCGACCGCCCGGATCGACCGGCTGACCGAGAACCTCTCCCGGACGGCCGGGGTGGGGGCCGCTCTCGTCCAGGCCGACCTCCTTGAGAACGGGGCCAAGATGCTGAAGGAGCACGGCCTTCCCGCCGAGTACAGTGCCATCCTTATAGATGTGCCCTGCTCCAATACCGGGGTCATGCGGCACCGGGTCGACGTGAAGTGGCGCCTCCAGGAGGCGGACTTTGCGAAGCATGCCCGCCAGCAGGGCGCGCTCCTGGCCGCGGCCTCCCGCCTCCTCGCCCCCGGCGGGCGGCTCGTCTACTCGACCTGCAGCATCGACACCGTCGAGAACGAGGCGGTCGTAAAGGCCTTCCTCGACCGCCACCGTGGCTTCACGCTTAAGCAGAGCGCCGTCGCGGTCCCCTGGGTCGACCGCCACGACGGCGCGGCCGCCTTTCTCCTCACGAGGGACTAGGGGACAATGTCGGCCACGGCGACCGCGAGCGTGTGCTCGGCGGTCCCTTCTATAAAGGTATAGGAGAGGGGCCCCCCCTTGGCGACCAGGGCGTCGTAGCGCGCAGGGTCAAAGTTGGAGGCGGGCTCCCCGTTGATGAGCGACACAAGGTCGCCCGGGCGGACCCCCGCCCGGTCGGCGGGCGAGCCCCGGATCACCCCGGCCACCTTCCAGTAGACGGGGGTCTTCTTAAAGGAAAGGCCCGTTCCCCGGAGCGGGGGGCTCCTCATCGCGTCGGAGGCGTCGTTCTGGAAGAAGAAGGCCTGGTTGTGCTCCTGGTCAAAGGTGACCGTGAAGTGGGAGAGGATGCCCCCGCCGAGCGACGAGAG
>CAISPT010000143.1 GCA_903887455.1 uncultured Opitutaceae bacterium | reverse complement strand
TGACCAAGTTCAACATGTATTCGCCTTCCCGGTGGCAGAAGGTCGAGGCGCGCACCTCCGGGGAGAACTTCGGCGACATCATGCGCCGCCTCGGAATCTGAGCATGAATCAATCCACGAAGATTTCCTCCACGCGCGCGTTGCTGCGCCAGGCGGCATCGATGGCTGTTTCAAGAACTTTCCCGGCCTGGATCGACGCGAACGACTTCTCGGTCGCGCATTCCTGCGCTGTGCCCCGGGTCCGCGACGGCCTGGTGCTCCGGTTGGTGGCAGGGCGGCGCCGCGAGCGCACCAGGACCCTCATCCATGCGACTGGTACTCCCTGATTTCGCTCAGGCGAATATGATTTCCGGCCACCAGCCCGTCCTCCTGAGGGAGGTCCTGGGATTCATTGCCCCCGTTGCCGGCGGGAGGTACCTCGACTGCACGTTCGGCGGGGGAGGGCACACCCGCGCCATCCTTGAGGCCAACAGCGGCGTCCAGGTTGTGGCCTTGGACCGCGATCCTCAGGCTTCAGCAAGGGCCGCGGCCCTGGCCTCCGACTTTCCCGGACGGTTCACCCTGATCGACAGCGATTTCGCTCGGCTGGCCAATGTGTCCGAGTCGGGGTTCAACGGCATTCTTTTCGACTTCGGCCTCTCGTCCTTCCAGCTCGATGATCCCTCCCGGGGGTTCTCGTTCAGGACGGACGCCCCGGCCGACATGCGCATGGACCCGCGGGTCGGCGTCCCTGCCTCGGTCTGGCTTGAGTCCGCGACCCAGGAGATGCTGGTCCGCGCGATCCGCGACCTTGGCGAGGAGATCCACTGGAGGCGCGTCGTGAACGCGATCGTCGCCGCGCGCGGGACGGGAGCGCTCGGCCGCACCTCGTCGCTCGCGGTGCTCGTGAGCGCCGCCATTCCCGCCCGCGACCGGGCCACCTCCCGGATTCACCCCGCGACCCGGTCGTTCCAGGGGATCCGGATCGCCGTCAACGATGAGATCGGCGCCATCGAGCGCGCTCTGCCGGCCGCCTTCGAAAAGCTCCTTCCGGGGGGCGTCCTCTGCGCGATCAGCTTCCACTCCCTTGAGGACCGCCCAGTGAAGCAGTACTTCCGCCGCCTCTGCGGACAGGCGGAGAATGCCGACGACTCGACTCCCAACGACCTGAGGACCCGGAGCGCCGAGGCGCTGACCCGCCGGCCTGTGATCCCCTCGGACGAGGAGGTCGCGCAGAACCCCCGCAGCCGCTCGGCGAAGCTCCGGGCCATCAGGAAACTCTAATGCGCTCACTCAAACAAGGCAGCTCGCAGGCCTTCGTGAACCAGTTCGTGGTCTACACGCTGGTGGCCATCTGCGGCAGCGCCTCCATCGGCCTCGGCACCGTGTGGATGCGCCACCAGATCTCTGTCGCCGCGAACACGAACAAGGTTCTCGAGGCATCCATCTCCGACCTGGAGCGCCGCATCGAGGAGACGGACGCCGCCATCGCCGCGGAGCAGGACGAGTCGGTCCTCAACCGCCGCAACGCCGAGTGGCGCCTCGGGCTCCTGCCCCCGGGCGAAACCCAGGTTCAGCGCATCTCTGAGGACCCGGTCATGCGCCTGGCATCCCTCCACAACCGCAAACTCTTCGGAGAGGGGCCAGCGACCGTGAGCTTGCGCGTCGCGCTGGCTCACTGACGCCGCGACCTCCATGTCGAAGGGCTTCACCTCCAGCTACAGGATCGCCCTTCTCGCGAGCCTGGTCCTCTCGATGTTCGTGGGACTCGAGGCGAGGCTCGTGTGGCTGCACGTGATCGACAGGGATGAGCTCCTCCGCTCAGTGGACGAGGCCCGCAGGCAGCTGATCGTGGACAACGCCCGCCGCGGCGACATCCTGGACTCCCACGGGGCGCTCCTTGCGACGAGCCGCTCGATCATCGTCCTCGGAGTGGACCCGCAGTTCGTCCGCCCCGAGGACCACGCGAAGTTTTCGAAACTGGCCTCGCTGGTCGGATTGCCGGAGAGCGAGATCGTAAGGATCTGCACGACGAAGACTCGTCCGGCGTCCACGAAGGCAGAGGTCAGGGTCTCAGCGCCGCCTGCCGCAGCGGCCGTCATCACCCTCAATTCCCCCCATCAAGGCTCGGCGGCGGCGGAAGCCGACGCGGCCCAGGCCTCCAAGGCGGACGAGACCCAGCTCGACGAGCCCGACACCGAAGGAAACCGGCCGATCCGATGGGCGAAGCTGAGCGACCAGATTACCGAGGCCGTCTACACCGATATCACCAAGCTTGGCGTTCGCGGGGTCTACGGCAGCCGAGTCTACCGGAGGGACTATCCGCACAACGAGTTGGCCGCCCATATCATCGGCTACGTTGACCGCGAGGAGCGGCCGGTCGCCGGTATGGAGCACTACGCCGACTTCTACCTCAGGGGCGAGAACGGCTGGCTCGAGTCCGAGAAGGACGGCAAGAGCCACGAGCTCGCGCAGTTCCGCACCCGTGAGGTTCCGGCGGTCGACGGCTTCAACGTTTCCCTCTCGATCGACGCGACGGTCCAGCACATCGCCGAGGACGAATTGGCCAAGATCGCCGAGCAGTACCAGCCGCAGAAGGCGACGATCATCGTGAGCGACCCGCAGACCGGCTTCATCCTGGCGCTCGCCAACTACCCGTCGTTCGACCTGAACAGCTTCAACAAGCTCTCGAAGGAGGAGCAGGGACGCATGCGCAACATCGCGGTCGCCGACGAATACGAGCCGGGCTCGGTGTTCAAGATCGTCGCGGCCTCGGGCGCACTCAATGACGGCCTCGTCACTCCCCGGACCGAGTTCGACTGCACGCTCGAGAAGATCGACTACAACGGCATCACCCGGAGCCTCCCCCGTGAGAACGTCGGAGACCATTTCGATCACCCGCTGAGCGTCTCCGAGATCATTGCGCACTCATCGAACAAAGGCGCGGCGCAGCTTGCGATGCGCCTCGGCGACAAGCGCTTTTACGACTATGCCCGGGCGTTCGGGTTTGGGCAGAAGACTGGATTCCCTGTCGGTGGCGAGATCACGGGCAACCTGAAGGCGCCCGACAAGTGGGACAGCATGACGATCACCCGCATCCCCATGGGGCAGTCGGTGACCGCGACGCCGCTCCAGATGCAGCAGGCGATGATGGTCATAGCATCAGGAGGATACCTTCTTAAGCCACAGATCATTCGCCAGATACGGGACTCCCATGGGGAGCTGGTCTACACCTTTGGCCGGATCGAGGAGCGACGGGTGATATCGGGCCAGACGGCGAAGACGGTGGCCCGCATGCTCCAGAGCGTGGTGTCGAGCGAGGGCACCGCCCCGCTTGCCGCCATCCCCGGATTCGAGTGCGCCGGCAAGACCGGAACGGCCCAGAAGCTCATGCCGGTCACCCTTCCGGACGGCTCGACCGCCATGCGCTACTCGGTCAAGGACCACGTCGCCTCCTTTGTCGGGTTCTTTCCGGCCAGCCACCCCCAGGTTTCGATTTCCGTGATCATCGACGACGCCGACGCGCACTGCCCCGGGGGCGTGGCCTATGGGGCCAAGGTCGCGGCCCCCGTGTTCAGGCGCATAGGCGAGCGGCTCATCCCTTACCTCGACATCCGGCCCACGATTGACAACGCCGATTCCCACCCGGCGTTTGCGATGGGAGGTGTTCGGTGATTGGCTATCTCGTACAGGACCACGCGCTGGTCCGCGCATTCCGCGATCGCCCCAAGGCGCAGCGCCGGACCCGCGAATACCTCGAGTACAACCGAGCGTTCAAAATGGCACCCATACTCTCCGATTACATCAAGGAAGGCGAGGCACTCGCCATCAAGGGAAGCCTCGAAAGGCCGATCTCCGGCCTAGTGATGGACAGCCGAAGGGTGGTCCCCGGCAACCTCTTCTTCGCCCTGCCGGGGCTCCGCTCCGACGGCATCTCCTTCGTCGATGAGGCCGTCAGCCGCGGCGCCTCCGCTATCATCGGGCAGACCATGCCGCGGCATCCGCCGGCAAAGGTGACGTTCATCCAGGTGGCCGACGCTCGCGCCATGCTCGCCCGGGTGTCCCAGCGCTACTACAAGTTCCCCGACCGCGACCTCTCGGTCGTCGGCGTGACCGGCACCAACGGCAAAACGACGGTCACCCACCTCGTCCGCCATCTGCTGAACGAAAGCGAACGGGTGGGGCTGCTTGGCACCATCAGTTACGATCTGGGCGTCAGGACGGTTCCGAGCTACCGCACCACTCCCGAGTCCCTCGACATCTTCGGAATGCTGGCCCAGATGCGCGACGCCGGGTGCCGCAACGCCGTCATGGAGGTGAGCTCGCACGGAATCGCCCAGAACCGCGTCCTCGGGCTCGAGTTCGAGGTCGCCGTCTTCACGAACCTCACCAGGGACCATCTCGACTTCCACAAGACGCTGGAGTCGTACTTCGAGGTTAAGTCCCAGCTGTTCGCGGGAGGGGTGGGGCCCCGTCCGAGGGTGGCGGTCGTAAACCTTGACGACCCCTACGGCGTGCGGCTCGCCGAGCGGATCCGCGCCGAGGCGCCCGGGATGCGGCTAGTCACGTTTGGGGAGCATGCCGACGCCCTCGTGCGGGCCGAATCCGTCAACCTGAGGTTCCGGGACACCGGGTTCACGCTCGCCTGGCCGGGGGGTACCGTTGCCGTCGAGTCGTCCCTGGTCGGCCGTTACAATGTCTCCAACGTCCTCGCGGCCTGCGCCGCGGCATGGGCGCTCGGGCGCGACCCGAAGGGGTTCGCCGCCCGCCTGGCCGGATTCAAGGGGGTCCCCGGGAGGATGGAGCGGATCGAGGAGGGTCAGGCGTTCAACGTTCTCGTCGACTACGCGCACACCGACGACGCGCTGCGCAACGCCCTCGGAATGCTCAGGGCGATCACGCCCGGAAAGCTTCTCGTCGTGTTCGGGTGCGGCGGCAATCGCGACAAGACGAAGCGCCCGAGGATGGTGGCTGCCGTGCAGGAGTTCGCCGACCACGCCTTCGCGACGGCCGACAACCCCAGGAGCGAACAGGTGGCAAGGATTTTCGAGGACATGCGGGCCGGCGTCACCGACCCGGCGAAGATCACCTGGATTGACGACCGCAGGCGCGCGATAAGCCTGGCCCTCGACAGCGCTAAGCCCGGGGACAGCCTGCTGATCGCCGGCAAGGGGCACGAAGGCTACCAGGAGTTTGCCGACACCGTGATTCCGTTCGACGACAGGCAGGTTGTCCGGGAGCTGATCGCCATCAAGGCGCTGAGAACCTGATGCCGGCCTTCGACCCACAGCAGCTCGCAGCCTGGACCGGTGGCCGCTGGACCTCCGCACCGTCCGCTGTGGCGGGATTCTGCGTGGATTCCCGCCGGACCGGCGAGGGTCAGGCTTTTGTCGCACTGAAGACGCCAAAGAGGGACGGCCACGATTTCGTGGCGGCCGCGGAAAGGTCCGGGGCCCCGGCGGCTATCGTTGAGCGCCAGGTGCCGGGCGCAGCGGTCGCCCAGCTTGTGGTTGCGGATCCCTTGAAGGCGCTCCAGGCGATCGCGCGCGGCCACAGGACGAACTTCCGGGGCCCCGTGGTCGGCATAACGGGCAGCGCCGGAAAAACCTCAACGAAGGAGCTCCTCTCCGTGATGCTCGGAGGGGAGGGGTCGGGCGTCCTCGCGACCTCGGGCAATCTCAACAACCACATCGGCGTTGCGCTCACCCTCAGCAGGCTCGATCCGGCGCTCCACAGCTTCGCGGTGGTGGAGGCCGGGATCAGCGCGCCGGGGGAGATGTCCGTCCTGGCCTCGATGATCGCCCCCGACGCGGCGCTCGTCACGATGGTGGGCCCCGCCCACCTCGAGGAACTCGGCGGTCTGGAGGGGGTAGCCCGGGAGAAGGCGGTCCTGCCGGAGGCTCTTTCCGACAAGGCCCGGGCGGTTTTCCCGGGCTCGTGCGCCGCGTTCGGGCCCTTCAAGAGCCTGGAAGCGAGGGGCGCGCGTGTCCTTGAGCGCTCCCCCGGTCCGGCCACGCCGGGAAGGATGACCTTCACCGTTTCCCATTCCGCGACGACGACGACGATAACCGTGGGTTTCCGGGGCGAGTCGGTCCCGGTCGACCTCAGGCGGGTGTCGGACGGTATGGCCCAGAATGCGGCCCTGGCGCTTGTCGCCGCGCTCGGTCTCGGCGTCCCAGCCGATGCCGTCCGCCGTCGGATCGGCTCGTGGATCGCGGCCCCCCTGCGCGGCGAATGGCGGATCGAACCCGGCCGCAGGCTCTATCTGGACTGCTACAACGCGAACCCCGCGTCGATGGCCGACGCGCTCGCTGTCTTCGCCGAGGTGGCGCCCGCCAACGAGCCAAGGACCTTTTTGATCGGGTGCATGGAGGAGCTTGGCGCGGACCGCGAGCGCTACCACCTCGAGCTTGGACGGTCTATTCGCCTGCGCCCGGAAGACAGTCTCTTCGTCGTGGGCGGCCTTGCCGGTGCGGTCCGTGAGGGTGCGAGGCTCTCCGGCGCCTCCGATAGCCAGGTGACGGTCTCGGACTCGGTTGACCCTCTCGTGGAGCGGCTGGGTTCGCTCAAGGGTGCCATTTTTGTGAAGGGAAGTCGCCGCCACGAGCTCGAGAGGGCCTTCCAGGGCGCAGGAATCGCGGAGGCCGCCCATGCTTAGCATACTTGCAGGCTACGACGACGTGTTCGGCCCGCTGCGCATCCTGCGCTACATCACGCTCCGGACGCTCCTTGCCGCGGGGACGGCCGCGTTCATCGGCTTCCTCATTGGGCCGTGGCTTATTTCCCACCTTCGCCGCCTTAAGTTTGGGCAGCACTACGACGACGACCGCACCGGCGACCTCGCGAGCCGCTTTGACAAGAAGAACACGCCCACCATGGGCGGCCTTCTCATCTTCGCCAGCGTCCTCGGCAGCTCGCTCCTATGGGCCGGCCCGAACATCTGGGTCGGGGTGGCGCTCTTCGTCTACACCGGCCTAACGGCGGTCGGCTTCCGCGATGACTACCTGAAGGTTGTGCGCAAGAATCGCAACGGAATCTCCTCCGGCGCGAAGATCTTCTGGCAGACGGTGATCACGCTGCTGGCGCTTTCCGCGCTCTTGATCCACCCCGCCAGTTCTCAGAAGATCAGGGAGCTTTGGATACCGTTCGTGAAGCATCCCATCATCGCGAGCATGCCGATTGCGGCGCTCCTGGTCTTCGTCTATCTCTGGATCGTCGGATTCTCCAACGCGATCAACCTGACGGACGGCCTGGACGGCCTGGCGATCGGCTGCACGATCACGGTGGCGCTCACCTATGGAATCATGGCCTACGCGGCCGGAAACGCGAAGATCGCCGACTACCTTCTGATCAGCTTCGTCCCGGGCACGGGGGAGCTCGCAGTCGTGTGCGGTGCGCTCGTCGGAGCCGGGGTGGCCTTCCTCTGGTACAACTCGCATCCAGCGGAGCTCTTCATGGGCGACACGGGCTCGCTCGCGCTTGGGGGCCTGCTCGGAATCATCGCCTTTATGGTCCAGCAGCCCCTCACCCTGGTCATCGTCGGCGGTGTCTTTGTTTGGGAGGCCGCCTCGGTCGTGATCCAGGTCGGCTTCTTCAAGCTCACCCGCAAGAGGGAGGGCCAGGGTCGCCGCTTTTTCCTGATGGCCCCCATCCATCACCACTTCCAGAAGCAGGGATGGCCGGAAACGAAGGTCGTCCTCAGGTTCTGGATCCTCTCCCTCATCTTCGCTCTCGCCGGTCTGGGCACGCTGAAGATCCGCTGACATGAACCGTTCGCTTCCGGAATCCCTGAGCCTGCGCCTAACACGGCCCGCCGCCGTGTTCGGGGGCGGCGTGAGCGGAAAGGGAGCCGTCGAGCTCCTGAGGAAGATCGGGGCCTCGGCGGTCGTCTACGACAAGAACGGCACCGAGTTCACGCCGGAGGCCGCGCAGCGGCACGGCCTCGTCATCTACTCCCCGGGCTTCGCGCTTAACCACCCCTGGCTGACAATGGCCAGGGACAAGGCCTGCATAAGGATGGCCGAGATCGACTTTGCCGCGCTCTTCTGGCGCGGGAGGATCGCGGCGATCACGGGCACGAACGGGAAGACGACGCTCACCGAATTCATCGCGCACGCCCTCTCCTCAATTGGCCGACGGGCCTACGCCGCAGGCAACATCGGCATACCGTTCTCCCAGCTTGTCGCCGACCAGGAGGGCGGGGGCCAGGACATCACGGCCGTCTGCGAGGTAAGCTCCTTCCAGTCCGAGCGACTGGGGCATTTCTGCGCGGACAGCCTCCTGTGGACCAACTTCGCCGAGGACCACCTGGAGCGGCACGAGGGCCTCGAGGCCTATTTCGCGGCGAAGTGGGAGCTCGTGCTCCGAACCCCGCCGAGCAAGTTCTTCGCCGGAACATCGGTCCAGCGCTACGCGACGCACTTTGGTCGGACCCTGGCGAAGAGTTCGTGCATCGCCACCGAGGGCCAGGCGCCGGACCCGGGCCTGGAAGGGACCGCCTTTGCCGAGTATCCGCAGCGGGAGAACTTCATCCTCGCGACCGCGTGGTGGCGCTCGCAGGGCCTCGCGGAGGTCGACCTCTATGCGGCGGCCCGGACCTTCACGGTCGGGCGGCACCGCCTGACGCGGGTCGCCACGATCGACGGCGTCACCTATTGGAACGACTCCAAGGGGACGAACTTCCACGCTGTCGAGGCAGCCCTTGGCTCGTTCAAGAAGCCAGTTGTCCTGATCGCCGGGGGCCGCTCAAAGGGGGGCGACATCGCCGCCTTCATTCGAAGGGTCTCTCCCCGCGTGGCCTTCGCGGTCCTGATTGGCGAGACCTCCGCAGCGCTGGGCGCCGCCTGCGACGCGGTAGGCCTTCCGCACACGAAATGCCCGACTCTGGAGGCCGCCGTCCGCACCGCCGCTTCGGTTGCGCCCGAGAGCGGGGACGTTCTGATGAGCCCGGGGTTCTCCAGCTTTGACATGTTCCGCAACTACGAGGAGCGGGGCGACCGCTTCGAGCGGGCCGTTAACGAGCTGCGCTCGGCCCGAGTTTGAGATAGCATTGGCAGCAACAACCAACAACCTTTGATCCCATCGCAGGAAACACCCTTTCTCCCATGAAAATACTAAAGATTCTTGGAATCGCAGCGGGCATTCACGCGCTCGCGCTGATCCTCATTTTCGCGAATCCGGGCTGCAGCTACAGCAAGGCGGCGGGCCCCGAGTCCTCGCCGATCTCGGCGGCGCCGAGCGCGGACGCTCCGACCCCGTCATCGGCTGCGATCTCGGTGCCGGAATCCGTCGGCATCCGCTACAGCCCCACCCGTCCGGGCACGACCGTCGCCTCTGCGCTTGCGACGCAGCCGGTCTCAGATGTGACCCCGGCCTCCACCTACACCGTGGGCAAGGGCGACACCCTGAGCAGCATCGCAAAGAAAAATGGAATCACGAAGTCGGAGCTGACCTCGGCAAACCACCTGAGGGGCTCGGCCTCCCTTCACGTCGGCCAGAAGCTCATCATCCCGGCGAAGTCCGGCGCCCCCACCGCGGGGGAGTCGACCCCTGCCGAGACCGCGCCGGCCTTCGCGAAGGCCGCCGAGCCCGCGTCTTCCGAGAAGACTCCCATGACGGAGGCCACGAAGCATACCGTGAAGCCCGGCGAGACCCTTGGTGCCATCGCTAGGAAGTACGGCGTGAAGCAGGGAGAGATTGCCGTTGCCAACAACATCACGGACCCGAGGAAGATCCAGCCCGGCCAGGAGCTCGTGATCCCGGCAAGGGCGGCCTCCTCCGGCAAGGGTTCCAAGTCCACGGTCCCGCCTTCCTCAGCCTCGGCAAAGCCCGCCGCGGTCCCCGCCGCGGACCAGGACCTCGACGCGGGCCTGAAGCCGCCGAGCGCCACCGAGGTTCCGGTAGTTAGGATCGAGGACGCCGCAGGCAGCCCCGCGCCCAAGAACCCCTGAGGCATAGCCCGATGGACAGCGAAAGGCCCGCCGCCCCCCCGCGCTCGGGGTCCATCGCCAATCCTGTCGCCGTCATCGTCGTGTGCGCCGTGGGCCTGACGTTCCTCGGGCTCACGATTCTTTTCAGTGCAAGCGTGTCCCTCAAGCAGGACCCCTACTTCTACCTCAACAAGCAGGTGGTCGGCGTGCTCGCCGCCGGATTCCTCTGCTTCCTGGCGAGCCGGATCAACCTGGACTACGCGCGGCGCGCCTCGGTCTGGATCGCGGTCATCGCCCTTTTCCTTCTGGTCCTGGTCCTGATCCCGCACCTTGGGGTGTCGGTCAAGGGGAGCCGGCGCTGGCTCGGGTATGGGTCGGCTCGCCTCCAGGTGTCGGAATTCGCAAAGCTGGCAATGGTGTTCTGCCTGGCCCACTACCTGGCGCTTAACCAGACGAGGATAGGGGATTTCAAGCGGGGTTACCTCTATCCGCTGGCGATCATCGGTGCCTTCGCGGGCCTTATCCTCCTTGAGCCCGACTTTGGGACGGCCGCCCTGGCGCTCTCCGTGGGCCTGATCCTCCTTTTCCTCTCCGGAGCAAAATGGAGGTACATCCTTCCGACCATCGCCCTTTCGGCCGCGGCTTTCGCCGTCCTGGTGGCCCACAACGCCAACCGCCTGCGTCGCTTCACGGCTTTCCTGGACGTGGAGGGCAACAAGCAGGGCGGCACCTACCAGCTCTACCAGTCGCTCGAGGCCTTCGCCGCCGGCGGTACCTCGGGCGCGGGACTAGGCCAGGGGCGCCAGCAGATCAACTTCCTGCCCGAGGCGCACACCGACTTCATCTTCGCCGTCGTTGGCGAGGAGCTCGGCCTTTGGTTCACGCTCGGCGTGGTCGCGGTCTTCGCGATCATGTTCATCGCAGGCATGGCCCATCTCCGGAGGGCGCCCAACCTCTTCCACTTCCTGCTGGCGACCGGCTGCCTCCTGCTCATGTGCCTGCAGTCGATCATCAACCTGGGCGTGGTGACCGGAGTCCTCCCGACCAAGGGCATGTCCCTGCCGTTCATCAGCGCCGGCCTCTCCAACCTTCTCCTGATGGGGCTCCTGGTGGGAATCCTCATGAACACCCAGCGCACCTGGGGCCGCGCCGGCTTGCCGACGGGCGCCGGCTCGATGCGAGAGGTCCTGGCATGAGCCGATTCCTCATTTCGTGCGGTGGAACCGGCGGCCACCTCTCCCCGGGAATTTCCCTGGCCGAGGGCCTCGTTGCGCGGGGCCACGAGGTGACCCTGCTGATCAGCATGAAGAAGGTCGATTCCCGGCTGATCGAGAAGTACCCGGACCTCACCTTCCTGAGGATGCCGGGGAGCGGCTTCTCGTGGCACCCGGTCCGGTTCGCGCGATTCGCGGCGGCGCAGCTTGCCGCCCTCCGGTTCTGCAGGTCCCTTGTCGGGTCCCTCCAACCGTCGGCGGTCGTCGGATTCGGAGGGTTCACCTCCGCGCCGGCGGCCTTGGCCGGGTGGCTCAAGAGGATCCCGGTAGCCCTTCACGAGGCCAACCGTGTTCCCGGCCTGGCGATCCGTGTCCTCGGGGGGCTGGCGACCCGGCTGTACCTGCCTCTCGGAATTCGGGTCTCGGGGGTTCGTACCTCGGTCATGCGCAACGCCGGCCTTCCCGTTCGAAGGGAGATCGTGCGCCTAGACCCCGCCGCCGCCCGGTCGGCGCTCGGCTTAAGCAAGGACCAGAGGGTTCTGGTCATCCTCGGGGGCAGCCAGGGGGCTTCGGCCCTCAACACCTGGGCCCGGGGAAAGCTCGAGGCCCTCGCGTTCGAGTCCATTCAGGTCTACTGCGTCACGGGCCTCGGCAAGGGCGAGCCCGAGAAGATTGTGCACAAGTCGAGGACGGGCGAGCCCGTGGCTTCCTATTTTGTGCCCTTCAGCGACCGCATCCCGGAGCTCCTCTCCTCGGCCGACGTCGTGGTGTCGCGAGCCGGCGCCGGGACGCTCGCGGAGCTCATCCGCTGCGAGGTCCCTGCCATCCTAGTTCCCTATCCCCATGCGGCCTCGGACCACCAGAGGGCCAACGCCTCATTCTTTGAGCGCCAGGGTGGGGGCCTCGTCGTCGAGGAGTCGGCGATGGGCGAACTCTTCGACGAGGTGGCGGAGGTGGCGTCCAACGAGTGGCTTCTCCGGCAGTTCAGGGCGAACCTCCGGCGCATGGACCGCCTCAACTCCCTGGAGTTGATACTCGGCGACCTCGAGGCGATGGCGGGAGCCCGAGAGCGCGCCCCCGCACCCGTGCCGGCGGAGGCGGCCCCATGAGAGGGCAGACGCCAAGGACTCTCTTCGGCCGGCCAGTGCGCGTGATCCACTGCCTTGGTGTGGGGGGCATGGGAATGGCCCCTCTTGCGATCTACCTGGCACGGTCCGGATGGGCGGTGTCCGGTGAGGACGACGCCCTTAACCCGGACGTGGCGGGTCTCCTTGCCGCGGCGGGCGTTGCCGTGGGCTGCCTGCCCGGCGATTGTGACCTTGTCGTCCGGTCCTCCGCGATAGGCGACGACCACCCGGCCCGTGTCGCCGCCCAGGGCGCGGGAGTTCCGGTCGTCAGGCGGGGCGAGCTGCTCAGCGAGGTGACGGGCGGCATGAAGCTGGTCGCCGTATGTGGCTCCCACGGCAAGACCACCACGACGGCGATGCTGGTGACGGCCCTCGGCCGCGCCTGCTTCCCAGCCGGATACATCGCCGGCGGTCTTTTCAACGATGCAACCCCGCCGGCCGCAGTGGGGTCGAACGAGTGGGTGGTGGCCGAGGTCGACGAGAGCGACGGGACGATCGACGGGTTCTCGCCGGAGATCACCGTCATCGTGAATTTCGACTGGGACCACCCGGACAGGTACCGCAGCCCGGAGGACCTGGAGGCCGCGTTCGGGGCGCTCTGCCGGCGCACGAGGGGAGCGGTGCTTGTGAGCGACGCCTGCGCGCTCTCGCTGCGCCTTGCCCCGACGGCCCTCACCTTTGGAAGGAGCGGCACGTTCTCGGGTATGCTATTCTCGGACAAGGAGGGCCGCATGGTGCTCAAGCTCGGGGGCCGATTCGGGATCGAAGAGGCGGCGGTCGCCTCGTCGGGCGAGTTCAACGCCACCAACGCGACCGCGGCGCTCGCCGCCGCGCAGCTGATGGGGGCCGTGCTTTCGAGGGATCTCCTCGCCGAGTACCCCGGGGTTCGCAGGCGGCAGGCGGTCGTCATGATGGAGGCCGGCCTCACCGTCATGGAGGACTACGCCCACCATCCCTCGGAGATCCGGGCCCTGCTACCGAGCCTCAGGCGGCGCCTCTCCCCGGGAGGGCGCCTGATCGCGGTCTTTCAACCCCATCGCTACAGCCGCACGGCCCGATTCAAGGCGGAGTTCGCCGCCTCGCTCGCCCTGGCCGACCTGGTCCACCTGCTGGACGTCTACCCGGCCGGCGAGGCCCCCATGTCCGGGGGCACGACTGCGGACGTCTACGCCGAGATCAAAAGGGGTGCTCCCATGCTCCCGGTCAGCTATCTGCCCGGGGACGGGGCGGCCTGCATCCCGGCGCTTGTCCGGGAGGCGCGGGCGGGTGACGTCGTCATTTTCGTGGGCGCGGGCGACATCGAGCGCACGGCCAGGGCCTCCGTCGAGGCCTTCCGCCTGGGCATCGCCATGGCGGCCCGGTGGGACCGGTTCGCGGAGGAGGCCAGGAAGCGCGTGTCCAAAGGGGCGCGGATCGTCCGCGAGGAACCCCTGGCGCAGAAGACCACGATGCGTGTCGGGGGCGCTGCGCGGGTCTACGCGGAGCCGGCGAGCGAGGAGGACGTCCAGATCCTGCTCCGGAGGGCCGCCAGTGAGGGTGTCCCCGTCTTCATCCTTGGCCGGGGGTCGAACTTGATCGTGCCGGACGACGGCGTGGACGGGCTGGTGCTCTCCCTGGCGCACAAGTCGTGGTCCGGTTTCGAGGTGCTCCACGACGGGAGGGTGCGGGTAGGCGCCGGGCTCAGGCTCAAGAACCTCTGCGGCCTGGCCGCGGCGGCAGGCCTGTCCGGATTCGAGTTCCTGGAGGGGATACCCGGGAGCGTCGGCGGGGCCCTGCGCATGAACGCGGGAGCCATGGGAGGCTGGATGTTCGACGTGGTCGACGAGGTGCGGCTGATGTCGCTCGGGGGCGAGATCCGCAACCTTCCAAAGAGCGCCATGAGCGTCGACTACCGCAGCTGCGATGACCTGAGGGAGGCCATCGCCCTCTCGGCCGTGATTAGGCCGCTTTCGACCCAGAACCCCTCCTCCGTTGCGGCCAAGATCGACGCCTACAGGAAGAAGCGCCACGAGTCCCAGCCGAGGGAGCCGAGCGCGGGGTGCATCTTCAAGAACCCGCCGGACAACTCCGCCGGGCGCCTGATCGAGGAAAGCGGATTGAAGGGGGTGCGGGTGGGCGGGGCCGAGGTGTCGCGGGTCCACGCCAATTTCGTCGTCAACACGGGCGACGCCACCAGCGGCGACGTGCTGGCGCTCGTGAAGCTTGTCCGCGAGCGCGTGCGCCAGGCCAAGGGCGTCGACCTCGAGCCCGAGGTGCTCCTTTACGGAAAGCAGTGGAAGGACGTTCTATGAACACACCCGTGATCGCAGTTTTCGCAGGCGGGACCTCCTCGGAAAAGGAAGTCTCCTCGAGCTCCGGCGCCGCCTGTGCGGTGGCCCTCTGCCGCTCCTTCACGACGCGCCTCTTCGGGGTCACCGCCAACGCGCTTCCCGAGGGCTATGATCCCTCGGTCCATGTCGTCTTTTCGACCCTCCACGGGACCTTTGGCGAGGACGGCGGCATGCAGCGCCTCCTCGACGCGGCCGGCGGCGTCTACGCCGGCTGCGGAGCGGAGGCGAGCGCCCTCACCATGGACAAGGCGCTCACCAAAAAGACGGTATCCGAAAAGGGTGTCCCGGTCGTCAAGGGCATCGAGTTCGGGCCGGAATCGAAGCCGACGGCGGCCGAGTTGGCCCGACTGCTCGGCCCTCGGATCGTTCTTAAGCCCAACAACGAGGGGAGCAGCGTAGGCCTCACGCTGGCGGACGACCCGGGGACACTCGCCGGAGCCCTAGCCTCGATTTCTGCCGGCCGCTGGCTCGCCGAGAGCCGGATCGTCGGCAGGGAACTTTCCGTCGGCGTTCTAAAAGGCAGGGCAATGGGCATCGTCGAGATACGCCCGAAATCGGGCGTCTACGATTACCAGAGCAAGTACACGAGCGGCATGACCGAGTACCTGGCTCCGGCGCCGCTTGACGAAGGTCTTGCTGCGCGCATACGGGAGCACGCCGAGGTCGCGTTCGGGGCCTGCGGCTGCCGCGACTATGCGCGCGTCGACTTCATGCTTTCCTCAGAAAACGAGCCGTTTTTGCTCGAAATAAACACGCTTCCCGGCATGAAGGAAATGAGTCTGCTGCCAAAGAGCGCTCGCTGCGCGGGGCTGGATTTTACGGCCTTGGTCCGGGAGATGGTTTCGCCAGCGGTTGAGCGCTTCCGCCTTGCCGCGGCGGCACGCCGTACATGAGCAACGACACCCATACTCTGCCTGAGACCCGAAGCTGGAGGGAGATCCCCCAGCAGGTGAGGCCGCGCGCGATGTCAGGGGAGGGCCGCCGGCGCATGGCCATGGGCGTGATGCGAGTGGCGATCGGGAGCCTCGTGATCGCCGGTGTGGCCTGGGGCGCATGGGAGGTGGCCGCCGTCCTCCGGTACAACGCCGACTCCATGCCGGAGGCCGCCAAATCCGACAGGGTCAAGAGCCTCGTGCTCGCGACCGACGGGGTTCTCGACAAGGTGTGGCTGGCAAAGACGCTGGCGATCGCGCCCAACGCGACCCTCATGGGCCTGAACCTCGAGCAGCTCCGGGCGAAAGTGCTCTCCGACGCTCAGGTGAGTTCGGCGGCCATCGTCCGCAACTTTCCCGACACGCTCACCGTCCGGATCTCGGAGCGCTCGCCGGTGGCCCGCCTGATGGCGCAGGCGGACGGAAAGGCCCCGTCCATGTTCCTCGTCTCGCGGGATGGGGTAGCCTTCCAGGGGACCGGATTCGACCCGGCCATGGTGGAGACGCTGCCGTGGGTCGACGGCATCAAGATCTCCCGCTCGGGCTCGGGTCTGGCCCCGATCGAGGGGATGAGGGCGGTTTCCGACCTGCTGGCCTCAGCCAAGCTCGAGGCCGAGAACCTTTACCGGACCTGGCAGGTCATTTCGCTTGCGCGCCTCGCAACGGACGGTGAGATCGAGGTCCATACCCGCGACGGGATGAAGATCATCTTTGGAACAAAGGAGGACTACCTGAGGCAGATCGCCCGCCTGGACCTCCTCGTCGACGCCTCCGGAGACCCGACCCGTCCGCTCCGGGAGGTCAACCTGGCGCTCGGGGCGCAGGTTCCCGTCACCTACGGCAAGGCCGCCCCCACGCTGGGGCCGGTCCAGCCGAGCTCCCTGAACGCCTCTTCGGCCCGCATGCCGGGCTCCTCCTCACCCTTGATATCAGGACCGCACATCGAAATCCACCGTGAGCTCTAAAACCTCCTTTATCGGAGCCGTGGAAATCGGCACCTCGAAGGTCACGGCGCTGATCGGAGAATTCACCGGAAGGGAGATCGCGATCATTGGATGCGGCGAATGCTCCTCGCGCGGGGTGATCAAGGGCTCCGTCGTCGACTACCGGGCCGCCACCGAGTGCACCCACAGCGCGCTGGAGATCGCCGAACGCGACGCCAACGAGCGCATCGACTATGTCTATCTCGCCCAGACCGGAGGGCACCTCGAGGGCTTCTACAACGAGGCTACGCTCAACGTTAAGGCTGCCGACAACATGATCGAGCAGAGCGACATACGCACGGTTTGCGACCTCGCGAAGGCCAAGGAGTTGCCGTTGGGCAGGATGGTGGTGCACAACATCCGCCGCCCCTTCCGCGTGGACGGCCGGCTCGTGCCGACCTCGCCCGAGAACCTGGTGGGCCAGAAGCTCGAGGTCGGCTACTGGACAGTCCACGGCCAGGAGCAACGCCTCGCCGACAACATCCACGTCATCCGCGGCTTCAACCTTGAGGTGAGGGAGCTCGTGCTGTCGAGCCTGGCAAGCGGCCACATGGTGACCGGCATGGAGGAGCGGCAGAACGGCGTCCTCGCCATCGACATCGGCGCCGGAACGACCGACTACGTCCTCTACCGCAACGGCGTTCCCCACACGACGGGCGTGGTCGCGGTCGGGGGCAGCCATTTCACCAACGACGTGAGCATCGGCCTCAGGCTCACAGAGGGTCAGGCCGAGAAGCTCAAGCTCAGGTTCGGCCGCGCGGTCGTCCAGTCCCGCGACAAGAACGAGAAGGTCTGGCTCGACGGCAACTTCTCGATCGGCGACCGCCAGTTTTCCCGGCATGCGATCGAGAGCATCACGGCCGCACGGGCGTTTGAGCTCCTGGAGGTCGTGAAGAAGAAGCTCGGGCAGTCCTTCTCGGCCGAGTCCTGCGCGGGGGGCGTTGTCCTCACGGGGGGCGGGGCCAAGCTGCCCGCCATCGCCGAGTGCGCCTCGCACGTTTTCGGTACCTCGGCCCGCCTGGGCGAAGCTCCCACCTGGGTCAACGAGAACCTCCGCGACCCGGGATTCCACACCGCCCTGGGAATCCTCTACTACGGGGTGAGCGTCCAAAGCGACCGGACCGCCACCACCCGCCACAAGGGCGGGTTCCTGCACAACGTGACCCGCCTCTTCGCCTCGACGTGAACCCCAACGAACTTCCCCTGGAGACCCAGGTCCTTGCGGACCGCAATGTCGCCATCAAGCTGGTGGGCGTGGGGGGCGCCGGCTCGAATGCCGTGGACCGCCTGAAGATGGAGAGCCTTGAGCGCCTCCAGCTCTGCGTCATCAACACCGACAGCCAGGCCCTCTCCAGCTCCCCGGTGCAGGACAAGGTCCTGATCGGCATGGGCTCGACCCGGGGGCTCGGGGCCGGCGGGGACCCGGAGCTCGGCCGTCAGGCTGCCGAGGACGACCGCGAGAAGATCGCCGCCGTGGTCAAGGACACGGACCTGGTGTTCATCATCGCGGGCATGGGGGGCGGCACCGGCGGCGGGGCCTCGCCGATCGTGGCCGAGATCGCGGCCGAGCAGGGGGCCCTGGTGATCGCATTCGTGACTCTGCCGTTCAGCTTCGAGGGCGGACGCCGGCTAAAGCAGGCCGAGGAGGGCCTGGCGGCCCTCAGGCGGGCCTGTGACGCGGTGATCCCGCTGCCCAACGACATCCTTCTCCAGGAGGCTGCCGAGAACGAGACCGTGCTCGACTCCTTTGCGCGTGCCGACGAGTGGATCGGCAGGGGCGTGAAGTCGATCTGGTCGATGCTTTCCAAGACCGGCCTCATAAACGTGGATTTCGCGACGCTGCGGCAGGCCTTCCAGAACCGGGGCGCGAAGACCCTTTTCGGCCTATCGGAGGGCGAGGGCGAGAACGCCGCCGCCGAAGCCATCGCAAGCCTCAAGCTCTGCCCGCTGCTCCACACGCCCGAGTTTTCAAGGAAGGCAGACCGCCTCCTGGTCAACATCACCGGGGGGACCGACCTGACGCTCCCCAAGGTGAACGAGATCATGAATGCGATCGCCGACCAGTTCGGCCGGGACTCGCACATCATCATGGGGGCCGTGATCGACGAGGGGATGCAGGGCAAGGTCGAGATTTCGGTCCTCGGGACAAGCGACATGGGCAGCCGGGGCGCGGTGACCCGCCGCCCAGCGCCCGTTAGGGCCCGCCCCTCCCTGACCGGGGAGCCTGCGGCGAGGCCGGAGGCTCCGGCCGGAGCCCCCCAGGCCCCGGAGGCCCCGGTGCTCCTCGGGCCCAAGCCCACCCAGGAGGAGTTCGGGTTCGGGGAGGTGGAGAGCCGGGGTCAGTTCGAGCGCACGGACCGTAACCTCTTCGACGGGCAGGACCTGGACGTGCCGACCTACCTCCGAAAAGGAATTAAGATAGCGATTTGATCCCGGCAGCCTTTTCGGTAGCATCTCGCCATGTTTGTCGACGAATGTGTCATTAAGGTGTCTGCCGGCGACGGCGGGCGGGGCTGTATTTCCTTCCGACGGGAGAAGTACGAGCCGTGGGGCGGCCCCAACGGGGGCGACGGCGGGGCCGGCGGTGACGTGATCCTCCTCGGGTCCCACGACACGAACAACCTGGTCGACTATAAGTTCAAGCCCCACTGGCGGGGCGAGCGCGGGGAGCACGGCCTTGGCAAGGATTGCAACGGCAGGGAGGGCAAGGACGCGGTGCTCAGGCTCCCCCTGGGGACGGTCGTCACCGACACCGACACGGGCAAGGTGGTTGCGGAGCTCGTGGAGGACGGCCAGCGCGTCGTCCTCTGCAAGGGCGGCAACGGCGGCTGGGGCAACACCCACTTCAAGACCTCAACCAACAGGGCCCCGAAGCGCGCCAACCCGGGCCAGCCCGGCGAGCAGGGGGAGTACCGCTTGGTCCTAAAGTCGATTGCCGACGTTGGGCTCGTGGGGTTCCCCAACGCGGGCAAGTCCTCGCTCACGAACGCGATCACCAAGGCCCACCCGAAGACAGCGCCTTACCCCTTCACGACCCTCCACCCCCAGATCGGGGTGATCGAGTTTAACGACGAGGTTGCCGGCAACCGGCGGCTGCTCCTGGCGGACATCCCCGGGCTGATCGAGGGCGCGAGCGAGAACCGGGGCCTCGGGCACCGGTTCCTGAGGCACGTCGAGCGCTGCGCGCTTCTGCTGATCATCGTCGACATGGCCGGCAACGACGGGCGTGACCCGGCCGAGGACTACCGGCAGCTTCTGGCGGAGCTCAAGCTGTACGACCCGATCCTGCTGAAGAAGCCGAGGCTTCTTGCCGCCAACAAGATGGACCTGCCGGCCGCGGCCGCCAACCTGAAGCGCTTCAAGCGGCGCTTCAAGGTCGACTCCGTCGAGATCTCGTGCCTCGAGGGGTCGGGCTTGGAGCGCCTTAAGAAGGAATTGTTAAAGAGGGTGACTGCGTTCCGCAGGAAGGAAAAGTTGTCGCCAGCAGCGGCGGCCTGACCCATACTCCAAGCACCGTGGCAAGTGGAACCCAAATGTCGCCGGAGAACAGGTCCCTGCTCATGCGGGCGAACCGTCTCCTAGGTGCGGGCCTGGTCGAGCACAACCTTGTGAAGATAGAGGACTTGGAGAAGGCCAACGAGCGCCTCCTTGAGATCATCGCCTCGAACCAGCCGAGGTCCGCCACCGTGCTCGGCGTCCTGGCCTACGAGATCAAGGTGATCCGCGAGGAGGACGTCCTGCAGCACCTTGTCGAAACCGAGGGCCTGGGGCTCGTCGACCTGAGGGGCTACGAGCCTCCGGACGACGCGAAGAAGGGCCTGGACATGGATGCCTGCTGGGCGACCTGGTCGGTGCCGTTTGACCAGGAGGAGGACTTCACCTTCATGGCCTCTGCCTATTACCTGAGCCCGGCCGTCCGCAGCTACTGGGAAAAGCGCCACCATGGCCCCATCCTCTGGTTCGGGACGACCCTGGAGGGGATAGCCGAGCACCTCGACCGGATCGGCAACCCCGGAAACTCAAAGGCGCCGTTCCCCGTGCCCGGCGCGGCGGCCTCCGCCCCGGCGGCCGCGGTGCCGTCCCAGGCCGCACCCGCCGCGGCTCCCACTCCCGCTCCCGCCCAGGCCCCCGTGGCCGGGGCCGCCTAGCCCGAAACCATGCCCCTTGGCAAAGTCCAGTCCCTGATCGTCGCAAAGCTGATCGCCATGGGCCGTCTGACGGCCGAGCAGCGCGACGCGATCGCGGCGCGCCCGCAGGACCTGAACGGCGACGCCCTCGACCGGCTGCTCCAGGAGGACTACAAGATCACCGCCTTCCAGTGCCTGGTGGCCAAGGGCAGGGCGCTCGGATTGGCCCCGTTCAACGTCGCGCGCTACAAGATCGCCTCCTCCACCTTCGAGCGGATACCTCAGGAGTTCTGCCAGGAGAACCTTGTCCTGCCGGTGGGCCAGGTCGGAGACCTCCTCCTTGTCGCGTTCGCCAACCCCTTCGAGGTCACGCTCCCCGCCAAGATCCAGGAGATGACCGGCAAGCGGGTGATCCGCCTGCTGGCCCGCGAGAAGGACATCAAGGAGAAGTTCAGCAAGGCGAACGATCGGTCGACCGGCTTCGACGACGTCGTCCAGAAGATCGGCGCCGAGTACGGCACCCAGGCCGAGAACGAGATCCTGACGGACACGGACGTCAACGAGGAATCAGGCCCGATCATCCAGCTGGGAAACCGCATCATCGAGGACGCCTATTTCGCGGGGGCGAGCGACATTCACATCGAACCCCAGGAGAAGGACGTGATCGTCCGCTACCGGGTGGACGGCATGTGCCAGGAGAAGCTCAGACTCCCCGTCAAGGTCGGTCCCGCACTCGTGGCGAGGCTGAAGATCATGTGCAACCTGGACATCTCCGAGCGCAGGCTTCCCCAGGACGGACGCATCGTCTTTAAGCAGTACACGAAGAAGAACCTGGACCTGGACCTTCGCGTGTCCACCGCGCCCCTTAACCACGGCGAGGGCGTGGTCATGCGTATCCTCGACAAGCAGAAGACGACGCTCCCGCTTACCTCGCTCGGCTTCAGCGAGGAGAACCTCTCGCGCTACCGCGACTGCATTCGCCAGCCCTACGGGATGATCCTGCACTGCGGGCCGACCGGCTCCGGAAAGTCGATGACGCTCTACTCGGCGCTCAACGAGATCAATACGCCGGACATCGTGATCCGCACCGCCGAGGACCCGATCGAGTACACGCTTCCTGGCATCAACCAGATGCAGATGCACCGGCAGATCGGCCTCACCTTCGCGACGGCGCTGCGCGCCTTCCTCCGCCAAGACCCCGACATCATCCTGGTGGGTGAGATCCGAGACATCGAGACGGCTGAGATCGCCGTCGAGGCCGCGCTCACGGGCCACCTTCTCATCTCGACCCTCCACACGAACGACGCCCCCTCGACCATCGCCCGCCTCACCGACATGGAGATCGAGCCGTTCATGATCTCCTCTTCCATCCTTTGCGTGTGCGCCCAACGCCTCATGCGGCGCGTGTGCAAGCAGTGCAAGATACAGTACGAGCCGAAGGACCGGGAGAAGGAGCTTCTGGAGAAGGCGATCGGCTGGAGCGGCCCGATCAACAAGCACAACCCCAAGGGGTGCCCGAAGTGCAACAGCACGGGCTACCGGGGCCGCGTCGGCATCCACGAGCTGATGGTCACCAACGACGAGCTGATCGAGGGCATCAACAAGAAGCTCGACACGGCGGAGCTTAAGAAGATCGCGCAGAGGCAGGGGATGAAAACCCTCCACCAGGACAGCCTCCTGAAGGTCAAGGAGGGGCTCTCCACGATGGAGGAGGCGATCTCCACGGTGCCGCCCGACTTGTGATGACCCCCCGATTCGCCCTGTGCCTGATGGCAGCGCTTGCGTTCGCGGGCTGCCACCGGAAGGAGATCACGTCGCTCGAGCGCAAGGAGGCGGCCAGCTACTCGAGCGAGGCCGACTTCGCCGTGACGGTGAAGGAATGGAGCCGGGCGGAGGACCTGTTCGCAAAGGCGGTCAAGCTCTGCCCCGACCAGGGGGACACCTGGCTCAACCTTGCCGTCGTGCGGATGCGGATGCACAACCCGTCGGGCGCGCGAGACGCCTACAAGGGGGCGCTGTCGGCGTACGAGGACGACATGGACCGCAACCCCTCGAACACGATGTCCGTCCTGAGGAGGGCGTACGTCCTGGTGATACTCGGCCGCGCCGACGAGGCGCGTTCGGTCGCCGCGAAGAGCCTCGCGAAGCACCCGGACGACCGGACCCTGAAGGCCTTCGTCGAATCGGGCGGGGTCGACAAGATGGCGGCCGACCCGAGGCTCAAGGAACTCACCCCCTAGGGGCCCGTGCACGGCTACTGGCCCCAGTTCGTCAAGATCGCGGTGGCCCACATGCTCGCGGTCGCGAGCCCGGGCCCGGATTTCGCGATGGTGGTGCGCCAGAGCCTGGCCCACGGCAGGCGCGCGGCCGTCTGGACCAGCGTGGGGATTGGCAGCGCGATCCTCGTCCACGTGACCTACGCCCTCCTGGGGATCGGCATCCTCCTAAGGACCTACCCGGTGGCGTTCGAGACCATGAAGTTCCTCTGCGCGGCGTACCTGGCCTGGATCGGCGTCAGGGGCCTTTTGAGCCGTCCGCGCCACGCCCCCGCAGAATCCCCGTTCGGCTCAAAGGCGGCCGCCGAGCGGCCGGCCGAGCCGGAGCCCCGCGCGGCCTGGACCACCGGATTCCTCACCAACGTCTTTAACCCCAAGGCCACGCTCTTCTTCGTCGCCATCTTCGCCACGGTCGTGGACCCGCGCACCCCCAAGCTCGTCCAAGGGGCCTATGGCCTATGGATGAGCGCGACCACGATGGGCTGGTTTGTAGCCGTCTCGCTCCTCTTCACAAGGGACTCGGTCAGGGCGGCCTTCGTGCGCGGGGGGCATTGGATCGACCGGGTGATGGGGGCCGTGCTCCTCGCCCTGGCGATCGCCCTGGCGCTCGCCTCGGTCGGCTAGGCGTAGACCGCGCCGCCTAGAAGCCTCGGTCCTTCGTAGAGGGCGAGCACCTGGCCGGACGCGAGGGCCCGCTGGGGCTCCTTGAAGCGCACGAGCGCCGAGGCGCCGCCCGTCTGCTCCAGATTGAGGGGGACCCTCGGGTCCCGGTAGCGGACCCGGCCCTCGAGCGGGGCCCCGGGGGAGGGGGGGGCGCCGCACCAGGAGATCGAGTGGACCTGGACCTCAGTCTGGAAGAGCCCGGGCGCCTCGGGCCCATCGAAGGCCACCAGGAGCGCATTGTCCGAGGGACGCTTTCCGACCACGACGTAGCGCTCGTGGTCGGTGTTCGAGGGGACACGGATGCCCCGGCGCTGGCCGAGGGTGTAGTAGTGAAGACCCCGGTGGGTCCCGAGCTCCCGCTGGTCGGACGCGCGCACGATGGGGCCAGGCCGGTCCGGCACATAGGCCTTCAGGAAGTCGCCCATCTTCACCTCGCCGATGAAGCAGATGCCCTGGCTGTCCTTCTTGTCGGCCGTCGACAGCCCGGCGTCCCGCGCGATGCGGCGGAGCTCTGGCTTTTCCAGGTCGCCTATCGGGAACAGGGCGTCCCGGACCTGGTCTTGGCCCAGGAGCGCAAGAAAGTAGGTCTGGTCCTTGTTGGAGTCGGCTGCCTCGCTCAGGAAGACGGAGCCGTCCGGGGCCGTGATCCGGCGGGCGTAGTGCCCTGTCGCCACCACGCCGAAGCCTTGGCTCCGGGCCCAGGAGCGGAACACCCCGAACTTGATCTCCCGGTTGCACATGACGTCGGGGTTGGGCGTCTGCCCCCGCTCGTAGCCCTCCAGGAGGTACTGCACGACCTTCTCCCTGTAGTCGCGCATGAGATTCACGACCTGGAAGGGGATCCCGACCTGGTCGGCGACCCTCCTTGCATCCTCGATGTCCTCCATCCAGGGGCAGTGGCCGACGACGCCGTCCTCGTTGATCCAGTTCTTCATGTACGCGCCCGAGACGTCGTACCCCTTTTGCTTCAGCAGGAGGGCGGCGACCGAGCTGTCTACGCCCCCGGACATCGCGACGACGATCTTTTCACGCTCTTTCACGGCAGAGGACCAAGACGATCGCCGCCCCGGCCCCTGTCAATCCCGCCTCAGGCCGGCGTCAGACAACCGGCGACACGGTGGGAGCCGGGGCGGGGGAGGGCGCCTGCTGCACGGCCGGGGCGACCTCGGAGTCGTCCACGGTGGCGCCCTCGGCCTCGACGGGGAACTCCTTCAGGAAGTCCGAGTACTCGATCAGCTGGTAGCTCCCGTCCCAGTGCTCCACGACGGCCGTGAGGGACTCGATCCAGTCACCGGAATTCAGGTAGTGGATGTTGCCCAACATCTTGTCGGCGGGCGTGTGGATGTGGCCGCACATCACCCCCGAGCAGCCCCGGCTGCGGGCCAGGTCGGCGATGTGTTCCTCGAAGTTGGAGACGTGGCTCACGGCCGACTTGACGCGCGCCTTGATCGCGCGGCTGAGCGACCAGTACTCGAGCCCGCGCCAGCTCCTCCACACGTTGTAGGCCCGGTTGATGGCGAGGAGGGCATGGTAGCCCCAGTCCCCCAGGTGGGCCAGGAAGACGAAGTTCTTTGTCACCGTGTCAAAGACGTCGCCGTGGAGCACCAGGTAGCGCCCCTTTGCCCCGTCATGGAGGTACTCGTCGACGATCAGAAGGTTCTCGAACTCGAGCGGCAGGAATTTCGAGAGGATGTCGTCGTGGTTGCCCCGCAGGTACACGATCTGCGTGTCGCGCTTCTCGAGCATCTTAAGCACGATCCGGATGAAATGGGTGTGGGCCTTGGTCCACTGGCCGTTGCGCTTGAGCTGCCATCCGTCGATGATGTCCCCGTTGAGGATCAGCTTCTCGCAGCGCACGTGCCGGAGGAAGTGGTTCACCTCCTGGACCTTCGAATCGACGGTCCCGAGGTGGATGTCGGAGATGATGACGGTCCTGACGCGTAGCTTCTTCATGGCAGTTGAAGCGCGAAACCCGCCGTGGCCTTGTCGTTGCCCGAGGAGACCGCTCGGCAGTCCGCCGGAACGATCATCCTCAAGCTCCGCGGCTGGACGGAGACCTCGATACGGGCCCCCGTGAAGTGGGTTTCCCCATCGGTGTGGATGAGGCCGGCGGCGGGACGCTCGATCGTGAAGGAGGGGCCGAGGATCCGGCGCACCCCGGAGCTCAGGTGGGTCGTGCCCAGGAAGAGTCGGGCGCCGAGGACGGCCGCCGAAAGCCAGCCGACCGGGCTGACGACCACCAGGTCGAGCGCCCCGTCGTCGACCCGAGCCAGGGGGGCTATCTTCGCGTCGTTGCCGTACTGGTCGGAGTTGGCGACCGCGATCAGGAGCATGTCGACGGTTTCGCGGCGCCCCCCGGCGGTCACGATGCAGCGCTCGGTCTTCCTCGTGGTGAAAGCCGCGAGGGCCGTCCTCGCGTAGGCCGGCAGGCCGCGCTTGGTGAGCTTGTTGAAACGGTGGGCCACGTCGGCGTCCAGGCCGAGGCCCATGGCGTTCACGAAGACCAGGCCGTTCACAACGCCGGTGTCGAGGGCGGCCGTCCTGCCGCTCGCTCCCGCCGCCAGTTCCAGTGCGCCCTCAAACCGGCGCGGCAGGCCCAGGTGGAGTGCCAGCCCGTTGCCCGAGCCGCAGGGGACCAGTCCCATGGCGGCCGGGGCGTGGATGAGCGCCTGGGCGACCTCGTTGACAGTGCCGTCTCCGCCCACGGCCACGACGCGCAGGCAGCCGCGGTCGACGGCCTCCCGGGCGAGCTCGGTGGCGTGCCCGGGCCCCTCGGTGCATGCCAGGTCGGCGTCGAGGGCGCGGGCCGCGATGAAGCGCCGGAGCATGGGAAGGAGCGGGGCGTTCCGCTTGGGGCGGCCGGACCTCGGGTTAAAGATGAAACGCACCTTCATAGTTCTACGGGAGCGAGGGGGGCGCCTTGGGCGATCTGGAGGACATGGGAGGCGATGGCGCGGGCCGCGTCGGGGCGCGCGATGGGTTCAAGCGCGGAGCGCCAGCCCGTCCAGCCGCGCCCGCGGTCGGCGAAGGCGGCCTTCAGGGTGGCGACGACCGCGGCCGGGGTCGTGGCCAGCGCGCCCGCCGAGTGCCGGAGGAGCAGCTCGCAGTTGCCCTCCTCCTGGCCGGGGACGACCTGGTTGACGATCATCGGGCAGCGGGCCGCGATGGCCTCCTGTGTCGTGGCCCCGCCAGCCTTGCTGACCACAACGTGGTGGGTCATCAGCAGCTCCGGTATCCGGTCGGTCCATCCGAGGATCTCGGTGCGGGCGGCCCGTCCGCGGGCCAGCGCGGCGAGGGTGCCCTTCAGCGCCTCATCCCGGCCGACGGTGATCGTCACCTCCCAGCCGCTCTCGGCAAGGAGCAGGCGGGACGTGGCCTCGGCGTTCCTGGTGCCGGAGTTGACGATGTAGAGGATGCGGGGAGGGGCCCCGGCCTCCAGGCTCGGGCGCACCATGGTGGCCTCGTTCTTCCGGAAGAACGCCGTCACGGGGAACCCGAGGACGTGGAGCTTGGCGGGGTCGACACCGGCGCGCCGCATCACCTCCGCCGAGTCCTCGTTCGGGACGAACCAGCCGTCGCACCCGGGGCGCCACCACACCGAGTTGATGCTGATCGAGTCGGTCACGATGTTGAAGTGGGGGACGAGCAGTCCGTCGTCTCGGCGCATGCGCTCCAGGAGCGCCGCGTAGGCCGGGAACGTGCTGCAGATGGCGACCGGCCGCTCGCGCTCGATCACGCGCTCGAGCATGCGCGCCTGGGCCCGGAGCATCCACAGGCCGCTCGGCATGAACCAGGGCTGGTCCATCAGGGCGTACAGGCGCTTCCAGAGCCTCGGGGTGCCGTTGATTGCGGCCAGGTAGCTCCTGCGAACGACCTGGTTTAGCCTCGGGCAGGACAGGGCGAAGATGTCGACCACCGAGGCCGTCCCCGGCGAGTCCTCGTTGAAAGCCGCGGCCAGCGCATGGGCCGCCGCATTGTGTCCCTCACCATAGGCGGCGGTCAGTACGAGGATGCGGTGCTTCATGATTGTGCTAGCAGGGGTGCGGCTCCCGGTGCATGCCCGGGCTTGCCCGCCTCGGTCTCCAGGTCGCTCTCGAACGTCTCGATCACCTTCTCCCAGGACTGCTCCTCGACCGCGCGCCTCGCGTTCGCCCTGAGGCGTTCGCGCAGGGCGGGGTCGGTGGCCAGGCGCACGGCCGCAGCGATCAGCGCGTCGGGCTTGTCGCACGGGGCGCACAGGCCGGTCTCGCCGTCCTTCACGAAGATGCGGGCCGCGGCGTAGTCGAACCCCGCCGTGGCCAGACCGCTCGCCATCGCCTCCGTCAGCACATTCCCGAAGGTTTCCGTGAGGCTTGCGTGGATGTAGATGTCGGCCGACGCGTAGTAGCGCCCGATCTCGTCGCGGGAGAAGAACCCCGCGAAGATGCAGTCGGGATGAGCCCTCATGAGCGAGCGCTTCAGGGGGCCTTCGCCCGCCAGGACGAACCGGCATGCCGGGTTTGCCGCCTTCATCGCGGCGTAGGCCTTGAAGAGCAGGGGATAGTTCTTCTCGGCGGCCATCCGGCCCACGTGGATCACCACCGGGTCGTCCGGACCCGCGTTCCAGCTGCTCCTAAGGGCGAAGGAGCGGCGCTCCGGCCTGAACTGGCGAGTGTCCACCCCGCGGGAGAGGACCGAGAGGTTGGTGAAGCCCTCCCCCGAAAGCTCCCCGCAGATCTCCCGGGTGGGGGCGAAGGTGCGCCGGGTGAGGTTGTGGACGTGCCTGAGCCAGCCGAGGGCCAGGCTCCTAAGGAGCGGGATCCGGTAGTGGCTCGTGTAGGCGTGGAAGTTGGTGTGGAAGCTGGAGGTCACCGGGATCCCGAGCGCGCGGGCCGCCCGGATGGCCGACAGTCCCAGCGGTCCCTCGGTGGCCACGTGGACCAGGTCGGGCCGGTCCCTCCCCCACAACCTCCTAAAAGAGCCGCCGGCCGGCAGACCCAGCCGGAGAAGGGGATAACCCGGGATCGGCATGCCCGGCATGGGAACCTGCCTGAAGTCGGGTCGTGCCGTCTCCTTGGGGAGGTCGCGCCGCCAGGGACGGTAAACTGCAACCGAGTGGCCGCGACGGCCGAGCTCGCTGGCGATGACCCCGAAGGTCATGGCTACCCCGTTGATTTCCGGGGGAAAGGTCTCGGTTACAATCGCGAGTTTCACTGGATGCGTGGTTTACGCATCCGAATGTGCACGCCGCCCGTGCCAATAGCGTGTCGAAACGGTTACGACTCGGGCAAATCCGCCAATTCCCTACATTCAGGCCATGGCCACCGCCACGCAGTGGTAAAGGACCCTTCCCCCGGTGAAGGGGGTCGACCCCGTGACATAGAAGAGGTGTCCGGAGCTGGCAAAGGGCGCCCCGGCGGCCAGCCTCTGGCCCAGGGACTCGTCCTTCTCCAGGGCCTGTCCCCAGTCCGCCTCGGGGGTCAGCACGAAGAGGCCCTTCGGGGGCGCGGACAGGACCGAGAAGACGGTGGCCTTGGCCGCACCCGGGATGGGCGCCTGGTGGACCGGCTCGGCGGGGGCGGGGGCCGCCTGGGCCTGCTTCACCTCGAGCTTGATCATCCGGGCCACGGCGTCCGGGCCGCTGTCCGACAACACCGAGCTCACCCAGTCGAGCAGGAGGTTGCGGACGGCGCCCAGGTCCGGGGCCTTCGCGATCGGCTCGATGCCGCCGCTCTTGCGGATCGCCTTAACGAGGGTGGAGATCTCCTTCAGGTAGACGTTCTTCTGGGCGCCCGGGATGTAGTACATCACGGCCAGGTGGACGGGCATGCCGTCCGAGGAGCCGTAGTCGATGCCCTGGGAGGACCAGCCGATCGCGCAGAACAGCTCCCCCTCCTCCTGGCGGGCGCGCATGTGCGGGACGGCCACTCCGAGGCCGATGCCGGTGTTGCACTCCTGCTCCCGGAGCTTGATCTCCTCGACCGCGTCGGCGCCGGCCTCGATCTTCGGGTTTGCGTCTAGGATGCGTGCCAGGAAGGCGAGGACCCGGTCCTTGCTGGCTGCCTCGGGCAGCTCAAAAAGCCGGCCGTCCTGAAGTGCGGTGAGAATGCTGCGCATAAAGGTTAGTCAGTGCCGAAGCGCCTGTAGAACCATGTCTTCACGATATGGGTCAGGGTGCAATACAGGACGGCGAACAGGGCCAGCCAGGCAAAGAACACGGCGGGCATCGGCGTGAGGCGCAGGAGCTTCGCGAACGGGGAGAACGGCAGCCAGATGCCGATGGCGATCACCAGGAAGGTGGTGAAGCTCATCGTCTTGCTCGCCCGGCTCTGGAAGAACGGGATGCGGATCGAGCGGATCACGTGGACGATCAGGGTCTGCGTGATCAGGGACTCGACGAACCAGGCGGTGTGGAAGAGCTCCTCGAAGTGGGCGTTGGCCGACTCCGAGGTCCCGCTCTTGCCGAACGCCACGCATCCGAAGACGTACAGCATCAGGAACCACGTGGCGTAGTCGAAGATCGAGCTGATAGGTCCCACGTAGAACATGAAGCGCTGGATGCTCTTGATGTTCCACCGGCGGGGCTTCTCCAGGTACTCGGGGTCAACGTTGTCGAGGGGGATTCCCACCTGTGAGATGTCGTAGAGGAGGTTGTTCACCAGGATCTGGGTCGGGAGCATGGGCAGCAGGTTCACGGGCAGGACAAACGCGGTCCCCAGCATGCTGAACATGTTACCGTAGTTGGAACTGGCCCCCATCTTGATGTACTTGATGATGTTGCCGAACACCTTGCGGCCCTCGATGATCCCGTCCTCGAGGACGAGCAGGCTCTTCTCGAGCAGGATGATGTCGGCGGACTCCTTGGCGACGTCGACCGCCGTGTCGACCGAGATGCCGACGTCGGCCGCCTTCATCGCGAGAACATCGTTGATCCCGTCGCCCATGAACCCGACGACGTGGCCCTGCGACCTGAGGCTCTTGATCACCTTCTCCTTCTGGTCGGGTGTCAGCCGCGCGAGCACGTTGGCCTCAGACACCTCCTTGGCAAAGGTGGCCTCGTCCATCGCGGTGAGCTGTGGTCCGGTCAGCAGCTTCGCGATCGTCATCCCGACGTCGCCGCAGACCTTTCGGGTCACCAGCTCGTTGTCGCCGGTGAGGATCTTCACCCCGACGCCCGAGCGGCCGAGCGCCGCGATCGCGCGCGCGGAGGTGTCCTTCGGGGGGTCGAAGAACGCGATATAGCCCAGCAGGATCAGCTCCGACTCGTCCGCGACCGTGAACACGGGCTTCGAGCGGTCGAACTCCCGGTAGGCGATAGCGAGGACCCTGTAGCCCTGCGCGCTCAGCGTCCGGTACTCGTCGA
Organism: uncultured Opitutaceae bacterium; assembly: GCA_903887455.1. Lineage (GTDB taxonomy): Bacteria > Verrucomicrobiota > Verrucomicrobiia > Opitutales > Opitutaceae > Palsa-1447. The sequence goes on along the minus strand of CAISPT010000143.1, from coordinate 1,275 downwards.
GCAGGTCGTCCCGGATCAGCTGGATCAGGGGGTTGATGTCGTCGTCGACCTGGTAGTTGTCACAGACGGAGATGACCTCCTCCACGGCACCCTTGCAGATCAGGACGTGGCGGTCCTCGTAGTCGATCACGACCGACATGCGGCGTCTCTTAAAGTCGAACGGGATCTCGTCGACCTTCTTGCAGTTGAGCTCAACGTCCAGGTCGGTGTGGGAAAGGATCGCTCGGTCCAGAAGGTTGCGCAGCCCCGTCTGGTAATAGCTGTTCATGTACGCGTAGCGCAGCACGTCGTCGCTCACGCGGTTGGTGACGTCCACGTAGCGTTCGAGCACGACGTGGTCCTGGGTGAGGGTGCCCGTCTTGTCGGTGCACAGGACGTCCATCGCTCCGAAGTTCTGGATCGCGTGGAGGTGCTTAACGATGACCTTCTTGCGCGACATCATCAGCGCGCCCTTCGAGAGGCACACCGTCATGATCATCGGCAGCATCTCCGGCGTCAGCCCGGCGGCGATGGAGAGACCGAACAGCATCGCCTCGATCCAGTTGTGGTCGCGGATCCCGATGATCAGAAACACCACGAGCACCATCACGATCATGAACCGAATCATCAGCCAGGTGAACGCCGTGACGCCCTTGTCGAAGCTCGTCGCCTCTCTCTTGGAGAGCAGCTTCTCGGCGAGCGAGCCGAAGAAGGTGGTGGCGCCGGTGTAAAGGACGATGGCCTTCGCCGACCCGGAGAGGACATTGCTGCCCATGAAGCAGGCATTCGTGTACTCGAAGGGCACCCGCCCCGCCGGCTGGTTGTTGTCGGCGCTCTTCTCGACCGGCATTGACTCCCCGGTCAGGGCGGACTGGGAGACGAAGAAGTCCTTCGCCGTGAGGATGCGAAGGTCGGCGGGGATCAGGCTGCCCGCGGCGAGGATCACGATGTCCCCGGGCACCACCTCCTCGAGCTGGATGTCGGTCTCCTTGCCGTCGCGGACGACCGTCACGGTCGTCTTCACCATCTTCTGGAGCTTCTCGACGGCCTTTGAGGAGCGGGTCTCCTGGAAGTAGGAGAGGAAGACGCTCAGGAAGACCATGGCGCCGACGATGCTGGCCGACGCGGCGTCGTCCGCCGCCCAGTAGAAGAGGGCGCACATCACCAGGAGCTGGATGACGAGCGGGTTCTTGCAGCGGTGCAGCAGGTCCATGGCGATGGACTTCCTGCCCCCGGCCGCCACGGTGTTGGGGCCCGACGCCTTCAGGGCCCTTTCGGCCTGCTCGGCCGTCAGCC
>CAISPT010000142.1 GCA_903887455.1 uncultured Opitutaceae bacterium | reverse complement strand
GGAGCACCTCGATCGCCTGGGGCTTCCTGCCGAGGGAGTTCAGGGCGATTGCGTACTCGCGGGTGAAGCCGTAGCCGATCTTCTGGTTCTGGAATTTCTCGGCGTTCTTCCTGTCGGCGGAGAGCTGGTCCTCGGTGACGCCGCCGACCCGGAGCCGCACCTGCTCCTCGGCGAGGAGGAAGCGCGCCCGCTGGAGGTCGGAGACCGCCGAGGAGGCGGCCTGCTGGTAAAGGCCGGCCGCACGTACCGGCTCGTTCGCGGCATCGGCCAGGAGGCCCTGCAGGAAGAGGTGCCAGCCGCGCTCGGCGGTGCTGAGCTCCTCGAAATGCGCGGCGGCCAGCTCGGCCTTGGCCTGTTCGGTCCTCTGCTGGCTTGCGGCGACCAGTCCCGCGCGCAGGTGCCAGCCCGCCCCGCGGGCGCCGGTGTAGGCGTCCAGCGCCCGGGCGGCCGAGGGCACGTCGCCATCGTCCAGGAGCGCCGAGGCGAGGGAGAGGGTCAGCCTCTCCTGGTCGGCGCCTGGCACCGACAGGAGCGAGCGGTAGAGCGTGACCGCGGTCGAGGGGAAGCCGAGCGCCTGCGCCCGCTCGGCCGAGACGATCATGAGCGCAGCCTCCCCGGGGGACGGCGTCGCCTGGGGCGCAATGAGCGGCACCGGGGGGTTCAGGGGCTCCAGGGCCGCCAGCCTCGCGGTGAGGGCGAGCGTCAGGGCGAGGGCAAAGAGGGGTCGCATGGAGGACGGCTTGAGCCTTGGGGCGGCCCGGCCAACAATCAACCCGGGATTGGGGCTAGCGATGCGCAATTGACCGGATCGACCGGAGGATGCAACCTCCAGTTCCCATGATAGCACTCATCATCCTCGTCGGGTTACTCGCGGTCATAGTGATTGTGGCGCTCATGGCCACCGGGATCTACAATTCTCTGGTCTCGCTCCGCAACCGCTTCAAGAACGCCTACGCCCAGATCGACGTCCAGCTGAAGCGCCGGTACGACCTGATCCCCAACTTGGTCGAGACCGCCAAGGGCTACATCAAGCACGAGCACAGCACACTCGAGGACGTGATCAAGGCCCGCAACATCGCGCTCGCCGCCTCGCAGGCCGCCGCCGCCAACCCGGCCGACGGCAACGCCGTTAAGGGCCTGGTCTCCGCCGAGGGCGGACTCTCGGGCGCCCTCAGCCGCCTGATGGTGGTCTCCGAGCAGTACCCCGACCTCAAGGCCAACCAGAACATGATGCAGCTCACCGAGGAGCTCACGTCGACCGAGAACAAGATAGCCTTCGCGCGGCAGGCCTACAACGACTCCGTGATGCAATACAACACCGCCCGTGAGACCTTCCCCAACGTGGTCCTTGCCGGCATGTTCGGGTTCCTGCCGGCCGAGCTCTTCCACGTCGAGGACCCGGCCGAGCGCAGCGCTCCCAAGGTCTCGTTCGGCTGATGGACTTCTTCGAGGCCGAGGCGCGGGCGAAGAAGCGCACGGCGCGGCTTCTCGTGCTGTTCGGCCTTGCCGTCGCCGGGACTGTCGTCGCGGGCTACCTGGGGACCGTGATGGTCCTGAGGTCCGCGGGCGGCGCCGCTCACCACGGCCGGTCCTATGGCTATTACGACCGGTCGGCGGAGGCGCCCGACGATGACCGGGGGCTTTGGCAGCCCGGCCTCTTCGTCGCAGTCTCCGCGGCCACCCTCGCCGTGATCGGGGGCGCATCTCTCTACAAGTGGTCGGAGTTCAGCGCGGGCGGCTCGGCGGTCGCCGAGAGCGTGGGCGGCCGCAGGGTAGATCCCCACACGACCGACCCCAAGGAGCACCAACTGCTCAACGTGGTCGAGGAGATGGCGATCGCCTCGGGGACCCCCGTCCCGGCGGTCTACATCCTGGACGACGAGCCGGGGATCAACTCGTTCGCCGCCGGACTGACGACGAGCGACGCCGTGGTCACGGTGACCCGCGGGG
>CAISPT010000141.1 GCA_903887455.1 uncultured Opitutaceae bacterium | reverse complement strand
GCGCCCAGATCATCAAGGAAGGAGGCGGTCGGTGTGATCTGCTCCTCATTGACGTTGAGCTGATTCACAATGATCTCCTTAACGCGCTGGTCTATGGTTTTTTGGTCAGCCATTGGGTGATAATCCGAGTGAGCTCACGCTTCACATTGCCATGCCGCCGTCAACGGTAAAAACTTGTCCGGTAACATATCCGGACTCTTCCGAGCAGAGATAGGCGCACATATTTGCAATATCGGCCGCCTCCCCGAACCGCTTAAGGGGAACCACCTCCAGTATCTTGGCCGCCAGCTCGGGTTTTGTGACAAATTCGGTGGTCATGTCGGTCTTGATGAACCCCGGGGCCACGGCGTTCACCGTGACGCTCCTGCCCGCGAATTCCCGGGCCAGGCTCTTGGTGAGGCCGATCATCCCGGCCTTGGCCGCCGAGTAGTTGGCCTGGCCGGCGTTGCCCATGATCCCCGAGACGGACGTGATGTTCACGATCCTGCCCCAGCGGGCCCGGGTCATGGGGCGAGCCAAGTGCTTGGTCCAGTGGAAGCAGCTCGTCAGGTTGGTCGAGATGACGTCGTTCCAGTCGGCGTCACTCATGCGGAAAAGGAGGCCGTCCCGGGTGATCCCCGCGTTGTTCACGAGGATGTCGATCACCGGGACCTCGGCCAGGAGCGCCTCGGCGGCCTTGGCGATCGCGGCCCCGTCGGAGACGTCCACGGCGAGCGCCCTCGCCTTCCCGCCGGCCGCCGTGATCGCCGCAGCCGCGGCCCCGCAGGAGTCCGCCGACTTGGAGACGCAGATCACGGTCACGCCGTTCTTGGCGAGTGTTTCTGCAATTGCTTTGCCAATACCACGACCCGCGCCGGTGACGAGGGCCGTCCTGTTGTTGTAGGTGAGCATGAGGGATTTTTAGTAGACGTCGCGCTGGTAGCGCCTCTCCTTTTTCATGAGCTTAACGTAGTCGTCCGCCTCGGCCGGGGTCATATTCCCGTGGAGGGAGACGATTTCGTGGAGAGCGGCATCGACATCCCTTGCCATACGCTTGGCGTCTCCGCAAACGAAGAAATACGCCCCCTTTTGGAGCCACGCCCAGAGCTCGGCGCCGTTCTCCCGCATCCGGTCCTGGACGTACACCTTGGCGGCCTGGTCCCGCGAGAAGGCGGTATCGAGCCGCGTGAGGAGTCCCGCCCCCTGCCAACGCTCGAGGTCCTCCCGGTAGATGAAGTCGTTCTCCCGGGTCTGGTCCCCGAAGAAGAGCCAGTTGCGTCCGGAGGCGCCCACAGCCTCCCGCTCCTGGAGGAACGCCCGGAACGGGGCGATACCCGTCCCCGGGCCCACCATGACCGCGTCCCGAGACGGGTCCTCGGGCGGCCCAAAATGGGACGGCGAAACGAAGACCGGGACCGAGGCCTCGCCGACCCGCGCGCGGTCAGCCAGGTACGTCGAGCAGACCCCCACCCTGTCCCGGCCGTTCGTCGTGTAGCGGACGACAGCGAGCGTCAGGTGGACCTCCTGCGGATGAAGCCTGGAGCTTGAGGCCACCGAGTAGAGGCGGGGCATGAGCCGTCTCATGTGGTCTGTGAGCTCCTGGGGCAAAAGACGGGCCGAGGGGAAGTCCTCCAGGAGGTCGATGAACTCCCGCTCCTCGAGCCATGCGGCCAGGCGCTCCCGGGATTCGGGGAGAAGGAGCGTGACCAGGGCCTCCCGCTCAATGGGGTTGGAGGCCTTGAGGGCCAGGGTCTCCACGAGCTTCCGGCCTGGGTCCCCGAGGGCGAGCCGGCTTGTGAGCGCCTCCCGCAGGGGGACGGGCCCCTCGACCCGGGGAAGGACGACCGCCTCTTGGCCGGTGGCGCCCAAGGCACCCAGGATCCCCTCGACCTCCGAGGGCCGGTTGCTCGGGAACACCCCGAGCGAGTCCCCGGCCTTGTAGGAGAGTCCGCTGCCCGCGAGCGACACCACCAGGTGCCGCGTCTCCTTGCTTGAACCCGGGCCCGAAAGCAGGCGGTTCTCCGTCACCGTGGCGGGAAAGGGATGGTCCTTCGAGTAGGCCGGGTTCGCGACGGGTTCCTGCATCTCTTGGTGGGGGCGCAGTAAAGGCCCCCGGCCGCGCCGCTTGCAAGCCGCATCAATCGCTGCACGTTTCGGCCATGAGTCCAAAGGTCCCGCTTCTCACCGGCTTCCACCACCTGACCGCCGTGACCGCCAAGGCTGCGCGAAACCACGGCTTCTACACGCAGGTCCTGGGACTAAGGCTCGTCAAGAAGACCGTGAACCAGGACGACGTCTCGGCCTACCACCTCTACTATGCCGACGGGCTCGGGAGCGCAGGGACCGACATCACCTTCTTCGACTGGCCGGCGGCCCCCGAGCGCCGCGGCACCCGGAGCGTGACGCAAACGGCGTTCCGCGTCCCGAGCGGGAGCCTCGCGTGGTGGAAGGAGCGCTTTGCCGACCTGAGGATCACCCACGGGGAGATCCAGGAGCGGGACGGGCGGCACGTCATCGACTTCGAGGACCCCGAGGGTCAGCGCCTGGGGCTCGTGGCTGACGGCGCCACACGGGCGGCGCACCCCTGGGAGCGGAGCCCTGTTCCCGCCGAGCACCAGCTCCTGGGCCTTGGGCCCATCCGGATGAGCGTCCCCGACCTGCAGCTCACCGACCGCATCCTGACGGAGGTCCTCTCGATGCAGCACGCGCGGACGTACGTGATCAACCCGGGAAAGCCCGCCCACGTTCACGTGTACACGATGAACGCCCCGGGGGCCGCGGGCGAACTCCACGTCGCCGTGGAGCCCGACGCGATGCCGGCCCGGCCGGGCGCCGGCGGGGTCCACCATGTGGCCTTCCGGACCCCGAATGACACGGAGTACGACGCCTGGGCGGAGCGCCTGGTGGAGCTCGGCATGCCGACCAGCGGGCCCGTTGACCGGTTTTACTTCAGGAGCCTGTATTTCCGGGAGCCAGGCGGCGTCCTCTTTGAGATCGCCACCGACGGCCCGGGCTTCGCGACCGACGAACCCCTTGCGACCTTGGGCGAGAGCCTCGCGCTCCCCCCGTTCCTCGAGCAGCGGAGGGCAGAGATCGAGCAGGGCCTAAAGCCGCTGGCGACCTGACCTAAAGGGTGGAGTGGCGTAGGCGCCCCCTGTTCGGTGTGTTTCCCGCACCTTGCGGCACCTTGCGTGCCCATCGAATTTCCATTGGCACGGAATTTGCCTCTATAGCTCGTTGTTAATATGCGCTGACAATAGTGCTAACGTTTGCCTATAACGCCCCGCCCCGTGCCGCTAACCGCCACGCGAAACCAGCATCCTTCTACGAGCGGGACGGAGTGTGGGCCGGTACTGGTCGGCCCACTACCAGCCTCCCTCCTGCGTCCAAACACGCTGACAACGAGGCGGCACAAATATACGGAGGACTCCGTATATGCAGGACTGAGCGTTCTGATAACCTAGAGGAAGTGCACCACGTTACGGCCCGGACGACGCGACAGTTCTCAAAAGCCCTGGGGCAACTCTATTCCGCACAATCGCTCGATTCCCTCAGGCAGGAGGTTCACCAATCCGTACTGCTCCTATTTCCCGATCTCCCGGGCCTCGACCACAAGGCTTGGGTCCGCGAGCTCTACGAGGATGCAGTGTCCCGAAATGGAGGCCCGTCAGAGAGGGCCTTTCTGTTTGGTCTACTTAGGGGCCACATTGCCCGCTGCAGGCACCGCCTGGCAGGCCATCCGACATCTCCCCTCCACAAATCAGCTGCCGTTCCCGCGGGAGCCTCAGTGCTGACTCCCAGGGAGTGCGAGGTGCTCATGCGGGTTGGATTCGGCGAGACCGACACGGAGATCGGCCGGGTGCTAGGTATCTCACCAAAAACCGTGAGCAAGCATGTGGAGCACATCCTTCATAAGCTCGGCGTAGAAACGAGGACGGCTGCGGTCGTCCACATGCTCTCACCGGACGCCAAGCGCCACTGAGGGACCTCGGCTTTCCAGTCTCCTGTTCATGTCGACTTGGATGGGGATTCGATGTCCGATAGGTCGATCTTTATGAACACGCGGCGACTTTGCCTTCTGGTTAGTATTTCATTCGCCGCCGCTCTTAGTGCGTCCGGCATTACCGTCGAGAACCTTCCGATCGACGGTCCGCCGGATTATGTGCGCGTCGTGAAGGATGTTCTCGACGCGGTCAACGCGGTGGACCCGAGCAACGCCTCGGGCAATGGCCTGGTTGACGATTCGGCTCGAGTGCCGTCGTTCGCACCCGAAGCGGTAGCAACCCTCCACGCACGGCTGGTGGCGGACATGGAAGCAATGCGGAAAATGCCGTGGCGCACGTGGGACGTGGACCGGCAGATCGATTTCCGCTATATTTTCTCAATCGCTCACCGTCTGGATCGCCGCATTGAGGTCGAGAAGCTGTACACCCACCGCCCGGCCTCATGGCTGGTGCCCGTGGCGAACAACTTCATCGGACTCATCACGTATGCGCCGGAGCGCGTTGATATCCGCCGGAAGATATGGCCGCTGATCCCGTCCATGGTTGCGGAGATGCGTGCAGTCTCTAGACCCACCGCGCGCGACGTGAACACGGCACTGGGCGTGCTGGACGGATTGCAGAAGATGCTGGCTGCAGAACGGCCCGCCCCCGCGCGCGACGCGGCTGCAGCCGCGCTCGATGCTTATGATGCCGAGCTCAAGGCGTTTAAGGATCTGCCCGAATATTCGGTTATCGGCGCAGATGCATACGCGTGGATTTACACCCATGGTGAACTGCTCCCCTGGACGCCGCCGCAGTTGCTTGCGATGGCGCAGACAGAGCTTGCGCGCGTGGATGCGCAGATGGCCGAGCTCAAGCCGAAGCTCACCCCGGTACCCAAGGAACCCATGCCGGAACGCGTGGCATTGGCGAGGTCACTCACACGAGAGAAGCTCATGGCATTGTACGACCAGATCTCGGAGGACGACCTTGAGGCGCTTAAGAAGTCCGGCGTGGTCACCGTGCCCTTGTCATTGGGCCCCATCCGTGCCCGCGAGACGCCAGATGCCATGGTGCCGCTCACTGGCGACGGCGGCAGCATGAACCCCCCTGCCCCCTTTGTGGATTCCAATGTGGGCTGGTGGAACGTGGAGCATTTCCACGAGGACTGGCCGCTGGAATGGCGCCTGTACGCCGTGAACAGGGCGCTGGACCAGAAGACCAACTACATGGGGCCGTATGCGGCGCACGAAGGGGTCCCGGGCCATCATTTGCAGCTTTCCGTTGCCCGCATGCTCAAGGACCCGATCCGGAACCTCCTCGCGGACGATGTGCAGAACGAGGGGTGGGCGCTGTACGCTGAGGAAGTGTTTCAGAAGGCGGGAGGTTTGGGGGATTCTGCGGATGCTCGCTACTACACGCTCAATTCCTGGCGGCACCGCGTGCGTCGGGTGATATGGGATGTGAACGTGGAATCCGGCTATTGGACGCTCCAGGATGCCGGAGATTTCAAATCCGAAACTGGAGTGCCCGGCGCTGGCCGCGTGGACGAGGACATCTTGCGAACGATCAACGCTCCCACGCAGTTGATCTGCTATTTCGCGGGCAAGATGGAGATCCTGCAGCTGCGCGCGGACTACAAGAAGAAGATGGGATCGGCCTATTCCGACCGTGACTTCCACGACAAATTCCTCGCCGTCGGATCGGTCCCAATCATCTTTGCGCGCGCGAAGCTGTTGGGTGAGCCCGTGCCGGACCTGGACTAAGAATATTGGATAAGACTCTACTGATGGCCTTCAGTCCGCCGGAACGGCGAATCCAGCTTGAAGTTCGAAGGATCCTTAAGGCCGATTTCATTGATGCCGATGGAGGAAACCGGCCTCCGTCGACCGTGGCATCCAGGGCCATGCCGTCAGCGATGGAGCCTCGCACCAATCCGGAAGCGAGGTCCTTGCGGGCACTTTCCGCCGAGTCGGTGAAGGGCCGCATCCTGATTCGCTTTTTCCCGCCCGCCTGGAACGGCCTCCCCCGTCTCATCATGGCAGAGGTGCCTGCAGTTCGGATTTTATCGGTCCGCGGAAGTTGGGCCTTACCAGGCGTGAAGGCGAGGTCATGCAGTGGCTTGCTCGGGAAAACGCGATGCCGAGATTGCCGTGATCATGGGTACGGCTCATCGGACCGTCAGCAAGCACGTCGAGAATCTCCTAAAGAAATTGGGGGGCCCAACAGGACTCTGGCCGCAAGCCTACCCTCCCGCTGGCTTCAGAGGGATTCATCCTAGGGCGAGGGCAAGCTGGCAACGGCACCGCCGAAGCCAAGGCCCTCAGTTGCAATCTGCCT
>CAISPT010000140.1 GCA_903887455.1 uncultured Opitutaceae bacterium | reverse complement strand
AGAGGACGTCGTGCGTGATCTCGACCCGGCGGAGGTCGAGCCTGTCCTCGACCCGCAGCAGACGGCGGTTGACGAGGGTGGCGAGCGCCTCCGGCGACGCCCCCGCGGCGACGAATCCCTTGCGGACGCGCTCCTCGGCGATGCTCTCGCGGAACCCGGAGTCCGTCAGCATCTCGTCCTCGACGAACTCCCGGACGCCGTGGGGCTGGTCGGCGAGTGCCCGCTCATAGAACTCGGAGAGGATCGTATCCCGCGACCCGGCCAGGAGGTCTGCCGAGATCTCGGCGTGGCCCTGGGCGAGCCGCGTATTGTTGAGCTCCCGGCAGATGAGGCTAAGGAGCGAGGGCTCGACCTCCGCGCGCTCGAGCTCGGCGCCGCCGGCCACGAAGCGGACCACGGCCTCGGCGACCGCCTCGCCCATGAGGTGCGGGGCGGGGGCGCGGACCGCGGCAACCGCCTGCGATCCCGTCATCCGGGCCAGGCGCATGCGGTTCTGCGTCACGGAGGGCATCTGGCCCTTCAGTCCCTCGAGGTGCGCCAGGTAGTCCTCGCGCAGCGAGATCAGGATCCGGTAGTCGGCGCGGGCGAAGTCGAAGCGGGCGGCGTCCGTCTCGTCGCGGTCAATCCGTCCCTCGAGCGCCGCGGGCGGGCGGTTCTCCACGAGGTCGGCGAGGTCCGCGAGGAACTCCTGCGCCCGGCGCCTGCCGGCGTCGTCGGACTGGGCGAGGGTGAAGATCTCCTCAAACTGGTCGAAGATCAGGATCGGGATCAGCGTCTTGCCGGCGGCATCCTTTAGGACGTCGTCCCGGTGGTGGAGGAACTCCCAGAGGGTCTCCCCGGCGACGGCCGAGCCCGACTGGGTCCACGAGCCGGCGGCCTCGGTGGCCAGGAATAGGGCCCGCTTGATCTGCTCCGAGGGCGGGGGCGATTTCGGGTCGTAGTCCAGCCGGACGTAGACGGGGCAAAAGCCCTCTGGCCTGAGCCTCGGGACCAGGCCTGCTTGGAGGATCGAGGTCTTGCCGAGGCCCGACTGGCCGAAGAGGACGGTGAGGAGCTTCCGCTGCACGCGGCGGCTGAGCTCGGCGGCCTCCTCCTCCCTCCCGTGGAAGTAGCCGCGCGTCTCCTCGGTGAACGAGACAAGGCCAAGCCACGGGTTCTGGGCGTCTACGGTGGCTACGGGGGGAGCGCTCATGCCTTCTGGGAGTTGAGGAGCTGGCGGAGGCGCTCGACGAAGTCCGCACCAGGCTCGCCGTCCCGCAGCCGCGCGAAGTGCACGGCCTTGAACTTCTCGGGCGCCACGGCCTCGGCCTCGGTCGTCTGGTCGATGCAGACCGGCAGGATGAAGACCGCGCCGTCGGCCATGCCGCGCGTCCGGTCGACCGCGTAGCTCCACTCCCGGCGGAAATAGGCCTCCATGCGCCGCTGGGTCGTGGCCGAGATCACGGGCACAAAGAACGAGCAGCGGCCGATGTTGCCGCGGATCTTCCGGTCGTAGTCGTCTCCGCTCTCCAGGCGGTCCAGGTCGAACCAGGTCCGGATCCCTGCGGCGTCGAGCGCGGCCTTGAGCTTCTGGACGGCCGGCAGGTCCTCGCGGGCGTAGCTGATGAAGACCGCGTTCTCGGGCATCTCGCGCTCCGGCGGCATGAACCGGACCGGCGCGGAGGAGCCGGTTGCCGCGGCCGGGGCGTGCCTGGCGGTCCAGCGGCGGTGGAGCTCGGCCACGAAGGCCTCGGCGCCGGAGAAGAGGCGGGTGCGGACGCTCACCTGCTGCAGGAACGAGACCAGGCGCACGTCCCTCAGGCTGTGGCTGTCGGCCAGGATCTCGCCCACGTCGCGCGGGTCGGAGAGCCGGCGGCGCTTCGTCATCCTCAGGAAGAGCCGTGCGAGCCAGTTCGAGAAGTCGCTGCCGATCACCAGGAGGTGGTTGTGCTCGAGCGCGTGGAAGAGCTTCTCGGGCGTCAGGTGCTCGCTTTGGAGCGCGCAGACGAACTCGAGCATGTCCTCGTCCGAGATCACGTAGGTGGGCGACGCCGAGAGCCGGCCCAGGAGGTGGTAGACGACCGGACGCTGCAGGTCCTCGCGCTCGACCGGCAGGTCGGCAACGCGGTTCGGCGCATAGGCGAGGACCTCCGTGTTCGGGGCGCCACCGAAGCGCACCTGGTTCACGGCCTGCTCGAGCAGCGGGTCGAAGGTGGTCGAGATGTAGAGGTTGAAGTCCGTGATCTCGGCCAGCTGGCGCAGGGGAAGCGGAGGAGCGAAGGCGGCCTCCCTCATGATCGAGCGAAGGCGCGTGTACGCCTCCTCCCTGCGGCCGCGGTTGGCCAGGTAGCTGCAGACGACGTCGTTGAGCGTGAGTGGCTTCGACAGCGGCGCGGGGTCGACGCCAAGCCTCTGGGCGAGTCGCTCGGCAAGAAGCTCCATCAGGAGCCTCGGGCCCGTCTCCGTCTCCACCTTCAAGAGCTCGGGACCCACGATCGGGATCACGCGCTTTTCCTCAATGAAGTTGAGCAGGTCGTCCCAAACGTCGTCGGCCAGGAGCGTGGTCTCGTGCTCGACGGCGGGTTCGGAGGACATGGCGTGCGGGAGGCGAGGAACCGCGTCAGCCCCGGCGGGGCTCTTGGGCGGAGGGCGTGAACTGGAGGTGGGCCATCAGCACGCAAGACCGATACACGAAAACCCCGGTTCGTCAGCAGATTTCCTTAGTGCCTCCAAAACGCCAACTAATGGAGGTTTGCCCCCCGGATCCGGCTACTTGTGTCGGCCGTGGCGCATGATGTCCCAAATCACGTAGAGCCCGAGGACCGCCGAGATCAGGTAGCCGACGATCCCGAGGGCCGAGTAGCCGAAGAGATGGGGCTGGATGCCGGTCGTGATGATGAGCGACGAGCCGATGATCAGGGAGCCGATGATGACCCCCAGCGTTACCCGGTTCGCGGCCACCTTGACCGCGTCGGTCTGCTCCTCGAGCCCCTGGTGGTTCAGGTTGATCGTGAAGCTCCCGTTCTCGATCCGCCGGACGATGCGCCGCAGCTCGAAGGGAACGTCCTGGAGGCCCGCCAGCGCCTGGCGGAGGACGCCGCGGACCCCGCGCGCCAAGGTGAGCGGGCTCATGCGCTCGAACTGGAGCTCGCGAAGCACGGGAGCCATGTATTCCCGGAGGTCGAACCCGGGGTCGAGCGCCGTGCCGACCTCCTCAATCGAGAGTACGGCCTTCGCCATGAGCGAATAGTCCCTGGAGAGGTAGATGCCGTTCTGGCCGAAGATGAACAGGAGCCGCAGCATCGCCTTTCCGAGGGAGGCCCTGCCGATCGCGAAGTTGAGCTCCTCGCGCAGCGCCAGGGTCACGTCCTTCTCCATCGACCGGAGGTCGGGCCTCGCGTCGACGGGCGCCAGGTCTGCGGCGATCCGGACGATCCGCTCGGTGTCCTGCTCGACCGAGGCGACCCAGAAGTCGGCCACGGCGTAGCGGAGCCTGCGCGTGAGGTTGCCGGCCAGCCCCCAGTCGAGGAAGCACAGGCGGCCGTCCGGCGTGATGAAGATGTTGCCGGCGTGGGGGTCGGCGTGGAAGAAGCCGGAGATGAAGACCTGGTGGGCGATCGACGTCGCCCCGTTGCCCGCCAGGAGCCGGCGCGTCTCGGGCGGGTATTCCCCGGCGTCCCGCACCGACTTGCCAAGGACCCGGTCCATGACGAGCACGCGCTCGCTTGAGGCCTCCCGGTAGACCTTCGGGGAGAACACCTTCTCGGGGTGCTTGTTGAGGGCGTTGAAGTACTCCTGGTTGTTGGCCTCCAGGCGGAAATCGAGCTCGCGCATCATCCATTCCCTGGCCTCCTTCACGATCGAGGGCATGTCGAAGGGGCGGAGCGACGGGACGCGCTGGTGGAGCATTCCCGCGAGCCATTCAGCCAGGTCGAAGTCGATCTCGATCTTCTCCCGAACGCCCGGCTTCTGGATCTTTACCGCGACCTCCTTGCCTCCGTCCCTCAGGCGGGCGATATAGACCTGGGCGAGCGAGGCGCTGGCGGCCACGGCCTCGTCGAACTCCTCGAACACCTCGGAGGGTTCGCGCCCGAGCCCCTCCACGAGCACGGGGCGCATGACCTCGAAGGGTAGTGGCGCAATCTGGTCCTGCAGCTTCCGGAGCTCGAGGATGACGGGGTGCGGCACGACGTCGGGCCGCATCGAGAGGAACTGGCCGAGCTTCACGAACGTGGGCCCGAGCTCCTCGGCCGCGAGCCTGATCCGCTCAGCGACAGGGCGGGGCTCGGGGTGGGGCAGAACCCGGGACAGCAGACCCGGGTGGAGGTCCAGCTGGTTCAGGAGCCCGTCAAAGCCATGGCCGGCCAGCACCGCGAGAATGTGCTTCGCGCGGACCGCCTCCTTGAGGACCTTCAGCGGCTTCACGGCCCCTTGGCCTTGCCCGCGTTCTTGTGCTCAAGCGCCTCGACCCGGGACTCGAGCGCTGCGAGCCGGTCCTGCGTGCTGCGGGTAAGGCCCGAGAGCACGTCCTTTATCTTCTCATTCATCTCGCCGCTGAGCTTCTCGAACTCCTTCTTGCCGTCGGCAGCGATCTTTTCGGCCATCTCGCGCGCCTCGGTCGACGTGACCTTGCCCTGCTTCACGAAGTCCCCGAGCGCGGACTCCACCTTCTCCTTGGTGACCACCGCCGCGCCGACGCCGGCCAGCAGGGTCTTTTTGATTGTATCGATCATGGCATCTGTAGTTTAGGCCCAATGGGGCCGGGAATCCAGCCCCGGGAGGCCATTCCGGTGCCTGGAGGTTTCCAGGCGGGCCGGGCCCCCGGGCATTGGCCTCGTGTATTTAGGACACCGGATCCTGACTGAGGATCCGCCGTGGCCCTAAAGCGTGTCGTTGCCGAGCACCACCCTGCCGTGGGGGCTCGCAGGCGCCGCCCCGCCGGCATCCTCCTCGGTCACGAAGAAGCCGAGCGTGGAAGCCGGCGACCCCGCTGGAGCGGGCACCGAGAAGAAATACAGTCCCTCGGCCGACTTGCCGACCGGTATCATCCCGGCCTCCCGGACCTCGCCGGTGCGGGAGTCGACGATCCAGAGGTGGTAGCGCTTGGCCCCCCGCGCCTCCGGCAGACGGCGGACGCCGATGAAGCCCTGGCTTGAGGCGGGATCGTAGAGGGCATAGCCGGATCCGGGCCTGGCCCCCTGCGCGGATTTGAAGGGGAGGAGGTCGGGCGCCTGCCAATAGCGCTCTGCCAGGGACGCCAGCTCTATGAAGCGCGCGTCCTTGGAAAGGGCGGCCGACTCGGGAAGCTCGCTCCGGAGGGCCCGGTGGGCGTCGAGGCCGACGACCATGAACCCAGGGGAGACAGAAGCGGACTTCCTGAGGCTGTGGACGGCGAAAAGGCTGACCGAGAACGCGACCAAGGCTGCCGCAGCCCAGCGCGCGGCCCCTGCCCAGGGGAAGGCCGCGGCCCCGCGGTCGATCTCCGTTTCGATATGCCGGAGGAGGCCCGCGGGCGCCTCGACCTGGGGGAGGCCCAGCACCGTGCGCTCCACCGATTCCTCGAGGCGGCCCACAAGCTCGGCGAGGGCGGGATCCTGGGAGATGACTGCCTCAAGCTTCGCCCGCTCGACGGGGTCCAGCCGGTCCAACACATAGAGGCATGCGAGGTCTTCAAGTTGCGGGTTCATGGCGAGTAGTGGGAAACGGCGGTGCGGAGGTTCATGAGGCCCCTCCTGATCCAGGACTTGACGGTACCGACCGGCTGGCCCAGGTGCCGCGCGATCTCGGCCTGGGTCATGTCGGTGTAGAGGGCCAGCTCGAGGGCCCCCCTCTGGTTCGGTGACACGCCCGCGAGGAGCGAGGCCACCTGCTCACAGTCCTCGCGGCCCTCCGTGAGGGCCCGAGCGTCGGGCGCGTCGGAGGGGAGGACCTCCTCGGGGGGAAGCGGGACGGGCAGGGGCCTGCGGCCCCTCCTCCTCAGGCGGTCGATGCACGTCCGGCGGGTGAGCGTCACCGCCCACGTGAACGGCCGGGACTTGGAGGGATCGAAGGACGAGGCGCTCCTCCAGATCTTGACGAAGGCGTCCTGGACGGCCTCCTCTGCCTCGCCGGCGTCGCCCACCATGCGGACCGCGAGCGAGAAGAGCGGCGCGCTGTAGCGGCCGTAGAGCTCGCGGAAGGCGGCGCGGTCGCCCGCGCCGGTGCGGGCGACAAGGCACGCCTCCTCGATCACCGAATCGGGTCTTGTGGGGGGCGGCACGGCGACGGGGCGCTCCGGCCTCAGGGCTTCGCGCCGCCCTTCTTCGGATAAAGGACGTCCCCGACCTTGTCGGCGGCGACGACAGCGGCACCCCGCACGACGTGCTCGAGGATGGATTCCTCGCTCTGCGACGCCCGGGGGTTGTAACGGTAGTTGACCATGCCGAAGTCGTGCTTCACGCCGTTTGTGTAGAGGATCATCCAAGCGTGGAAGACCAGGTCGTCAGGCCCCTCGGGGTAGATCCCCTTGTAGAAGATCCGAAGCTGGGTGCCGTCGTCCGGCGTGTTCGAGGCGAAACGCTCGACTGCCACCTTGAGCGGCCACTTGCGCCCGTTGAACACGTCGGTGAAGACCTGCTCCATGCGCACATAGTCGTCGACCCGGCTTTCCCCGCGGACGAGCGCCTCGACCACGACGATCTTAAGTGTGCCGGGATCCGTCGTCGGCTCGGCCCGCGACGGGGCGGCGACCGCGGCGAGGGCGCAGGCAAGGAGGGCGAGGGTCTTGATTTTCATCGGACTAAGGGATCCTGCTTTGGTGTAGCCACTTCTACGCAACTTGGCGTGCCGCGGATGCGGAGACCGAGGCCGCGGGGCCCGATGACCGGCTCCGGCCCGTCACGATACTGCTTGCCCGCCCTTTTCACGAAGCCCTAATAGGCCCCCGATCACCCTATTCGGCAAAGGCATTCGGGATTCCCCTTTGTGCGGTGCCTGTGTAGGGTGCTTGGGCAGAGTGGAATGTGTTTTGTAACTAGTCCCTGTAACTCAACTGGATAGAGTAGCGGTTTCCTAAACCGCCTATCCCGGTTCAAGTCCGGGCGGGGGCACCACTCATCTGATATTTCGTGCTGCGTCCTCCTCCCTCGCCAGGGACGAGGACGCCGGAGTCGACCAGCGATTTGATGTCGCGCAACGCAGTGTCCAGGGAGCAACGGGCGAGTTTGGCGTATTTGGAGGTGGATATCGCGCGTTCACTGCGGTCGAGCAATGCGTTCAGGACGAGACGCTGACGTTCGCTGACTGGTGCCCCGGCGTTGATCCTCTCCCACATGGCCGACTTCTGGAGGATGCCAGCAAGGGATTCGTCCGCTCGCTCGAGCGCGCGGTCGAGGCACGCGAGGAACCAGATGATCCAGGGGGTAATGTCCAGGCCGCCCCTCTGGGCCTGTTGGAGATTGTCGTAGTATTGTTTCTTCTCGGCCTCGATCTGCGCGGACATGCTGTAGAAGCGGAGCGCAGAGCTGTCGGCGCGAGCGAGCGCCATGTCGGCGATGGCGCGACTTACCCGGCCGTTGCCGTCTTCAAACGGGTGGATGGTGACGAACCAGAGGTGGGCGACGGCGGCGCGGAGGATGGGGTCGATCGCCTGCTCGCCTTCAAACCACTGCAGGAAGTCCCGCACCTCCCCGGGAAGGCGATCGGCGGTCGGAGCTTCAAAATGGATGTTCTTCTTGCGGAGGCGGTCGCGGCTAACTGGGCCGGAGACGACCTGCATCGGGTCCATCTCGGGCGTGCGCCACCGGCCGACGAGAACTCGGTGCAGGCCGCTGCGGCCTTCTGGGAAAAGCGACGACTGCCAGCCGAGAAGGCGGTCCGCGGTGAGCGGCTCGGCGTAGTGTTGCGTGGCGTCCAGCATCATCTCGACTGCGCCCTCGACATCATGGCTGGATGGGGTTGCTCGCTCGCTTGCCATGCCCATGCGGCGTGCAATGGAGGAGCGCACCGAGACTGGGTCGAAAACCGTGCCCTCAATGGCGCTGGATTGGATGACTTCCGAAGTAAGGTTCGTCAGGTTTGCCTCGTCCCGGAAGCGAAAGCCCAGACCCTCCATTTTGCCCAGCAATCGGCCTTGGTGATACCGGACGTTTGACAGCACCGGCAGAAGCTCGGCCTCGCGCCAATTGAGGCGTGGCCAGCCCGAGAGCTCATGGAGGTAGGGCATGCCTGAATCACCGCATTTGGTGCATGGATTGTAAAGGCTAAAAGCCGCACATTATGCGGTGAATATGGCATCCATTCACCGCAAGGTTCAGGCCGCCACGATGCCACCCGGGCTGAGTAACCTACCAGTGCGAGCGCTTGGTCGTATTGCTTGCCCTTTGTTCTGGGAAAAGCATCAAGCTCGCGTCCACCAGCGTAAGACCGAAACACGCCTCCTCGGCCTCCTCGATGGCGGTCTTACGTCGACCGGCCTTTGTTGGTGCGCAGGGCCGAATGATCGCCCGCCCGGAACCCGCGTTTCAGCTATTTGATGTCCGCCCCTTGCAGTGTAATCCAGCTGAGTTATTTGGGGGCGCAGGGATGCACTAGAATGGCGTTAATGGCCTCCGCTAAGGTGAGAGAATTGGTTCCTTTTCCTCGCGCGCCGAGCACCGCCGGCCATGGAAGCACAATTGCTTCAATTTATCCGCTATGGGCAGAAAATTGATACCAACCGATATTCGGTCGGCCACGCTCCTATCGCCTTAGCCAGGAAAAATATTCAGCCCGTCGGGCTAAAGGTCTTGGGCTGTTCGTTTTGTTCGGCGAAACGACATTTCGACCGTCGGCACCACGGGAATGGGATCAGGGGCCAGCGAAGGCAGCGTCGGGCAGACCGGGCGTCGTGACCACGATACGAAGGGTGCCCTGTTGGGCCGTGCGTTCGACCGTGGCCAGCATCCGGCCAAGGTAAGCGGCACGCGTCGAGGTCTTGAACGACCCGCTATAGCCAAGGTCGCCCGTGTCCAGGCCGATCAGCCTCGCGGCACCCTCGACCCTAACCGTGACCTGAGGAACGGCGTCGGTGACGGTCTGGCCTGCGGAATCGACCACCGAGATGTCGTAAAGAGAGACGTCGCTGGCGAGCGGCGATGGAAGCGGTGTGATCCTCAGGCTGGCCGCCGCGCCAGCGGTGCGAAGCTCCTGGGATGCGGCCTTCTGGCCCAACCGGTAGGCAGTAGCCGACAACACGCCGGGGGAGTAGGGGACCTTCCAGTCGCTAGAATAGGCATCGTGCGACACCGGGTGGCGGCCGAGGGAAGCCCCGTTGAGGAATAGCTCGACCTCGTCGCAGTTTGTCAGCGCTCGGACAGTGAGGGAGGACCCTTCGGGCCAATTCCATTTGATGAGGGAGGCTTCAGGCAGCCAGGGCATTGCGCGCTTCTCGCCGGTGAGGACGCACAGCTGCAAGACGGGGTCGTCCCGCCAAAAGGCGGCGCGCCTGAAGTACTCGGGCTTCCTGCCTCCGGCGAGGTCGAGGAATCCGGAGCTCGAGCCCCGCCTCGGGTAGGCATGGGATTCACCCAGGTAGTCGATTCCGGTCCAGACGAACTCGCCGATCACGAAGTCGTTGTCACGCACCCCAAGCCAGTACCGCACCATGCTGGTCGTCTCGGTGCCCAGGCAGAGGCGGTGGGGGAAGCGCTCGCGCTCGGGCGCGTAGGTCTTTTCCCCGTAGATCCGGTCGATGTAATTGTAGCCCGCGAGGTCGAGCGCGTCCATGAAACCGTTGCGGGACGCGACGAACGACTGGTCGCACGCGGACGTGGCTAACCGGGTCGGATCCTCCTCGTGGCAGATGGACACCAACTCCCTCGCGATCTTCCAGCCGTCATCATTAAACTGGTCGGGTATCTCGTTGCCAATACTCCAGAGGACCACGCTCGGATGGTTGCGGTCGCGCCGCAGCATCGAGCGGATGTCGGCCTGATGCCACTGCTCGAAGTAGAGGTGGTACCCGAAGGCCGACTTGCCCCGCGTGTTCTCGGTGTAGTTGTAGGTCCAGTCGCGGGTCCATTCGTCGAAGGCCTCGTCGAAGACATAGAGGCCAAGCCGGTCACAGAGGTCGTAGAATTCCGGCGCAAAGGGATGGTGGCTTGTCCGGACCGCGTTGCAGCCCATCTCCTTCAGGCGTTCCAGTCGCCATGCCCAAACGGCTGCGGGAACCGCGTTGCCGAAGGATCCGGCGTCCTGGTGAAGGCAGACGCCCTTGAGCTTCGTGGGCTGCCCGTTTACGAATAGTCCCCGGTCCGGGTCGAACGTGAGCTGGCGTATGCCGAAGGTCGTCGTGGTCTCGTCGAGGGCTTTTCCGTCCAGCGCGACCGTGCTCCTCAGCCGGTAAAGGACCGGGCTTCGGTCGGACCAGAGGCTGGGCTTGCTGACCGTCACCCACTGCGTGGCGTGCTGGCCGGGGTGCATGTCCTCGACGTCGAGCTTCGAGGCCGTGGTCGCCACCTCGGAGCCGTCTGGGGCAATGACGGTGCTTGTAAGGACAAGCTCGTGCTTTGACGGCTTCACGTGCCATGCATCCTTGAGCCACATTTGGCGCTCCGCCTCGGTGAAGAAATGGGCGTCGATAATGGCGTCGCACTGGACCACAGCCTCGGCCGCCGAGACCTGCGGCGTCGAGATCCTGATGCCGCCGTCCAGCCTGAAATGGGTGTATGCCGTCGCGACCAGACGGACGCTGCGGTAGATGCCAGAGCCCGCATACCAGCGCAGCGCTGGCTCGGCGGAGTCGTCGACGCGCACGGAAAGCACATTTGGCGTTCCGTCACCCGTCAGGAATTCTGTCAGGTCGTAGCGGAACTCGACAAATCCGTAGGGCCGGCGCCCCAGGAAATGGCCGTTGATCCAAACATCGCTGTTCATGTAGACGCCGTCGAACTCCACGACGACCTTCTTGCCCGCCGCTGAGGCCGGCAGTGTGAAGCTTTTCCGGTACCAGCCGATGCCGTGCGTGAAGTATCCGCCATCCTTGTCGCCCTCCGGGGGCGGGTTGAGCCCCCCCTCGATGCTCCAGTCATGCGGCAGGTCCAGGACGCGCCAAGAGGTGTCGTTAAAGGAGGGTGTCTTTGCCGCTGGCAGGTCGCCAAGCTGGAATCGCCAACCGGCGTCGAGGGGGACGATCTCCCTGGGGCTCGGAACCGGTTCGGCGCCCAGAAGCGCCGCTGGAAGCGCGATGAGGAAGGCTCCTGATTGGAGCGCACGGCAGATAGGTGCTGTCAGGCTGAAGTGGGGCATGGGATGGAGGGATGGGGCGCTTGGGGTTTAACCTGGGGGGCCAAAACCTGAGCCGGCTTGCCGCCGGCCATTTGGGGAGACTGGGGGCCTATTCTTTCAGTGTGATGAGTCGGGATTGTTTCGGGGCGGTCTCGATAAAAATGTCCTTATAGCGGACATCACGGCTGCCGCCGTGGGCCTGCAGGCCGATCGGCCCGGATTTGAAGCGCGCAGGATTCCGATCCGTGTAGTCGAGGACCTCGATTCCATTCACGGCCATGCGAACGCGTCCCTGGGAACGGCTCACCAAGATCTCGGCCTGCGTCCACTCGGAACGGGTGATGCCCAGCTCCTTGTCAAGGTCCCGGCTCAGCCTCAGGGTGCCGTTTGCTCCGCGGTTGGTCGTGTAGTCCCATGTCCAGTTCATGGGGGGCATGAAGTCTATGCAGCCCCCATAGCCATACTTACCCGGGGGAAGCCTATCTCCCCAGAAACCGATTCCCTGGTGGTTGGTGGGCGAATCGACCTGGATCGTCGAAACGATGATGCGGAAATCATCGAAATCCTCGACGGTCATCAGGTTCTGGTTGCCTTTTATGCCGACGATCGCCCCGTCGACCACGCTCCAGCATGTCGGGTCCCCGACCCATCCGTTGAGCGTCTTTCCGTCGAAGAGGGGGCGCATCCCTGCCGCCGCCGCGTCAAACGGAGGCCGGAAGGACGGCACCTTCGCGAGGGGAGCGACCACCGGCTTAAAGTCGGCGAGGGTTGCCTCTATGATCGCGAACTTGTGGTTCAGCGCATTGCCACAGGGATAGACGATGACCTGGGCGCCGTCGCCCACCGAGCCGGCGCCTCCAGAAACATCGAAGCCGTAGCCGCTGCTCTTGGCGACGATGCTGTAGGCGTCGTCGGTGTCCTTCACCAGGGTGAATAGCTGATTGTCGGCGCCATCGGAGGGGCCTTCCTCAACCGGTGCGTGGTCGAGCATGGAGCCTGCGCGGATCTGCAGGGCGCCGCCGTCCTTGGCGAATATCTGGTAGTAGCCGCTTTGGCGTCTCTTGAATCGGAACAGTTGGTTGTCGGCCCCGGTGGCCGCGTGCTGCTGGAGGGGCCTTCCCGCCTGGGTGATTCCCGTCCCTCCTGCAATCTCCAGGGGTTTGCCACTGTGGATCGCCACGATCTTGTACCACGTGTCCTCGTTGATATCGGCGAAGGGGAGCGGCGACTCGGCGACGCCGGGGAGCGTCCGGGCGATCCGAAAGCCCAGCTCGAAATTGTGCAGGTCCGGCGCCCATTGCCAGTGGTACGCGGAGCGCTGGTGGTTGACGTCGTTCTTGAACGCGCCGCCGCGGGCAATGCGTTCCTGGCCGGACGGCGGCCCCACGGGATCAACCTGGCGGGTGGACGGGTATTCGCCCCCGTACCAGTCGTTGCACCACATCCAGAGGTTCCCGGTCATGTCGTAGATTCCTAGCGCGTTTGGCCTCAGCATCCCGACGGGATGGGGGGTGTGCTCGGAATTAAGCTCGCTCCATGCAAAGTCCGTGGACTTGGCCTGGTCGCCGTCCGTGTCCCCGAAGAACCAGCGGCTCGTGGTTCCAGCGCGGACCACAAATTCGAACTCCGCAGAGGTGAGGAGGCGGTAGCCCGGGGCTCGGATGTTTATCTTTAGATCGGGCAGGTCGATGACGACACCGGTGCCGTCCCGGACAATGGAGGAGTAGGCATAGACCGGCGCCAGGTGGTCACGGGCGCTCAGGGCGTTGCAATAGAGGACGGCGTCAAACCAGGAAACGTTGTCGACCGGCCGGCGGACCTCCCCCGGGTGAAGGGTGGGATTTGAGCCCATTGTGCCCAGGAATTCCGCCTGCTTGACCGCGGTCGCGCTCATGGCAAAATCATAGGTGAAGGCCACGGGATGAACGGGGTAAGTGTAGGTCCAACGGTGTCCGGCGAATTGCTCCCCCATCTCGAAGGATTTGCCCCTTGAGTCTATTTTGACCCAGCCGGAAGGCAGGGAGGCGAGGTGCTCTTGCACTGGGGGCTCGCCCGCGGCGGCTTCCGTACCCGGCAGCATCGAAAGCAGTGCCAAAAGGGCGAAGAGGTGGCAGCCGCGTGGGGTCGATCGAGACATTAATCAGGTTTCTGAGGGGGAGGCCGGAAGCCTTGGGCCGGGGTTCGAACCTGACTCACTAAGTGCGTTTGGATGAAGGCGGTCAACCCGGGGCCGGTTCGCTCGGTTTGCCGGTGCGTCCTATTATCCCTTTCAATTTCCGTCCCATGGGACCAAAATGGCGGGATGAACCGCAGGGAATTCCTTAGGACAAGCGCCGCCTCCGCCTTCTTCCTCGGCCTGGGAGCCCGGAAGATGTTTGCCGCCACCGCTGTGGACGCGCCCGGCAATTCGGTCCCGTGGGTGACGCTCAACAACGGGGTGAAGATGCCGCGCCTTGGACTGGGCACGATGACGCTCAGGGGCGACCTCGGGGTGAGGTGCGTAGCCGACGCCCTGTCCCTCGGCTACCGCCTGATCGATACCGCCATGATCTACGACAATGAGGCTTCGGTGGGGGAGGGCGTCAGGCAGAGCGGGGTCAGGCGGGAGGAGCTCTTCATCACCTCGAAGCTGTGGAAGGCCGACATGGGCTACGAGAACGCGAAGAGGGGGTTCCAGACCTCGATCGACAAGCTGAAGGTCGACTACCTGGACCTCTACCTAATCCACCGCCCCAACGGAGGGGACTGGAAGGGCTCCTGGCGCGCGATGGAGGAGCTCCACCATGAGGGCAGGATCAGGGCCATCGGCATGAGCAACGCCGACTTCGCGCAGATGGACGACCTGATCTCGAACTTCGAGGTGAAGCCGGCCGTCCACCAGATCGAGACCCATGCGTTCTTCCAGGAGGGGAGCGCGTACGACTATTTGAAGCAGCACGGCGTGCAGATGGAGGCGTGGTCGCCCTTTGCCGAGGGCCGGCACGGGCTCTTTGCCAGCGATTCCCTGGCCGCGATCGCCAGGAAGCACGGCAAGACCGTGGCGCAGGTGTGCCTGAGGTGGCATTTCCAGAGGGGAATCGTCGTGATTCCCCGCTCGAGCCAGAAGGCGCACATCGCCGAGAACCTGAACATCTTCGACTTCAGCCTCGATGAAACGGATCTGGCGTCGATTCGGCCACTGGACCTGAACACGACTCAGTTCCCGGAGTGGAGCTGAGCCCCCGCTGCGGGGAGGGCGCCCTATTGGATTCCCACGGAGCCCTTGACGCTGTCGAACAGGGCCTTGGACCCGTAGCCCACCCCGTCCTTGAAGACGGTCTCGGCCTTCCGGATTTCGGAGATGTCCCTCGAGGGGTCACCGGCGATCACAACCAGGTCCGCTGCCTTGCCCTTCTCGAGGCTCCCGGTGTCGCCCAGGATGCCCAGCAGGCGCGCGCCGTTGCTGGTGGCGACTTGGATCGCCTCGACATTGGTGAGCCCGGCCTCAACGAGGAGCTCTACGGCACGCCAGCTCCCGTAGCCCGCCAATACACCGCCGTAGCCGGTGGGGTCGGTGCCGGCGACGAGGAGCCCTCCGGCCCGGAAGAACCTGAGCTCGAGGGCCATGTCCCTTGAGAGCGCGTGGACGGCCATCTGGCTATTCTTCGCGTTCATGGCGGCCCAGTTGGTGAGGTAGGTCTCCTTCAGCGGCCCGGCCAGCGACTCGAGCTCGGCCGGCGTGTCGATCCGGCGGCCCGGGGTGAAGGTCTCGAATATCGCCAGCGTCGAGGTGACCGCCACGTGCCTTTCGACAAGCTGCTTCATGAGGGCGGCCACCTCGGGCGCGTCGGGGTTTAGCGCCTCGAGGCTCCGGTAGTTGCCGACAGAGTTCGAGGGGTCGCCGGGCTTCCGGCCAGCGATGAAGTCGCTCATCGCCATGAAGCCGTGCTCCAGGTCGTCTATCCCCATCTGGGCGGCCTCCCCGTAGCTCACCTTGCCGATGTGCCCGGTCACCTGCATCCCGCGCCGATGGGCCTCGGCGATTGCCGGCCCCATGATCTCGGCTGGGAGGTTAATGTACACCTTGGCTGACGTGAACCCCTCGTCGGCCCAGTAGTCGATCATCCGGAGTGCGGCTGCCGCGCTTGCGACCGGGCGCAGCTGCGTGATGCCGGTGCCCGGGCCGTCGAGGTAGGGCATCGTCAGGTGGAGCTTCGGCCCGGGGACGCGGCCCGCGTCGATGTCATCCTTGATCTGGAGGTCCGTGTAGGGCTCGATGCTCCCGCCGGTCCGCATCGAGGTGATCCCCGCGGCCAGGTACATCCGGGGGAACGAGAACTCCATCTCGTTGATGTGGAGCGCCGGCTGAACAAAGGAGGAGTAGAAGAGGTGCTCGTGGACCAGCACCAAGCCGGGGATCACGGACTTGCCCGCCAGATCAATGACGCGGGCCCCCTGGGGCACCGCCACCGCGCCGTCGGCGCCGAGTTCCGCGATCCTGCCGGAGCGGATCACCAGGGTCTGCCCCTCTTGGGGGGCGTGGCCAAGACCGTCGATCACCCGCGCGTGCAGGAGGACGACGACTGGCTCGCGAACGGTGGCGAAGGCCCGGGCCGCGGGGGAATCCGCTGCCCGCGCGGCGGGGACCGACAGGGCGAGCACGGCGAGGGACACTAGGGCGTTCTTCATGGTGGTGAGTCCTTCGGGATTTGAGTGAGAAAAGGCGCGGCCTGCACCCGTCCGCCGCCCGCGTTGTTACGCGCGAGACTGGCTAGGCCCCGACCGTAATCGAACCCTTTCTTCGCCCAGGCGCCCCTACTTCGCCTCGACGAACTCGAGGCTGCCCAGGTTGTAACCCCTCTCGTAGTGGAGGGTCAGCAGCTGCACGCCGGTCTCTGGGAAGGTGATGCGGCCGACCGGCGCGCGGTTCCAGGTGTGCATGCTGCCTGTGACGACGGGAAAGGGGCAGGTGCACGCGGGCTCGCCGTTCAGGGAGAGGCGGATCGGCTTTGCCCCCGGGACGTTGCCGTACCGGGCGATGATCTCGTAGGTCCCCGCCTTCCTCACGTCGACCGTGTAGTTGCACCACTCCCCGTCCTCGGTGCCACCGATGTAGAGCTGGTTCACCGGCGGATCGACGAGGTTCGGGTGGTTCAGGTCGGCCCAGTCCTTGACGAAGGAGATGTCCACGCCCTCGTCCCTACGGAAGTTCCAGTGGTACGCGGTGGCGTGGGCGCGCTGGTGCCTGCGCTGCTGGTTGAGGACGGCGCTCAGGATGTTGATCGGCGTCGTGTCGTGGTAGGCGACGCCCTCGCCCCCGAGGTCGTAGAAGGCGCACTCGACCGTCCCGGGGATCGACTGCCCCCTGGGCGCGGGACCGGCCTGCGGCGCCGGGGCCTCGGTGGCCGGCCCGGGGGCCGTCGCGCGGTCGAACGTGAAGTGGTCCAGGCGGATGTCGAAGTCGGACGGATCCCAGACGAAGGTCTTGAATGCGAACCCCCGCACCTGCTTTCGCTCCGACTCGGGCCCCGTCCACTTCATCGCCCTGGCCGGGATCGTGACCGTGTGCCAGGACCCGTCCATCAGGTCGGGCTCGTATTCGCGCAGGGAGATTGGGGCAGGCTGCAACTCGCTCACCCCGAAGAACAGCTCCTGCGGGGGCTTCGGCCCGGTCACCCGTATCCTGAAGGAAACGGCGTCGTAGGCGCTGAGGTCAACGGGCGTCCCCCACAGCCAGCCGAAGGCCGCGTAGCGATAGTTGCTGGTCGCAACATGGTAGTGGATCACGCGGCCCCCCGCGTCGTCAGGCGGGTCGAGCGTCACGGCGGCGCCCTTCTCCTCGGGGCTGACCCAGCCAATGCCTCCCGCGGTCCGGGCGTCCCAGGCGGTAAACGAAGGGGTGAACCCGTGGAAGGGCAGGCGGGGCCGGTCGGCCTCGAGCCGCTCCTGCGCGCGATAGGCCGCATCGTCGAAGGGCCTGCCCTGGTAGCCCGCGGGCGGCGACGCAAGAAGCCTCTCGGTGGGCGAACCGAGGAGGGCACCAAGGGCGAGGAGGGCCGCGGGGGCGTAAGGGATCTTCATGGAAGGGATCTATTCGGAGACGAGGCTCGTGAAGGTCTGGGCCTCAAGGGGGAAGCTTAGCCTGCCGTCCACCGCGCCCCTCACGGACACCAGCTCCATCCCCCTTTGGGCGTCGGTTACGTAGATCCGCCACTTCTTCGCCGAGAGCGGCAGGCCCGTCACGACGGCCTGGCGGGTTGCCCCGTTGTTCGTGATGTGGATCGCGTAGGCGCCCCGGGCGATGTCGCCGAGGGCCGCGCAGCTGATGTTCGGGCGGTCGGCCGTCACCGGGATCCAGAAGGCGCCCGAGAGGGCTCCCAGCTGCTTCAGGCTCCAGAACCGCTGGGTCGGCCGGAGGGTCCCGTTGTCGCCATAGATGCCCCCGCCGGCCAGGAGCGAGTAGTCCGCGTTCAGCTGCCAGGGCAGGACGGAGAGGGGCTGGCAGGCGGCGCCGATCCGGACGTACTGGTCGATCTCCAGCTGGTCGAACCACGGCATGGTCCAGACCAGCGGGTAGCGGTGCGCCGCCGAGTCTGCGCCGCCCTCGTCGGCCAGGAGCGGCAGGTTGGTCGCCCGCGCGGAGTCCGCCCAGACCTTCAGGTCGGCGGGGGTCAGCCCGTGGTAATTGTGGAAGGAGATGGCGCCCAGATAGGGGTAAATGCTCCGGTCGGCCTCCGTCGCGCCGACCATCCTGTGGGCGGCAAGAGTGCCCGCGCCTGTGTCGCCGAGAAGCATCTTCGTGGCCAGGCCGCGCGCGGCAAACGCCGCGCCGATCGCGCGGTTGGCCGCCGCATGCTCCTCCGGGCTTTGCTGGACCTCCACGCCGTAGTCGGTCTCGTTGAACGAGAAGAGCGCGGGCTCGACCCCGTAGGTGCGCTTCAGGAACGAGACGTAGTTCGCGATCGAGTCGGCGATCTCGCCCAGCTTGCGGCTATCGAGCTTCACGCCCTTCGGTATCCGGATCGAGCGGTCCACGGCCCACTCCGGCGGAACCCAGACGCTCAGGATGATGGGGATGTGCCGGCTGGCCAGTGTGCGGGCCATCTCGATCTGGGCGTAGAAATAGGGGCTCAGGCCCCCCGAGGCCGCCTTGGCCTCGAGATCGGAGGCCTCCTTGGGCTGCCACTCGGCCCATGGGAATGCGATCCGTCCCCAGGTCACGTCCAGGTTGGCCAGGCAGTAGTCGACCACCTGGGCATCGAGCTCCGGGTACTGCATCCTGAAGTTCCCTCCGACGCCAGCGAAGCGGCGGCCGGGCTCGCCCGGCCGGAGCACGAAGGCGACGGGCTCGCGGTCGATCGTGCCGCCCGCCTTGATCGAGTAATGGGAGTGGGCGGAGGCGCCGGCCTTTGAAGATCCGGGCAGGACCGCGAAATAGACCTGGGTGTCCGCGACCCTCTGCTGGGGGTCGGAGGCGACGAAGGTCATCCGCGGGTGCGGGTCGTTCAGGTAGTCCGGCTGGTCGACGAAGTCCTGGCGCACAACGATCTCGGTGTCCGCGTCGGCCAGGACCTCGAGGGTGCGGCCGGGGCCGATCGCCCGGAATCCCCTGGCCCTAGTCCGCACGAGCTCCCTCTGCTTGCCGGAGTTGTCCGCGAGCACGGGCAAGGGTTGGTGGTCAGCCCCGATCAGCTCGAACGTCGCGCCGGCGTAGTCGGCCGCGGGAAGATCCACGCTGTAGTAGGTCCCCGCCATAGGGAGGTCCGCCTTCAGCTCGACGCTCAGGTCGACTTCGGCCGAGCCGCGGCCCGAGTCCGTGACGCGTGTCGTGTAGTTCAACTGGGTGCCCTCGAGGAAGTGGGCGCACGTGTAGGTCCGGCCCTCGAGCATGAAGCTGGGGTGCCCCTCCCAGTTGTACTTCGAGGACTGCACGACCCCCGACCAGTCCGGATTGACCGCGCGGAGCGCGGTCTCGAAGGCCATCCGCTCGCCATCGATCTGGATCCCCGTGACGTTGCCCCAGGGGGCGGTGACGGGCTGGGCGTGGGTGGCGCAGGCGAGGAGCGCGAGCACGGCCGCGGCGCCGCGCCCGGGGGATATCTTCGGGGTTTTCATGGTGAGGGGAGGCGGTTGCGAGCGGCGCTTCAGCGGATCGAGCCGAAGTGCTGGGCCACGGGGGAGGCCGGCTCGTCCAGGTACTGGATGATCCAGCCGGGGCCGAGGTTCGGCTCGCTCCACGAGCGGAGCGCCCAGACGACCCTCTTGTCCGGCGAGACCTCGAATGCCTGGACAGGCGCGCGGCTCTCGTTGCCGGGAGGGGGGACGGGGGTGTTGTTGGCGACCAGCGTGTCGCCGTCGGCCAGCCGCGTGGCCACGCACCACTTGGGCATCGCGTAGTCCGGCGCGTCCTTCGGCGAGAACTCCCACACGGTGGCGCCGTGGGCGTCGAGCTCGCGGATGAACATCTCAAAGCTGCAGACGAGCGTGTGGCCGTCGGGAAGCCGCTGCACCGACCACGGGCGGGCGACCGCAGCCGACCAGATCTCGCGGCCCGCCTGGTCGAACTCGCTGACCCTGCTGAGGTCGGTCCGCGCCAAGAGGAGAGTCCCCTGGTCGGTGAGCACCGCGCGCCGAGTCTGCATGTGGACGTGGGTAGGGTCCCCCACGGGCAGGGAGAAGAGCCGCTCCACCGTTCCCTTGGAGATGTCGGCGAGAAGGACCTCCGCCTGCGTGCTGTCCTGGACGAAGAGGACCTTGTCGCGGCCGATCGCCCTCGCGGTGTGGATCTCCGCACCCTTTGGCGCTGCGTAGTCCCAGACGACGCGCTTTCCAGGGGTGATGATTTTGACGCCCGTCATGTAGGCCAGGAGCAGATTGCCGTCCGGCAGCACGGTCGCGTCCTGGACGTGGCCGTAGGCGCCGGGCACCCGGTCGGACCATACGACTTTCCCCCCGCGCACCATGAAGAGGCTGTGGTCGAGCTGCCCCGTGAAGAGGAAGTCCCGGTGGCCGATCCCGTCCCCGGGAAGCTGGGGCGGCGCGAGCGGGGCGCCCTCGGTCGCCCCCTTGGAAAGGGACGGAAGAGCCGCAAGGGTGAGGGCCGCGGCGAGCGGGGCGACAAGGCGGGGCAGATGCGAGCGGAGGGGCATGGGGATTGAGTCTAGTTCTCGGGGTAGTAACCCCCGAGCTCGTCCAGGATCTTCCTTCCGAGCACCACGGCGTCGAAGGCGCCGTTCTGCCTCCAGAGGATGCGGCCGCCCGGGGCGATGAGGACGGTGTGGGGGATGGGGCCCGGCCACTCGGGGTCCAGCGCCTGCACGAGCGCGTCAGTGCTGGCCTCGGTGAAGAGGTAGTTGTTGGTCGTCCGGTGCTCGGCCTTCAGGCTCTTGCCTATCCTCTCCGACATTCCCGCGTGCTGCGCCTGGAGGAACCGGAGCGCCTTCGCCTCGTCCTTGGGCTGGTCCAGGCTGATCGTGATGACCTCGAAGTCCCGGAGCTTCAGGCGCCGCGAAAGCTTGGCGAGCTCGGGGAACTCCCCGACGCACGGGCCGCACCAGGTCGCCCACACGTTGATGAGCCGCAGCTTGTTGGTCGGGTTCCGCGCGAGCTCTGCGACCTGCGCGGCCGTGATGGGCTCGATCGTTATCGGGTCGTGGTTCCACGCGGCCTGGTTGGAGGCGGCGGCCTTGTGCACCTTCGTGAGCCACTTGACGGCGCACCCCATCGGCCTGGCGTAGGGGACCGCGACCGTGCGGCCCGCCAGGAGGTCGTCCAGGGCGTTGATCGCGTCGTGCCGCTTGACCGTCGCCGGGTCCTCGAAGCGCGAGTCGTCGAAGCGCCCCGAGTACCGGAGCCTCCGGTTCTCGTCGAAGAGGAAGAGGTCGGGTGTGGCCAGTGCCCCGTACGTCTTGGCGACCGACTGGGTCTCCCCGTCGTAGAGGTACGGGAAGGTGAACCCGTGCTCGGCGGCGTAGAGCTTCATTTCGGGGAAGCTGTCGCTGTACTTGCTGTAGCCGAGTTCGTCGATCGACAGGGCGTCCGGGTGGTTCGGCTGGATCGCCA
Organism: uncultured Opitutaceae bacterium; assembly: GCA_903887455.1. Taxonomy (GTDB): domain Bacteria; phylum Verrucomicrobiota; class Verrucomicrobiia; order Opitutales; family Opitutaceae; genus Palsa-1447. Next base: position 8,699 of record CAISPT010000140.1, on the reverse strand, counting down.
CGACGGCAAGCCCCCGCTCCTTCATCCGGTTGATCCAGGGGATCATTCTCGATTCGGCGGCGTGGGAGTAAGGGCAGTGGTTGGAAAGGAAGACGACGAGGAGGAAGCGCGATCCTGCGAACTCGGCCAGCGTGTGCACCTTGTCGTCGACTCCGGTGAGCCTAAAATCCGGCGCGGCGTCGCCGAGCTGGATGCGATGGAACCCCTCGGGAAGGTATTGCTCAAGCTCGTGGCCCGATCCAGGCACGCTGTACGGGTCTTCGCAGCGTGCGGCGGCCGGCGCGAGGAGGGCGGCAAGGGAGAGGGCACGGAGGAAGGTCTTCATGGATTGGCCTTGCCCGGCACCCCCGTGAGGGCCTTTCGGAGGATCGGATCGAGGATGGCCGCCACGGCCTCGTGGGCCGTGCCGTCGGGGTGCCAGTCCCCCGGGACCCCGGGGTAGGTGCCGACGTCGGCCACGAGCACCGCCGGGTCGCCAAGGGCCTTCGCCACCTGGTCAAGGTAGGCGCGGAGCACGGTGTGCCTGGGGACGGAACCGGGACGGTCGGTGACGACCGGGGAAACGATGAGCACGATCGCGGCGCGCGGGGCGTCTCGCCTGAGCTTGCGGACGAACTCGATGTAGGCGCGGATGAACGTGGTCTCGTCGGGAACGCCTGCGTCAAAGTCATTGCCAAGGCACAGGGCTATTGCGTCAGGGACGTAGGACGCGTGAGCCCAGGGCGTCGCCGGGTCGTCGGCGATCGCGTACTCGTAGAACTCCGGCGCCTCGCGCGGCGAGCTGAGTCCCTGCCAGTCGCGCAGGAGGCCCCGGCCGGCGTAGGCCACGATCGAGACGTCCGCCCCTAACGCCCGGGAAAGGAGCCATCCGTAGGAGAGGCGCGCGTTCTGGCGCTGGCTTTTCGTGGGCCTGATGGGGAGCCCGGGGCGGCACTCGGCGGCCGCGCCGCACGTGAAGGAGTCCCCGATGAAGAGCAGCCGCCGGGTAGGGGCGGCGGGCGGGCTCAGGAACCCCCTAGCCGAAAACGTCTCGATCTCGCAGATGCCGTTGGAGGTCTCCGTGCAGTGCACGAGATCGACCGTGTGCGCGGCGTCCGACGCGCCCTCGAAGAGCACCGCGTCGGACTCGCCCCGGGCAAGGCGCACGCGGCGCGCGAACCGGCCATCGACAAGCACGTCGAAATCGACCTCGTCCGCGGAGGTCTCCGCCCGCATGGCAAGCGACGGTCCCTGCGCCGAGAGATGGAACGCGACTCCGGGGTAGCCGAGCCTTAACCCCTGTCTCGGGGTGGGGACCGTGCGGCCCTCGGCTCGTACGAGCGGTCCGGCCGCCGGGATGGTCTCGGCAGGGCAGGCCGTGGAGGCGAACGCCAGGGCGAGGGCAAGCAGCGCGGCGGGGGGCGGTGGCAGAAGGATGCTCATGAAGGGACGGGAGGCCTAGAGGGCGGCGGCCGGCGCCGCCTGCCCCGTGTCGAACCCCTTTCGTAGGCGGAGGTCCTGCGCGATCTGGCGCTCATTCTCGGTCGTGAGCTTGTAGAAGAGTGACAGGCCGACCACGGCCAGGCCGAACGCCGCCGGAAGGGTACTCATCAGGTGCCGCAGGCCGGCGATCGACGTTGCCGACTGGACGACGTTGGCCTTGTATCCGACGAGCGAGAGGACGACGTTCACCAGGGCGGCGCCCAGGGCGCCCCCGGTCTTCTGCGAGAACGTGGAGCCGGCGAAGATGAGGCCGGTGGCGCGGCGCCCGAACTTCCACTCCCCGTAGTCGGCCGTGTCGGCGTACATCGAGCCCATGAGGGGAAAGATGGCGGCCATCGGTACGGAGCCCAGCATGTGGGTGGCGAAGATCAGGACGAAGTCCTTCGGGCCGGCGAAGTAGCTGGCGCCATTGCAGACGACCCCCATGGCCGTGAGCCCGATGAAGGTCGCCCGCTTGCTCCCGAAGAGCGGAACAAGGTAAGGCGTAGAGATGGCGCCAAGGATCGAGAACACGGTGCCCACCAAGAGGAAGGTCGACGCCATGCCCTTGTCGCCGACATAGTACGCGAAGTAGTAGACCGTCGTCACCTGCCGGAACGTGATGTAGACCAGTGTCGTGGCGCCCATCGCGAAGAGCGTCATCCACGGCCGGTTGTGGAACAGGTCGCTCAGGTCCGTGCGGATCGAGTTCTTTTCCACCGGGGGGAGAACGCGCTCCTTGGTCGAGGCAAACAGGTAGAGGAAGAGTCCGCCGGAGGCGAAGGCCAGGACGGTGACGGCCAGCGTGTAGCCGATCCGGTCGTTCCCGTTCCCGAAGCGGCTCACCATCCACAGCAGGGTGCCCTGGACGATGAAGTTTCCCGCGAAGGCCCCGACGAACCGGTAGGAGGCGAGCGCCGTCCTCTCGCTAGAGTTGGGCGTGATGACGCCGAGGAGGGCGCCGTATGGCACGTTGATCCCGGAATAAATCAGCATCACCACGCTGTAGGTCACGTAGGCGTAGACCAGCTTGCCCGTGGGCCCGAGGTTCGGGGTGTAGAAGAGGGCGATCTCGGCGACCATGAAGGGGACGATCCCCCACAGGATCCACGGCCTGAACTTGCCCCAGCGGCTCGACGTCCTGTCGGCGACCATGCCGACGATCGGGTCGAACGCCGCGTCCCAGAGCCGGGTGATGAAAAGCAGGCCGGCGAGCGCGGCGGGCGCCAGCCCGAACACATCCGTGTAGAAGATGTTCAGGAAGCTCGAGACGATGACCCAGAACAGGCAGCTTGCGGTGTCACCGACGGCGTAGCCGATCTTCTCTCGCCAGAAGATGAGCTGTGGGGGGTTGGGGGCGGGGGAGGCACTCATTGGGTATGGGTAGGGTTGGGTGCTTTCACTGACGATTGGGGTAATCCGTGACGGGTAGATTTATCGGGGGCGGGGCCCCTCCCGGGGCCGCGGCCAGGCCCTGGCGCACCAGGGGTGGCTGGCGCCTCGGGGCATGGGGCGAGGGTACAGGGGCATGGGGCGGGGGAAAGCCCTGCGGCTAGGGGGACGGCACCGCAAGCACGGACGAATAGTCCGTCGCGCCGGCCGTGTTAAAACCCCTGATCCTGTAGTAATAGGTCGTGCGCGGCTCCCGGTACGTGTCCTTCCAGAGCGTGACGGGCGCGGGGTCGCTGCTCTCCTCGAGCTCCTTGGCCAGGCCCACCACCGAATCCTGCAGACCTGTGGCCCTGAGTTCCCAGGGCCCCTGGGAACGCGTGGCGCGCTCGATCGCGTAGTAGCTTGCCCCCGTGGAGCCCCTCCAGGTGAAGCCGCCCTTCGTCAGGAAGAGGACCGGGGCGGGCGACGGGGACTCGACCGCCGGGACCGGCAGCCCCCGGATTGCGAAGGCCTCGGCGCGGACGAGGTCGAGCAGCGGGGTCTCGTCGTAGTCGTGGCCGGCGCCGAAGCCGGGAAAGTGGTAGGAGTTGATGGTCGTCCCGCCCTCGTTGTGCACCATGAAGCCGCCGTCGCGGCGGTGGCACCTGAGGCTCCAGAGGAGCCCGCCCACTACCCCGTCGTCCCGGATCGCCTCGATCAGCGCCTTGTTGTTCTCGAAGCTGGCGAGGCCGAACTCGTCAATGATCAGGGGCTTCTTTCCCCGGCACTCCGCGCGGTCCGACCGCGCGAGCCCGGCCAGGTCGGTCGGCAGGCCCGCCTGCTTGTTCCAGTACTCGTAGAGGTGGGTGCTCATCACGTCCAGGTAGGGGCTCGCGATGAACGCCGCGCGGTCGCCTCCCGCCTCCATCACCAGGTGGTGCGGGTCGACCTTCTTAATGTAGGCCGCCATCTCGATCGACCAGCTCGTGATGCGCGGGATCCACACCTTGGGGTCGAGGCCGCGGTCGCCGTAGTAGCTCCCGAACTCGTTGCCCAGCTGCCAGGCAAGTATCGCGGGGTCGTCCTTGTAGAGGATGCCGTTCACCGTGTTCCTGCGGTTCAGGATGAAGTCCAGGAAGTGCCGGAAGTCCGCCTTCACCTCCTCGTCGTACCAGAACGCTCCCTTGGGCTTCCCGGCCAGGGCCCCGAAGTCGTCCACACCCCGGACCTTGGCGAACGACTGGGATGCGATGAAGGGGATGATGAGCCTGACGTCGTACTCGTGGCACCTGGCTATCACCAGGTCCAGGCAGCGGAAGGCCTCCTCGTTGTACGTGCGGCGCCCGCTGATGTAGGCCGGCATCTTGCCGTCCTCAGGGCAGGCGACGGAGAGCGCGAAGGTCCGTGTCGCCCGGGCGCCCAGGCGGTGCAGGCTCTCGAGCATGTCCCGGGTCTCGTAGTCGTCTGGGAAGCGGTTGCTGAAGTCGGGCAGGATCTGCGATTCGTGAGCCTGGATGTTCGGGGCTGTGAGCCCAATAAACCGGAAGATTTGGCCGTTCTCGAAGAGTGCGTCGCCGCGGCGTTCGATGACCGGCCATGTTTCGGTGGCGGAAAGGGGTAGCGCCGACAGGAGCATGCAAGGGATGAGTTTTCTAAACAGTGAGAGGGAGGGATTCATGGGGTATCCCGTAGTCGGGCTGGGCCGGGCGTCCCGCCTGCCAGGCGTGTTCGCGTCGGGCGGGCGTCGAAAGCTCGGAGGGTGGTGGGGGGCACGGCGGGGATTTCCGTAGGGACAGGTGGCTTGGAGGGACTTAGAACCGTTGCGCGGGCGGCGGCAGTCCCTTCCTCTTGCCATACTACTACGAATGCCGGTCTCCGGGTATGAGATTGTTTGCTTGAAAGCTTAGCTTCCCGGCGGACCAGACTCCGTCAGGCGCGGAGCCCGCGGCGGAACCGGCCCGGTGAGACTCCCATTTCCCGCTTGAAGAAGACGATCAGGTACTCCGGGTGCTTGAAGCCGCAGAGCTCCGAGATCGAGTCCAATGGAAGGTCCGTGTCCTGCAGCAGCTGGCGGACGCGCGCGAGCTGGATCCGGCGGATTTCCGATTGCGGCGTGCGGGCGAAGAACTTCCTGAACTTCTCCTCAAGCTGGGTTCTGGCGATGCCGGCGTGCCGGCAGACGGAATCGACGTTCGTCCCCCGGCAGGCGTTTTGCTGGATAAAGTTGACCGCCTTCGCGATCTTCGGGTCGTCAACGGCAAGGATGTCGGTCGACTGCCGGGTCACCACCTCGACGGGGTTTATCGTAAGGATGGACTTGTCGAGCGCCCTCTGGCCCATGAGGCAGTCGAGCGCCTCCGCCGCGACGTACCCGGAGCGCAGGTGGTTGGTCGCCACGCTTGAGAGGGGGGGGTTGGCGAGCTCGCACCTGGCCTCGTCGTCGTTGGCGCCGAGGACCGCCACCTCCTCCGGGACCCTCACGCCCAGGTGTTGGGCCGCGTAGAGGACCTGCAGGGCCCGGAAGTCGTTGCAGCTCATGACACCGACGGGCTTTGGCAGCCCGTCCAGCCACCTCGCTATCGACTCGATCTCCTCGCTCTCCCATTTGGGCGTGCAGCCCCCGGTGTAGGTGCCTGGATAGTCGCGGTCGAGCAGGGCGCATTCGCGGCCGAACGACTTGACCACCTCGACGAAGCCGTTTCTGCGCTCGCACGACCAGGGCTCGTTGCTGAAGCCGCAGAACGCGAAGTTGCGGAACCCGCGCTCGATGAAATGCTCCCCGCCGAGGCGCCCGACGGCGCAGTTGCGGAGAACCACATTTGGCACCCCGGGTATCTGCTCGGCGTTGTTCACGTCGACAATTGGGATCCCGAGCCTTCGGCAGGAGTCGACCTGGAGGGCGTTCGTGTGGCGGCTGATCACCCCTGTCCAGGGCTGGCGGGTGAACCAGCCGGTGTCGAAGACGGAGAAGCCGTGGTAGTCCCAGTGTACCTCCCACGGCGAATGCTCCCTCTGGTACCTCGCGATCCCCTTCAGGATCCGCCCCGCCGACTCCTCCCAGATGGGCGAGGCGACGACCAGGACGCACGGCCTTCCCAAGGCGGGCGCGCGCGGCCGCTCGGGTTCGCTCTGCAATTCCATGCGTTTGGGTTCCGTGGGGCTCAAGGGGTCCGGCACGCAAAGATTACAGAAATGTTCCGCACAATAAAATGAGTTTCGTTGCTTTTGTACTATCAGGCGGACCCGCCGCCCAGACGCTCCCAGAGGGAAGGGGAGGGGCGACGGGCCAGCAATCGACCTAAGTTATTTTGCGGTCCATCTCATGGTGCGCTAGTGGCGAATCTGTTAATTTTTTAGGCGCAGCACCCACGCTTACACGAGGGAAGGCGCGCGCGAAAGCGGGCGCCCCCCTCCCGAATGCGGATGCTGCCGCCGATCAAACTCCAAACAGTTCCCATGCACGCTACTACCCCCCGCTCACCCCAGCGGTTCGCTGCCCTCGTGGCGGCGTTCGCGCTTCTCTCGACACTCCAGACGTCAATGTACGGCCAGGAGGCGCCGAAGGCCGATGCCTCGGGTGCACCGCCCGCGCCCAAAACGGCCCTCGTCAAAACCGACGAGGCGGTCAGCGCCAAGGACGAGCAGGCCGTCATCCTTTCGCCCTTCGAGGTCTCGACCACGAGCAACCAGGGCTACGTCGCGACCTCGTCCCTGGCCGGAACCCGCCTGAACACCGACCTGAGGGACGTGGCTTCGGCGATCCAGATCTTCACGCCGAAGTTCCTCGAGGACACCGGGGCGACGAACGTGAACCAGCTCCTCCTCTACGCGACCAACGCCGAGGTTTCGGGGCAGGGTGGCAACTACTTCGGCGCCCACGCCGGCGACACCTCCATCATCAATCGCCTTCTGGTCAACCCGAGCTCTGGCACCCGAATCCGCGGTCTCGACCAGGCCGACCAGACGAGGGACTACTTCCCGACGGACATTCCGCTCGACTCCTACAACATCGACCAGGTCGACATCCAGCGCGGTCCCAACTCGATCCTCTACGGACTGGGAAGCCCGGCGGGCATCATCAACTACTCGCTGAAGGTGCCGAACATGCAGAAGAACAGCTATACGACCGACCTGAGGGTGGGCCAGTACAACGAGCAGCGCGAGTCGGTTGACATCGACCAGACGATCGTGCCCGGGATTTTCGGCGTCAGGGTCGACCTCCTTAACCAGTCGAAGAACTACGAGCAGGCTTTCAAGTATGAGCGCACGCACCGCGGAAGCGTCACGGCGCGCTGGAGCCCGAAGCTTGCCGATTCGGTGTACACCGCCCTCACGATCAAGTACGAGGACGGCAAGATCGACTCCGACCACCCGCGCGAGGCGCCCCCCGTCGACTTCATCACGAACTGGTTTGACCCGAGCCGCCTCAACAAGTGGGTTAACACGAACGTGCTCAACAACGGCGGGCCCGGGCCCCTCAACAACTACATCACCGGCGGCCCTGGAAACAATTGGTGGGACTCACTCGGCCTGATCTACGGTAACCCGTCCTCCAACACTGTCGGCGCCCCGGGTGTCGCCGACGCCATCCGCCAACGCGGCGGCAACCCCTGGAGCGGCTGGATAAGCCCGAACAACCCGAACTGGAGCATCTACGGCACCCACCAGTACGCCCAGAAGTCCTACTTCGCCAACAACCCCACGGTCAGCGCAATCATCAACAACTACGAACAGAGCACGGGCCAGGCCTTCAATGGTTTTGGCGGCTGGCCTGACCAGGAGATCCTTAACCAGAAGGTCTTCGACTACCGCTCGCAGACAATCGAGGGCCCGAACTCCACGCAGTTCAACAAGTTCAACGCGATCAACATGAACCTCGTCCAGACCTACCTTAACGGCAGGGCGGGCGTCGAGGTCGCGTACGACCATCAGGAGTTCAACGACGGCTACAACAACATCATCGGCGGTCAGAGCTTCATCACGGTCGACATCAACCCGTGGTTCAGGAACGGACAGCCGAACCCCAACCTCTACCGGCCCTACGTCGTCGACTCGAGCGACGCCAACATCGAGCAGAAGGTCCGCGAGTCCGTCAGGTCGACGGCCTTCTACAAGCTGGACTTCAAGGACGTATTGAAAACCGACAACCTCCTGACCCAGTTCCTGGGATCGCATATCTTCACGCTCCTTGCCTCGAGCCAGAAGGACCAGGACTTCAGCAGGGAGTTCGCGCTCTACCGCTGGAACGCGGTGAGCGGCTCCACCTTTTCGATCCGGGTTCAGGGTCGGTCTGGAAGGTTGGTTAATGTTGATACGACTGACGCTGGTTGTCCATCCCTGGCGGAGGGAAGGCACGGCTCGGCGGGCCTGACCGGAGCCAGGGATGGATGCAAACTCGCGGCGTAGCGAGCGGGGCTTTTGTAGCCCAGTTTGCTGTGCGGCCGCTTCTGGTTGTATTTATTGCGGAAGTCCTCGATGACGACGCGTGCCTCGGTGAGCGTCCATAGCTGCTCACGGTTGAGGCACTCGTCGCGGAAGCGTCCGTGGAAGGATTCGACGAAGCCGTTTTGCCAGGGGCTGCCCGGCTCGATGTAGATCGTCTTGATCTTGTTGTCGGCCAGCCATAGCTGGAGGTCCTTGGCGATAAACTCCGATCCGTTGTCGGAACGGATAAACTCTGGGGCGCCGTGCTGGGCGACGGCGCCCTTCACGAGTTCGATAACGTCCCCGGACTTGAGGGCCCGGTCCGCCCTTAGGACGTGGCATTCACGGGTGTACTCGTCCAGGACCGTGAGCATCCGCAGGGCCCCGCCGCGGACCGTGGCGTCGGCGATGAAGTCCCACGTCCAGACGTGGTTCTTATGAGT
>CAISPT010000139.1 GCA_903887455.1 uncultured Opitutaceae bacterium | reverse complement strand
GGTCGGCGACGGCGTCGGCGTCGGGGAAGGTGTCGGCGAGGGCGACGGAGTCGGTGTCGGCACCGCCGTCGGCGTCGGCAGGTAGATCAGGTCGGTCGTCGCGGTGCTGCGATTCGCGAAGACGGCGTTGATCGTGTTGTTAGAGTAGAAGCTGCTCTGTCCCGCCAGGACTCCGCTCTTGTAGTTGACGGACCCGGTCGGGGAAACCGCGATTCGCTCGGTCGACTTGTTGGTGAGCGCCAGGTTGATGCCGACGTAGACGTAGGCCGGCGTTGTTCCCGCAACCTTGGTGACCGCCGAGAACGGGTACTGCTGCGAGCCATCGGGGTTCGTGGGAAGGCCCTTTGCGACGACCATCGTCGACGGAAGGTTCGTCGTGTTCGGGTACCACCACAATTGCGTGTCGCTTCCGCTCTGCTGGATCTGGTACGAGCGCTGGCGAATGATTGTCGCGACAGCGTTCGCTGGGATGTCCGGGGCCGTGGAGGAGGCGCCGGCAAGGGTGTAGAACGGGGCCGAGAGCGTTATCGTCCAGCTGCCGCCGCCGGCCGAGCCGGTGGCGGATGAAATCACGGCCCCGTTTGTCCCGAGGTCGATGCCGGGAAGCTTGATATAATCTCCCGCCTGCGGGACCAGGTTGTCGGGCGGGGTGGCGGGCGGAAGCGTGAGGCTGATCGAGGTGGCCGTGACCGGAGTCGTGGAGGAGGGGGTGATCGCCCGGTCCTCGACGGTGATGAAGTAGTTGAAGCCCGAGTAGGTGGAAAGCCCCGGGGTCGGGGTCGGCGGCCCGATGAAGTTCGTCGCGGTAAGGTCGTTTGCGCGCGACATCTCGCGGGAGAGGTGCTCAAAGACATAGCGCCCCTTGGTTGTCGTGTCGTTGATGCTCGTGGTCTTCGTCGTGCTGACGACGCCGTTTACGAGGAAGGCCACGACCGCCACCATCAGGATGCAGGCGACCCCGAGGGCCACGACCATCTCGACCATGGTGAACCCCACGAGGATTCCCTTCTTCGGGGCCCCCTCGGTCGTGCGGTTCTTCGTGGTGCGGCTCATGGCTGGATCAAGGGACGCTCCGGACGACGCTGATCGACTGCGACATCGTGTTCCCTAGGTACGGGTAGGTGATTTTGAAGACCCCCACAAGAAGATAGCCTGCGGATTCGCTCTGGTTGATGAGGGTCGGGGCTCCCGAGCTCGAGTAGACCCACTGCACCTCGCGGGTCACGGTTGCCGTGATCGGTGCGCCCGAGTTGTCCCCGAGCAGCACATAGTAGTACAGGCCGAGCGAGTCGGCCGACAGGGTGCCCGCCACCCCATAGGAGTTGGTCCAACTCAGGCCGGTTCCCAGGGGAGTCAGGTTTCCCGTGCTCGGGTCCACCGTCGGCTGGAAGAGCGTCAGCGTGTTGCCGTTGCTGTCGAGCGGCTGTTGCGTAAGAAATTGGTCGGCAAAGGACTTGATCACGTAACGGGCGTGGTCGGCATAGCGGGCCTTCGCCGCCACCCGGTAGGAGCCGATGAGGACCGCCAGGATGCTAAGGATGATCATCGACAGGAGCACGGTCGCCACCATGACCTCCACCAGGGTAAAGCCTCCGCCCGCGCGGGTCACGCGCCTAGCCCTCCGAGAGGGAACTGCCGATGCGGTTTGTGGGCTTAACTCCATTTAGTTGCTGCCGAGGGGACCTGTCTCTGCTTGTCGTAATTGCATTGCACCTAGATTTCCCTTTCAACGCTATTCTGCGTCAAACAATCGTAATACGTATTCACCGTAAGAGCCCGCGCGTATGCAACATCTAGGCCTCCTCTTCACGCTGACGCTCCTGGGCGTCAACCTGTGGGGCCTGATGCTGATCGCCGGGATTTACTGGCGCAACCGCTGGTTCGCGCTCGCCGCGGGTCCAATCCTAGCGGTGACAGCGGTTTATGCTATCGAGTGCCATCATGGCCTCGGACCGTCCCTGACCGGGCTGGGCCAGGTCTCGACGGTCGTCTCTGTGGCGCTGATCGCGCTCACCGTTTTCGGGTGGGAGCCCTCGTTTTTGGGGGCCGCAGGGACCGCGGTTCTAAGGGACTGGCGGGCCGAATTCGCCCCCCGCCGGCTTGTGGGCTGCCTGGGAGTAGGGACCGCGGTTTTCCTGTACGCTCTCCTCTGGAGGTTCACGTCCCCGGACATCGACGGCTCCTCCGAGAAAATTGCCGATTTCTCCTATATCTGCAGCTATTATACCGGGGCGACGATCCCGGTGCCCGACGTCTGGCTCTACCCCTACGCCTCCACTCAGTATTACAGCTTCCAGCACTACGGCGCCGCCTTGATGGGCAGGATCCTGGGGCTGCAGACCGGAGAATGCTACAACCTGGGGCTCTGCCTTTTGATCGCGCTCGGCGGCACGGCCTTCTCGGGGGCCGTGTTCATGGCGGCACGGAAGGCCTGGGTGAGGACGCTCGTGATCCTTGCCTTTGTGGTCGGGGGCATGGGCATGACGCTCTTTGTCCACCTGACCGACAAGGACGTGCTCCCATGGACCAGCATGCGCTACATCGGGAGCGCCCCGATGGACAAGGAGCCGATAGGGCCCTGGCTGAAGGCCTACCAGTCGCGCTTCGAGCACCTGGAGCTCCCCGGTGAGCCTTACTCGTATTCCATCTACCTCGGGGATTACCACGCGCCCCTCTCGGGCTACTACCTGCTAGGCCTTTGCGCCATGGCGATGATCCTCTGGGGCCGGTCGCACCAGCGCCGCTATGCGGCGGTGGCCGGGTGCACGCTCACCTGGACCCTGCTCGCGAACACCTGGGTCCTGCCCCTGCAGGCCTTGGGCGTCGTCGGCTGGCTTCTCTTCAACTACCGGGACTGGAGGCGCCTTGTCCCGGCCGTGGCCGGTGGCGCCGCCGTGGTCTGGCTTCTCGCCTGGGTGTACCTTTCGGCGTTCACGGCATCGGCGGCGGGCTACGGGGCCGCGCTCCG
>CAISPT010000138.1 GCA_903887455.1 uncultured Opitutaceae bacterium | reverse complement strand
TATTTACCCCAAAACTCCCGCTAGGCGGGAGAAGTGGAAAAATCTACTCTGCTAGAGATAGGCACATCGCAGATATCGTCAAGCAATGTGGGGCAAAATAGTACCATTGATTCCTAAGTATTTTAAAATTAGCATTTTGTAGTAAATGAATTTCCCGGACAAGACCGCGATCGCCCCCTATTCTCCTGCCTGCGTGCTCCGTGCAAAAGGTCCCGACGCCTATTCCTTCCTCCAGAGCCAGTTTACCAACGACTTAGGAAAAATGACAACGGACGGCTCCATCTACGGCCTCTGGCTCGACCGCCGGGGCCGGGTGGTCGCCGACAGCTGGGTTGCACGGATGGGCGCCCCGGACGAGATCCTGATCGTGAGCATCGATTGCCCCGCCTCCGTCGTGGACGCGCACCTGCAGGCCCACATCGTGGCGGACGAGGTCGAGGTGGCCGACGAGACCCCGCAGTGGAAGGCCATGGCTCTCGTTGGGCCCGGAATCGGCCCGCGGTCGGCGGGCGCCGGCGTCATGCTGCGAGGCAGGCGCGGCGCCGCGGAAGGCCTCGAGTGGCTCGTGCCCGCGGTCGAGTGGCCCGTTGTCCTATCGGCGACCCGCGGCCTCTCCCGGGCGGCCCCCGGGGACCTCGAGCTCATGAGGATCCGCGCGAGGGTCCCCAGGGTTCTCCAGGACATAGGGCCGGCGGACATCCCGAACGAGGGCGGGCTCGACCGGGACGCCATCTCGTATTCGAAGGGGTGTTACACGGGCCAGGAGGTGATGGCCCGGGTGAGGGCGCTCGGCAGGGTCCGTCGGGTCCTGGTCCACGTGGAGGGGCCGGGCGGGCCGCCCGCGACGCCGGCCGCACTCTGGTCCGGGGGACTGCGCACCGGCGAGATCCGCTCGGCCGCACCAAATGCGCAGGGGTTCGAGGGGCTGGCGCTCGTCCAGGTCCCGCCTGCCGCGGCTTATGCGCTCGAGTCGGATTCGCCCCCGCAGGTGTCCGTCAAGGCCTCCGGCGCCGGTTCATTGGATTCCGTTTGACCGCCCCCGGCCGAGGCCCTTGCCTCGCAAACCGAATCCCCATGAACAAGGCAGAACTGGTCAGCGAGGTGAACAGGCAGCTCGGAAACGACACTTCGCTGGCGGCAGCCGAGCGGGCCGCCGACTCCGTGCTCAGCGCAATTAAGCGCGGGCTCAAGCGCGACGGCGAGGTCCACCTGGTGGGCTTCGGTACGTTCACGGTCGCGCAGCGCTCGGCCAGAAAGGGCTTCAATCCCCACACGCGCCAGCCCATGAAGATTCCCGCGATGAAGCTCGTGCGATTCAGGGCCGGCGCGAGCCTGCGCGGACTCCGCTGAAGCCATGATGGAAAAGCTCGTCACGAGGTTCCGCGCCGTCTTCGGGCGGGAGCCCGACATCATCGCCCGCGCCCCCGGCCGGATCGAGTTCATCGGCAACCATACCGACTACAACGGGGGCCCCGTGCTCGGCGCTGCCATAGACCGGAGCGTCTGGGTGGGCCTCTCGGTGCGGACGGACGGCGTGCGCCGCTTCGCGAGCGAGGTGAAGCCGGGCGTTGTGGCGCTGGAGGCCTCGGGCCCCCTCGAGCGCCTTTCAGGCCAGAAGTCCTGGGTCAACTATCCGCTCGGCGTCCTTGCGGCGATGCGCGACACCGGGGTCTTGGCCCCGGCCGGCTTCGACTACATGGCGGCCTCCGACGTCCCCCTTGGCGCGGGCTTAAGCAGCAGCGCCGCGATTGAGCTCTCGAGCGCCCTCGCCTTCCTCGAGGCAACCGGCGCCTCGATGGACCGGGAGTCCCTGGTGAAGCTGGGACGAAAGGCCGAGAACGAGTTCGTCGGCGTGCCTTGCGGAATCCTCGACCAGGGCGTGTCGGGTTATGGCAGGAAGGACCACCTGGTTTTTATTGACTGCCGCGGACCCCGCTTTGACACCGTGCCGCTGCCTGCCGGGTCCAACTTCTGGATCTTCAACACCCACACCAAGCACGCGCTGATCGACGGGCTCTACGCCGCGCGGCACCAGGAGTGCATGGAGGCGGCGAAGGTGATCGGGGTCACGCTCCTTGTGGATGCGACGCCGGAAATGCTCGCCGCCGCGGAGCAGAAGCTCTCGAGGACGGCCTTCAAGCGCGCCAGGCACGTGATAGACGAGATCGGCCGGGTCTCGGGCGCCGTCTCCGCCCTTCGCGCGGGCGACCTGGGCTCTGTCGGCAAGCTCCTATTGGCCTCCCACAGGAGCTCTCGCACGTGGTTTGAGAACAGCTGCCCCGAGCTCGACTTCCTCGTCGACAGCCTCGAGGCCGAGGCCGGCGTCTACGGCGCGCGGCTCACCGGCGGGGGATTCGGCGGCGCCGCCATGGCCCTCACGTCGGAGGCGTTCGGCGAGGAGTCCGGGCAGAGGATCTCCGACGCCTACCTTGCCAAGTTCGGGTCCAGGCCCGAGGTGATCCACGCGCGCACCGGCGACGGCGCCGCGCTCGTCAAAGGATCGAGGTAAGCTGCTCGAACCAGGCGTCGACCCAGCCCCTGAGCAGGAGGTAGTAGAGCGCGCCGGCGATGGCCAGCATGGGCCCGAAGGGCACGTGCACCCCGAGCCCCATCTCCGCGGGCTGGCCGTCCGGGGTCTCCGCCTTTGGAGCCGCCAAGCCGGGCTTTCCCGCCACCTTCTGCCAGAGGAGCGCGGCGCCGATCCAGAGGGTGCCGACCGCGGCGCCCCCGAAAACCGAGAAGACGGCGCCGTGCCAGCCGCAGAAGGCCCCGATCGCGCCCACGAACTTCACGTCCCCGAACCCCATCGCCTCCTTCTTGAGGGCGGCCTCGGCGACAAGCGCTATCCAGAGCACCACACCCGACCCCGCGATGATCCCGACAAGCGAGGCTGAACCCGAGCGGAGGCTGTCGGCCAGGTAGAACCCGCTGTGCTGGCCCTGGAGCGCGGGGACGAGCGAGGAGAGGAGAAGCCCCGCGAGCGCCAGTCCGATCGTGAACGCGTCCGGGATAATCATGTGGTCCAGGTCGATGAAGGTCGCGCAGACGAGGCAGGAGAGGAACACCCACCCGCAGGCGGCCGCGGCGTGGGGCAGGTGCAGCCACGCGGCCAGGAATAGCGCCGCTGTCAGCAGCTCGACGAAGGGGTACCTGACGGAGAAGGGCCTGCCGCAGCAGCGCGCCTTGCCCCTGAGGAGGATCCACGAGAGCACCGGGATGTTGTCGTACCATGCGATTGGCGTGCCGCATCCGCACGTGGAACCGGGCCGCACAATCGACCGGCCCGCGGGCACGCGGTAGATGACCACGTTCAGGAAGCTTCCGATGCAGGCCCCCAGGATGAACACCACGGTCGGGAAGAAGAAGGGGTGGAGGGCGTCCACGTCGGCCAGGGTGCGGATCATCGCCTGCATTCTGGACGAGCCCCCTGTCAGGAGCCAAGTGCCATCGCGGCCGCGGCCCTCATGGCCGGCGCGGTGCGCTCAGCCGGGACGCCCGTCCAGATCTCGAGCGACTTCGCCCCTTGGTGGACGAGCATTCCGAGGCCGTTGGCGCCGGGCAGCCCGAGCGCCCGGGCGCGGGCGAGGAGCCTGGTCTCCGGGGGGTTGTAAACCATGTCGAAGACGGCGCGCACGCCGGGAACCGAGCCGAGCTCGACCGGCGGCTCGTCCGTGGCCCGGAGCCCGGCGCTCGTGGCATTGATGACGAGGGCCCCGTGCTCCGGAGCTGCGGAAGGCAGGCCCGGCCCGGCCCCGTGGACAGGCACTTTGCCGGCGAGGGGCCGGAGTAGCTCGACCAGCGCCTCAAGGCCCGGGAGGGAGCGGTTCACGATCCAGAGCTCGGAGCAGCCCCGGCGCAGGCACTCGACGGCCGCGCCACGCGCGGCGCCGCCGGCGCCAAGGAGAACGACCGGCGTGCCCTCAAGGGAGAGGCCGAGGCCCTCGCGGATCCCGGCCGACAGGCCGTAGCCGTCGGTGTTGAACCCCCGCCAGCGGCCGTCCTCCAGGAGAAGCGTGTTGACGGCCCCGGCCTCGCGGGCCGCCGGGTCGATCGCCGCGACCAGGCCGACGGCCTGGATCTTGTGGGGCACGGTGAGGTTCACGCCCCGGAAGCCGCGCTCCGCCATCAGGCGGAGCGCCTCCGGCAGGAGAGCGGGCTCGACGTCAAAGGCGCGGTAGCTCCAGTCCGCGAACCGCGGCCCGCACTGCACGAGCGCCGCCGCGTGCATCTGCGGGCTCACCGAGTGGGAGATCGGGTGGCCGATCACGGCGAGGCCCGTGCCGGCGTGCGGCCAGTGCCCCAGGTCTGACAGGGTGAGGACCGGGTTCAGGACTGCAGGTACCGCTCGTGGGTGGCCTCGAACTCGTCGGCAAATTCCGAGAAGATCTGGGCGCGCGCCAGGTCGCTCGCGGCCGAGTAGTGGTTCGCGAGGTTGCGGCAGCTTCGGCACAGCACCTCGCGGACCGTGGTGGGCGCCAGGTCCGAGGGCTTGGGAGCGATGTGGTTGGAGCGCAGGAGGGCGAAGACCTCCTCGGCGTCCCTGAAGAGGCCCTGGTCAAAGGGGTCGATGAAGAACGGGCTCTCGTCGGCGTAGCAGCCGACGACGAAGTGCCCGGGAAGCCCCACGGGTTCCAGGGGGAGGCCGAGGCGCTCGCCGACCAGCAGGTAGAGGACCGACAGCGAGATCGGTATGCCCTTGCGGCGCGTGAGCACCTTGTCGATGAAGCTGTTAAGGGGGTCCGTGTACTGCTCGACGTTCCCGCGGAAGCCCCACTCGTGGAAGAGCACGCGGTTCATCACCCTGCACTTCTCTCGGTTGGAGGAGGGTTCGGATATCAGCTCGCGGCAGCGCGCAGCCATCTCGTCGATCTCGGCCCGGCACTCGGCGATGTCGAGCTGCGGCGTGACGGTGCGCGCCAAGAGGAGCGCCCCTGTCTCCAGCTCATAGTTGAGCGAGCGAATGAACGCTCGGAACTCGCTCACGGGGTCGGTGAGCTTCAGCTCGTCGATGAACCACGAGGCGTGGCGGGCGAGGACGCGGTTGGAGCTGCGCGCGACCTCCTGAAGGAGCGTCGCGGCCGCCGCGCCGTGGGAGGAGAACCGCGCCAGGAGCGCCCGGCGGACAGTGGGACTCGGGTCGTCCAGAAGACCCAACAGCGCCTCTTTCTCAGCAGCAGGCAGTGTTTCCGTTTCCACGCCCAAAATTGGAATCCGGTTTGTTTGCGCGTGGCAATACCGGAACGGGATTTCTAGGTGAAAAAGAATCGCGGACTCAGCTGCGGGATCCAAAAAGCGCCGAGCCGACCCGGACCACGGTGCTCCCCTCGGCCACGGCGGCCTCGAGGTCGCCGCTCATCCCCATCGAGAGGACCGACAGCGCCGTCCCGGTGCCTGAGGCCAGGCGGTCTCGGATCTCCCGCAGGCTCGCGAACGTCCTGCGGGCGACCTCCGGGTCGTCGGAAAGGGGAGCGATCGCCATCAGGCCGTCGACGCGGATGCTCCCGAGGGAAAGGGCGTGGGCGAGGAGCGCCTCGGCGCCGTCCGGCTCGACGCCGGACTTTGCCGGGTCGCGTCCCGAGTTCACCTGGAGGAGGACGGGGAGCTTCCGGCCCAGCTCGCCTGCGGCCCTGTCGAGGAGCGTGAGGAGCTTCTCGGAGTCGGCGCTCTGGATGCGGTCGAAGAGCGAGGCGGCGAGACGGGCCTTGTTGGACTGCAGGTGGCCGATCAATTCCCAGGCGATCCCTGGAGGGGAAAGGGGGCGCTTCTCGGCGGCCTCCTGGACCCTGTTCTCGCCGACGGCCCGGAGCCCGAACCGGGCGGCGTACGCCACCGCCTCGGGCGGGAAGAACTTGGTGACGGCGAGCAGCTCCACGCTCCCCGGGTCGCGGCCAGCCCGCTCGCAAGCCGTCCTAATGCGTTGACGGACCGCTTCCGCGCGGCGCTCAAATTCTTGGTAGTCGGGGAGCATGCGGATCTTAAGTAAAACTACTTCTGAGTTTACGCGAGCGCGCTTACCTGAGTAGTCTGTGAGGAACAGCTTAGCTAATTCATGCAAATCGACAATTTTAAGATTTTCGCGGACCTCGTAGAGACGAAGAGCTTCTCCAAATCGGCGAAGCTAAACGGGATCACCCAGTCGGCCGTCAGCCAGCAGGCGCGGGCGATGGAGCGCCACTTCAAGGTGCTGCTTGTCGACCGCAGCCAGAAGCAGTTCCAGCTGACCCGCGAGGGCCAGAGGGTGTACGAGTCCGCGAAGGACGTCCTCCATGCCTACGAGACGCTCCTCTCGGAGCTCCAGGAGATGAAGAAGGTCGTCAGCGGCACGATCCGGATTTCGACCATCTACTCGATCGGCCTCCACGAGCTCCCGCCCTATATCAAGAAGTTCCTCCACGACTTCCCGAGCGTGAACGTCCGCGTCGAGTACCGCCGCTCGAACCTGGTGTACGAGGACATCCTCCACAACTGCGTCGACTTCGGCCTGGTGGCCTTCCCCGCCAAGGTCCGCCAGGTCGAGAACATCCCCTTCCGCAACGACCACCTTGTCGTGATTTGCAACCCCCACCACGCCCTGGCGAAACGGGGCGAGGTCTCGGTGGCCGAGCTCGCGGGCCAGAAGTTCATCGGCTTCGACCCGGACATTCCCACCCGCAAGGCTGTGGACCAGATATTCCGCGACAATAAGCTCGAGATCGAGACGGTCATGGAGTTCGACAACGTCGAGACGGTGAAGCGAGCGGTGGAGATCGACCACGGCATCGCGATCGTCCCGCAGGCGACGATCCTCCAGGAGGCCAAGCAGGGCACGCTTGCGGTGCTGCGGTTCAAGGGCGCGGGCTACACCCGACCCCTGGCGCTCCTCCACCGCAAGGGCAGGGTGCTCACCCCAGCCATGCGCAAGTTCGTCGAGATCCTCGGTCTCGACCTCCCCGAGGCGCGCGGCGCCTGATTTGCGGGGATCGCAGGCGTGTGCCATCGTTGGGCACACGCCGTCCCGATGACACCTCGAACGATGAAAACGGTCATGCTCCCCGCCCTAGCGCTAGCCGCGCTCCTCTTGGCCCCCGGCCTCCGGGCGAGCCCCGTGAAGCCCGTGCCTGCGCCGGCATGGAAGCTCAAGGACGTCGACGGCAAGGTGGTCTCCTCTGAGGACTTCAAGGGCAAGGTGGTGGTGGTCGACTTCTGGGCCACCTGGTGCCCGCCGTGCAGGACCGAGATCCCCGGCTACGTCCAGCTCGAGAAGAAGTACGCCGCCGAAGGCCTGGTGATCGTGGGCATCTCCGTCGACACCGACGGCCCGGAGGTCGTTCGGAAGTTCATGAAGGACGTCGGCATCAACTACCCGATCGTGATGGCCGACGACCAGATCCAGGATCTCTTTGCGCCCATTCAGGGATACCCGACGACGCTGATCATCGACCGTGACGGCAAGATCCGCGACCGGAAGCTCGGCAGGGAGCCCACTGAGCAGTACGAGAAGCGGATCCTCGCGATTTTGAGGCCCCATCCGGCCCAGTAAAGGGCGCGGGGCTGGCGATAACCCCTTAACGCCAGCCCCGCTTTTTAGTCTGACCGGCCTAGGGCCGGCTCGATACTACCCAAAACCCCGCTTTGCGCAGGATGGTTGTGATAAGCATCGGCCGTGCCAGCCGATCAGTCTTTTGCAAATTGAAGCGCCCCGCCGAGCTCGTCGGCGATGATCCGGTCACTGCGGCACCGCGGCATCTTGTTCTGGCCGCCCCATTTTCCGTGGTGGCGCATCCACTGCTCGAAGACCCCGGGCATCACCAGGCGGACGAACGGGGCGTCCAGAGCCCCCCCGTTCCGCTTGGCCTCGTAGTCCTCGTTCAGGCGCTTGAGCTCCATGTCGAGCTCGACAGCCATCACCGGCCCGGTGGGCGTCAGGATGGTGCCGGGCTTGAGCTCGACCCACCACTCGTGGCGCCCGCGGGTCTTGCCGGTGGCCGAGTTGACGAAGAGCGGGGCGACGTGGAAGTTTGTGATGGTCCAGCCGTTGCGGCGGCAGACGGCGATCAGGGCATCGGTGATCTCCTTCTCGATCACGTGCTCCCCGAAGGCGCTGAGTTGGAGCTTGGTCCTGCCGACGTAGGTGAGCCGTGCGGGCTGGGTGGACGTGAAGCGGACTACGTCTCCGATCACGTAGCGCGCGAGGCCGCCGGGATTCGATAGGACGAGCGCATAGTCGACGTCGGGCGTCACGCCCTCGACTGGGACGGCTTTCTCGCCCAGGTGGTTGAGACGCTTCTCGTCAAAGTCGGCCATCGGCAGGAACTCGAAGAACACGCCGGCGTCCGACATGAGCCTCAGCCCCGCCGCGGCCTCGGCGTCCTGCGCGGCGATGAAGGCCTCTGAGGCCGGGTACACCTCGTGGAAGTTGACCGTGGGCCCGAGGAACGAGCGCAGCTCGTCCTGGAACGGTGTCACGGGGACTCCCCCGTGGACGTAGCACTCGAGGTTGGGCCAGAGCGCCTGGAGGTGCGGCACCGGGTGACCCCCGTCCATCGCGCGGTTCCTGAGGGCCTCCGCGAGGATCAGCACCCAGCTCGGGATCCCCGAGAGGGCCGTGATATCCAGGCCCATCGTCCGCTCGACGATGGCCTCGATCTTCGCCGGCCAGTCCGCCATCTGCGCGATCTCGGTGCCCGGCTCATAGAGGTGCCGCTCGACCCAGCCGGGCAGGTTGAGCGCGGCGATCCCGCTCAAGTCGCCGGCATAGGCCTCGAAGGGCTCGGACTCCGGAATCGCGGCGAGGGTGGTGGACCCACCGAGGAAGATGTGGCGGCCCCTAAAGATCCGCGTCGAGCCGGTGCGGGAGGTGTACCAGAGG
Source organism: uncultured Opitutaceae bacterium (assembly GCA_903887455.1). Classification (GTDB taxonomy): domain Bacteria; phylum Verrucomicrobiota; class Verrucomicrobiia; order Opitutales; family Opitutaceae; genus Palsa-1447. The sequence goes on along the minus strand of CAISPT010000138.1, from coordinate 14,137 downwards.
ATCGAGTCCAGCCCGGTCTGCTTAAAGTGGTCGAGCATCGACTCGGTGACCGGTATATATTTGGTGCGCCCCGCGGTCGTCCCTGACGACACAGAGTACAGCTGGCAGGACCCGGGCCAGAGGATGTTCTCGTCCCCCTTCTTCATCCGCTCGATGTGCGGCGAGAGGTCCTCGTACGTCTTCAGCGGCACGCGCTCCCTGAACTGCGCGTAGGTCATTCCCCGCTCGACCCCGGCGCCCTGCCACACAAGGGCCTGCGCAAGCTTGGGTATCAGATTCTTGAATACTTTTCGCTGCGCGCCCGCGTCGGACCGGCCCTTTAGGCGCATGGAGCAGCGCGCCGTGAGGAACCGAGCCCCTATGTTAAGCAATTTTCTGGATACAACAGCCATGCCGCAGCCCGTCTATATAAGAGCAGCGGCCCAGCGTTGCCCCCTGCAAGAGAATTCAAGCGGCCAGGACCAACTTACTTGGTTTTAACCGCCTGTAAAATGATTCGAAATAGGGCAGGAACTGGTAGTAGTGGAAGATCAGCGAGGCGTGCTGGACCGGGCTCTGGCCCCCGCCGACGACGTGGGTCTCGAGCGACGGGAAGAGGCCGGGGCCGGCCGACTCGAGGACCTGCGGCGTCGGGGCGCGCTCGGCCATCACCGAATCCTCGCGCTCGGCGTAGAGCACCATGGCCGGGGCGTGCGTCAGGGGCCCTGGGGCGAGACCCCAGGTTTGCGGATGCGAGATCTCTCCCAGGGCCCTTACCCGCTCCCGCGCTCCCTCGGGATCAATCCCCCGGATGGCGGAGATCACCTTCTCACGCAGGTACAGGAGCTCGGCCGCGCTCAGTAGCCCGGCGATTGCCGCCCTGTTGTTCGCTCCCGCCTCGAACATCTTCGCGAAGATCGCGCGGGCGCGCTCGACGGCGGAGGGCTCGGCGGATTGGCCGAAGAAGGGCTTGAGCGCCCGTCCGAGGAGGGTGGCGGGCCGCGGGGCAAGCGGGTCGACGATGTCGTCGTGGCAGCAGACCGGGCTCACGAGCACGACACCGGCCAGGGCCGCGGGCTCGCGCCGCAGGGAGCGCCTGAGGAGCCACTCGACGAGGAGTCCTGAGCCAAAGCTGACGGAAAGCACGACCGGGGGTTGGCCGCACTGCGCGAGCTCCTCGACCAGGTCGTCGAGCTGGGCGCAGATCATCGCGACCGAGAATCCCTTCCTCGGGTAGTTCATGTAGTAGACGCTCCCGTGGCGAAGCAGCGTCCCGCGGATCAGGTAGACCTGCTCGGTCGAGTCCGGGACGAAACCGCCGAGGACGATCGTGGGCCGGCCGCCCGCCCGGCGCTCGCGCAGGATGCTCGCCGCCTGGTGCGGCCCGGCCTCGCCACGGAAGAGGACGCCGGTCGCGGCTCGGGTGACCGCCGGGACGAAGGGCAGGGGCTGCGGGGGCCTCAGCTTGTATCCGGTGACGCGAAGGAAGGAGCGAAGTGGCAGGGGCGGGTTCAGCCTTGAGAGGACCCTCATTGCCGGATGCTCAAGGGGCGGGGGGATTGCGGGCATGGTATCCATGTGGGCCCGATCGTCGACGGAGCAAAACCGAAACGGGGTCCGTAACCCGAAATTTTCGCTGCCGAAACACTGGCGTTGCGCGCGGGGACCGGTTTGTGTGTGGGCGACCCGTGACAACACCCGCCGAAACCCCATGACGCTGCCGGACATCCTGCTCGAGGACGACGCGCTCGTGGCCTTCGACAAGCCGAGCGGGATGCCGGTCTCCGAGGACGCGCGCAGGAAGGGCCCCGCTCTCATGCAGCTTGTCCGCGCGCGCTACGGTGAGGCGGTCGCCAACGTCCACCGCCTGGACTCCGAGACGAGCGGCGTCGTGCTCTGCGCGAAGACCAAGCCTTCACTCGACTTCCTGAGCGGCCAGTTCCAGTCGAAGACGGCCGAGCGCGTTTACCACGCGCTGGTGGTTGTCGAGCCGCCCCGGGAGGACGCGCCCGACCCAGCGAGGGTTCGCGACGCCTCGGGGGCGCTGCCGCCCGAGTTCACCGTCGACCTTTCGCTCGGGGAGGACCCCCACAGGCCCGGCCAGGTCCGGGTGTTCCTCAAGCGGGGCGGAAAGCCCAGCACGACCGTGTTCAGGGTGCTGGAGGCCTTCGGCCGCTTCGCCTGGGTGGAGTGCCGGCCGGTGACCGGACGCATGCACCAGATCCGGGCGCACCTGGCTGCCGCCGGGGCTCCCATCCTCGCGGACGCCCTCTACGGCGACCCCGAGGCGGTGCTCCTGCTCTCCGACATCAAGAGCCGCTACAAGGGGAGAGAAGAGGAAAAGCCCATGGTCACCAGGCTCTCGCTCCACGCGGCCTTCCTCGGCTTCACCCACCCCTCGACACGGGAGCGGGTCCAGGTCGCCTCGCCCCTTCCCAAGGACCTGGCGATCGCGCTCAAGTACCTGAGGAAGTTCGCAGGGCCTAGGGCACCGGGTGGTCGGGTGGCGGACAGGACTCGATAACGACGGTCTTTCTCCGCAGGGCCTCCCGAAGGACCGGCAGCGAGATCACGTAGACGAGCAGCGTCCAAAACGGCGCGACGACGGCCCAGGCGGCGATGGCGTGGAGCGCGGTCATCCCGAATTTCTCGAAGAACTCCCTCGGGTCGTCCCAGAGCATGTGGTTCATCATCCGGATTCCCAGGTGCTCTGACGGGACCTTGAAGAGCCAGTTGCCGAGTTTGACGGTCAGGTAGATGACCGGCAGGTGGAACGGCGTGCACAGGGCGTTCACCATCTGGATGATGGGCTGGTTTAGGCCCAGGAGAATGCCTGCCACGATACACAGCAGCGTGGTGGTGCCCAGGATCGGGAAAAGGGCGAGGGCGCTGCCTACGGCGAGCGTCAGGGCCACCTTGGTCGGCGTGATGCCCTGGGTCAGCTGCGCGGCGATCGGGTCGATCACATGCCGCTGCCACGGCGTGCGGGACGCCACATCGGTTGCGGACTGGGGGGTTTCCTTCACCAAGTGTTGAAACTACGGCAGACGGGCCCTGCGCTCAAGCGTTATGGCCCCCTGTCGTGCAGGGGCGCCTCCGAGAGCGAGCTCGGATCGCGGCTGATTTCGTGGGACTCGGCGCGCCTCGGGACCACCGGATGGGTCGCGTTCACGGTGGCCACCGCGATCGCCGCGGCCGCCGGCACGATTCGCTTCAGGGACGAGTACTCGGGATGGACGTGCTGCGCGCGGCTGGCTGCCAGGACAGAGTCGTGGTGGTCGCTGCGCTCCCCTTCCTCGAGCACCGAGGCCGGCACGGCTTTCAGCCCCCAGATCAGGCCCGTCCAGGACAGGGTCTTAAGCAGGTAGTAAGTGATGTCGATCTCCCACCAGTAGAAGCCGTTGCGAGTCGAGCTCTGGTAGCGGTGGTGGTTGTTGTGCCACCCCTCGCCGAGCGTGACGATCGCCAGGATGAAGCTGTTCCTCGAGTCATCCTCGGTCTTGTACCGGCGTCGGCCCATCAGGTGCGCCATCGAGTTGATGCAGGAGGTGCCGTGAAAAAGGGCGGTTGTGCTGATGAAGAAGCCCCAGACGAGGAGCTGCCAGCCGTTCGTGTGCAGGCCCGGGGCGTGCGCGCCGAGGAACGAGCCGAGGCCGAAAATCCCGAGGGCGAAGAGCACCGGCACGACGGCGTCGAAGCGGTTCAGGAAGACCAGCTCCGGGAACTTGTCCAGGTCGCGGACCTTCGAGTAGTCCGTCGGGAAGTTGCGGCGGCTGGTGATCCATCCGATGTGGGACCAAAGGAAGCCGTGGACATGAGGGGAGTGGGCGTCCTCGGGACCGTCCGAATGCTGGTGGTGGTGGCGGTGGTGGTAGGCCCACCAGAGGGGGCCCCGCTGGACGGTCGTTCCGCCGCAGAGCGCGAGGACGAACTGCATCGGCCTGGAAGTGGTGTAGGTCTTGTGGGAGAAGTAGCGGTGGTAGACGCCGGTGACGGTGGCCATCCGCATGAAATAGAGGGCGACCGCGGTCCAGACCGCAAAGGCGCTTGCACCCGTCCAGATCACCCCGAGGCAGCCTAGGTGCAGGACGATGAACGGGATGCAGCGCAGCCAGTCGACCTTGTCGGGCGCGTTGCGGACCGCGTCGGCTCCCTCCGGCTGATAGTCGGCGTCAAACCATTGGACAAGAGTCGAGAGGGTGCTGTGCAGGCGTCGGGGCATGAAGGGTTGCTGTTTAGAAATAAACGATCGAGGAGACCGGGTTGACGCAGCCACAGCAAGGCTCCTTTGCGAACTTCACGGAACTGTTTCCGCTGGAGGGGTTTTTGCGCCCAAACGTAACCTGTTGGCGCCTCCCGCCCGGGCAAAGAAAAGGGGCGCCCCCGCGAACGGGAGCGCCCCAGTTTGTTTCTTTGTTAACCTGTCCTGAGTCAGTTCAACGCGAACTGGCTCGAGGCAGCGGCCGAGACCACGCGGACCGGGAGGATGACTTTCGTCGCCACCGGGGCGCCGTTGTGCAGCGCCGGCGTGAACTTCCACTGCTTGACCGCATCCACCACGGCTTCCGCGAGAGCGCGGTCCGAGGCGGATTTGACACTGACGCCCGTGGCCCGGCCCGTCGTGTCGACGACGAACTGAACCTGGACGGTCTGACCGATGTCGTAGCTGTCGACCGTGGGGGAAACCACGGAGACGGGCACGGGAACATCGGTACCCTTGCGGCACGACTCAAGGTAGGACTGCTCGAGCGTCTTCGCCGAGGCGGCGAAGGGCAGGAGCGCTCCTAGACTGAGCAGGAGTGCGAGCTTGTTGTTGTTTTTCATGGCTTTACTTTATAACTCCGCCGAAGCGGAGGCTTGTTTTCTGGCTTATGGTTTAGCGCCCCTAGAACCGCGGGTGCGGAAGCACCTGCAGCTTCAAGGACGTTTTGATCGCGAAACGACTTAAGGCGCCCACGATCAAAAGGCTTAGTTTTGGGGACTGCCCAAGAGCCAGTAACAGACCGGCGGGTCACTCGCACGAGACGGCCGGCCGAAATTCTTGTTATCCCACCGGAAGGGGCCGGTTTGGGATCCTGATCAAAGAACTTGGGGGTCCTTTGAAAGCAAAGTCTGCGGTAACGACCGGTACATAGCTACTCCCGTTCCAATCTCTCAAGTTAATTGAGCTCGAAACGTAAAAAGTCACACGTTTGAAACACACCATCATAGACTTACAAAAAGATCAGACCCTGTCATAAGGGGTCTGATCCTGTGGGAGTTCCGGTGCTGCACCGCACCTAAAACCGACCTAATCCTCCTTTTTCAGGATGATGTCGCCGCTCAGGGTGGCCGCCTGGATCGGGGTCCCGCCCCCGTTCAGGGTGCCGGTGACCACCTTCCCGCCGGTCATCGGGGGAAGGGGAGGAATGACTCCCGAGATCTCAATGTGGGCCTCTGCGATGCCCTCGCGGACCGCCATTGCCGCCTCTTTCGCGGCCATGGCTGCCTCCTCGGCCGCCTCCTTGATCGAAGCGCTCACCTCGTCGTGCCAGTCGCCGCGGTTGCCGTCCCTCTCGTGCTGGACCTTATCCATGTCGGCGTTCGCCTTGTCCTGCTCGGCGGCGAGTTTGGCCTGCTGCTCGGCGTTGTCCGGCCCGTCAATCGGGTGGGCCGGGGGGGCCGGCGGCGGGGCGTCGGGCGAGTTGACGGAGGGTGTCGCCGGGGGCGCGTCGGCCGAGGCGTGCCTCTCCTTGTGCTTTCGCGTGCTCCGGGCGAACTCGGTCTTCGTCACCAGAGCCTTGTCGTCGAAGTTCGTGAGGATCGTGCCGTGGTGGGTGCGGAAGGTCACGTTGGCCTTCGTCGCAACCGGGCAGTGGATCGTGACGTCGCCGTGCATCGAGGTGAAGGAAAGGGGCTTTGAGGAGCCGAGGCTCTTCACGTCGACCGCGATGTCCCCGTTCATGGTCTCGACCAGGGCGCCCCCGGTGACGGCCTCGAGCTTCACGTCCCCGCTCATCGTGCGGACGTCGATGTCGCCGGTAATGCCCGCGCACACGAGGTCGCCGTGCGCGGAGTTGGAGATGATCACGCTCGTGGAGCGGGGGACCGCGATGTCGAAGTCGGAGGAGCCGCCCGTCCAGCCCTCGCCGCCGTACTCGAGGACCGCCACGTTGTTCTTCTCGGTGAGGACGTAGCTGGCCGAGGTCGAGAGAACCCTCATTCCATCCTTCCTGGGGGCCTCGTCGACGGCCTTCGAATCGCTCTTCACGACGACCTCCTTGCCGTCCTCGCCGTGCACGGTGACGTCGCCGTGCCAGACGCGGACGCGGAGCGTCCCGGGCTTCGAGGGATCGGAAAAGCTGACGCGGCTTGTGGCCTCGTCCGCGCGCCCGAGGGGCGCGAGCCCGAGGGCGGCCGCGACGAGGAGGATGGAGTGGAGTGTGGTCTTCATGTTGGTAAGGGTCAGTGGTTGCTAGAGCAGGTCGATTGCCCGCTTGGCCGAGTCGCGGACGTCGTTGTTGGCGGTGGCGTCGAGGCTGAGCTTGCGGAGCTCCGGCGAGGCCTCGCGTGCCTTGGAGGCCACGAGAAAGTCGATCATCGAGATCTGGACCAGGGGGTTCGACTCGCGGGGCAGGCAGGCGAGGACGCCCGCCTTGACCACGTCCTGGTCGGCGTGGCCGTAGAGGGCCGAGAGGGCGTTCAGCCTCACGTTCACGCTCGGGTCGAACGCGAGCGAGTTGATGAGCCCGTCGATGATGCGCTCGTCGGGCTTTGTCGACCGGGCGGCGGTGAGCACCGTCTCCAGGCGGTCGCCGGTCGTCCGCTTCTGGAGCACAGACTGCTCGACCAATTGGCCCATCGTGTCCACGCGGACCCTCAGGTCCGCGAGCTGGCGCTGGGTGGCGTTGCGCTCCCCAAGGACGAAGCCAAGGACCACGAGCGCGGCGACGCCGAGGCCGCTCACGAGCACCTGGATCCAGGAGGGGCCGCGGGCCTGCCGCTCGGGGGCCGCCGAGCGGACCCTCTCGGCCCACTCGGACTCCATGCTGAGCGTGAGCTTCTCCGACTCGATTGCCCCCGCCACCTTAGCCCGGAGGGCCGGGGACGGCTTGGGGGAGGGCAGGGCGTCGAGCGCCGCGATCAAATGTGAAAGCTCGTCGAATTCGCGGCGACAATTCTCGCATCCGTCCAGGTGGGCGCGGACGAGGGCCTCCGTCTCACGGTCGAGCTTCTGGTCCGCCAGTTCGGCGATGCGCTCGGTGCAGGCTTGGCAATTCATGCTGGGTTCTCCTTTTGGATCTGAAGATAGGTTTCGCGCAGGGCCTTCAGGGCCCGGTGGGCCCGGACGCGGGCTGCCCCGACGGAGCACTCGAGCACCGAGGCGACCTCGGCGAAGGAGAGCTCCTGCAGCCGCGAGAGGAGCAGCACCTCCCGGTCGTCGCGGTCGAGCCGGCCGAGCGCCCGGCGGAGCAGCTCGTGGTCGTCTCGGTTCAGGGCGGACTGGTCCGCGCCCTCGGACTGGTCGGCGTGGTCCTCAAGATCGGAGGGATCGACCGCGAGCGGGCTCGAGGAGCTCTTGCGGAAGTGGTCCGAAGCGCAGCGCCTGGCCAGGTGGTACATCCACGCCGTGAACTTGCCCTCGTCCCTGTAGGTGTGGCGGTACTTGATCATCCGCTGGAAGACCACCTGGGCTATGTCCTCGGCCGCGGTGCGGTTGCCTGTCAGCTTGGCGAGGTAGCCGAACAGGGGCCCGTGGTGGCGCTCAAAGAGCTCCCCCATGCTGTCCAGGTCGCCGTCGCGCACCGCCAGCATCAGGTCGTGGTCAGAAAGCGGGGCGGTGGTGTCCACGGAACGGCGTTCGGGGAATTCAATCCCGGCGGGTGGCAGAAGCACAGGAATTTCGGCGGGGACGGACGGCATGTGCTCGGGGTTTCAGGGCGCTGGGCATGGCGGGTACAGGAGAGTTAACCCGCCCCGGCGCGCGTCGTTACCGCCTTTTTTAGGTCCCCGGCGGGATTCCTCAGGGGTTGATTGGCGGGCCCGATTGCACTAGTGACGGGTACGGCACCCTTTAAACCCATGAACCGCCGCACCTTCATCACCTCCGCGATCGCCGCCACCGCGGGGGTCGCCCTCGGCCGGAAGGCTTGGGCCGAGCAGCCTCCCGCCCCCTCCCCGTTCGTTTTCACGCCCCTGCGCCGCGAGGTCGGCATCTTCACGGGCCGCGGAGGGACGATCGGCTGGCTCTCGTCAAAGGACGCCCTGGCGGTCGTCGACACCCAGTTTCCTGACACCGCGCTCGTCTGCCTGAAGGGCATCCCTGGAATCGGCGCAAGGACGATCGACGCCACGGTCAACACCCACCACCACATGGACCACACCGCCGGCAATGTGGTCTTCAAGGCGGCGTCTAGGGTGCTCGTGGCGCAGGCCAACGTGCCTAGGCTCCAGTTCGAGGCGGCCAAGCGCGCGGAGCAGGGCGCGAAGGTCGACCCGGCGGCCACGATCGCGGCCCAGGTCTACGCGGACACGACGTTCCCTGACGTGTGGCGGCGCGAGATCGGCTCGGAGATCATCACGGCCGAGTTCCGGGGCCCGGCCCACACGGGTGGGGACGCCTCGGTCCTCTTCGAGAAGGCAAACGTGGTCCACATGGGCGACCTGGTCTTCAACCGGATGTACCCCTACGTGGACCGGCCGGGCGGCGCGAGCATCCGGGGGTGGGTGAAGGCGCTCGAGGACTGCGCGGCGGCCTACCCGGCGGACGCCGTTTTCATCTTTGGCCACGGCAACCCCAAGTTCGGAGTCACGGGGGTGCGCGGCGACCTCCTGGTGATGCGCGACTTCATGGGCGCCGTCCTTGAGCACGTCCAGAAGGAGGTCGCCGCCGGCCGCGACAAGACCGCGGTCGTCGCCCTTGAGAACTTTCCGGGATTTCCGGACTTCCACGCCCCGCTTCCGAACCGCCTGGGGATGGTCCTCGGCGCGGCCTTCGACGAATTGACTGCCCCCAAAGCCTAAGACACCCTCGTTCCCCATGAGCTTCAAAGTCCTATTCAGGTCCGTCGTGTTCCTCGCGATCCTCTTCGTGATGCTGTACATCGGCGTGAACAACCGCCAGGCCGCGGACTTCTACTTCCCCATGCTCCTCGACAAGAAGCTGACGACCGACGCCGCGATGATCTATTTCGGCATGTTCGCCGTCGGCGTGATCGCCGGCACCCTGCTTACAGTGGGCGGCGGCAGCGGCGGCAAGAGCCGGAGCTCGTCCAAGAGCGAGAAATAGCCGGGGGCGCTAGCCCCTGACGCGCCTGAGGTTGTCGCAGACGATCGCGGCCGCGACGGCCGCGTTCAGGGATTCGGCGGCGCCCACCCGCGGGATCGTGACCGAGTAGGTGAGGAGGCCGTGGACCGCGTCGGAAAGCCCCCGGCCCTCGCTCCCGATCACGATCACGGCCGCCGGTTCGGCGGGCACGCTGCGCACGTCGCGCCCGTCGAGCGCGCACCCGATCACGGGAGCCTTTAGCCCCGAGAGCGCCCTCGGCAGGTCGCAGACGAGCGTCCTGACGCGCGCGAAGGACCCCATGCTCGAATGGATCACCTTCTGGGAATAGAGGTCGGCGCAGCCGGGCGAGAGCAGCACCCGGTCGATCCCGAACCAGTCGGCGATCCGGATGATGGTGCCCACGTTGCCGGGGTCCTGGACCCCGTCGAGCGCTAGGGTGAGCCCCTTCTCGAGCTCCCCGGGGGCGAGCTCGGAGCGCTGGATGCGGCCGACGGCGAGGACCGGCGACGGGGTGGGGAAGTGGCTGACGCGTGCCATGTCCTCGGCGGTCACGGGGTGGGTGGATTCTCCCGCCCACTCCGGGGTGGCGAAGATTTGCTCGAAGGGGTGGCCGGCCGCCACGAGCTCGGAGACCACCTTCTCGCCCTCGACCGCGTAAAGCCCCAGCTCCTCCCGGTGCTTCTTGTCGCGCAGGGAACGAAGCAGCTGGACTTCTGAGCGCGTGATCACGGGGCAGGATGGCCCCTGTGCGGGTTGTTTTTCAATTGTTTTGCGGGGGCTTCGCGGCGATATTGCCGCGATGCCCCCTCGCTCCTCCCATGCGGCCCACGCGCGCCTCCTAGACGAGGTAGGGTCCGTGGACCAGGTCGGGATCGAGGAGCGGGTCGCCAAGTTCACCACCCGCAGCGTGAAGAAGGAGGCGAAGATCTGGGGCCTGAAGACGGCGCTCTCGATGACCGACCTCACCACCCTCGAGGGCAAGGACACCCCGGGCAAGATCGAGTCGCTTTGCCGCAAGGCGATCCATCCCCACGAGGGGCTGGTGACCCCCACGGTGGCCGCGGTCTGCGTCTACCCCTCCATGGTCCGGCACGCCAAGGCCGGGGTTGGCGCCTCGGGCGTCAAGGTGGCGAGCGTCGCGACGGCCTTCCCCTCGGGCCAGACCCACCTGAAGACCCGGCTCGCGGAGGTGCGCGGCGCCGTGGCCGACGGCGCGGATGAGATCGACATGGTGATCAACCGCGGCGCGTTCCTGGCCGGTGATTTCGCGCAAATGGAGGACGAGATCTCGGAGGTGCTGGAGGCATGCGGCGCGGCGACCCTCAAGGTGATCCTCGAGGTGAGCGAGCTGGAGACCTTCGACAACATCAGGAAGGCCTCCTTCATCGCCATGGGCGTCCTCAGGCCCGGCGACTTCATCAAGACCAGCACGGGCAAGACAACGCTCAACGCCACGCTCGCCAACAACCAGGTCATGATTGAGGCGATCCGCGACTTCTACCTGGATACGGGCATCGCCATCGGGATGAAGCCGGCAGGCGGCATCAAGACCGCCAAGCAGTCGCTGCACTTCCTGATCGCCGTCAAGGAGACCCTAGGCGACGCGTGGCTCAACAAGAAGCGGTACAGGTTCGGGGCGAGCTCGCTCCTGAACGACCTCCTCAGGCAGCTCGAGAAGGAGAGGACCGGTGCCTACCAGGCCCCGTACTCCTTCAGCGACGCCTCCGAAAGCTACTGACATGGCCACCCCCAATAAGAACGCCGCCCCGGGAAGGGGCCTCATCTTCGGCGACCTCTGGGAGTTCGACCCGGCGCCCGAGACGGCCGACCCCAGGCTCAAGGCCCGCTACGACCTCTTCATCGGCGGCGCCTTCGTGAGGCCGCGCTCGGGCAGGACCTTCGACACGATCAACCCGGCCACCGAGGGGAAGCTTGCCGAGATCTCGCTTGCCGGTGCGGCCGACGTGGACCTGGCCTACAGGGCCGCGGCCCGGGCATTCCCCTCATGGTCGGCCCTCCACGGGCGGGAACGCGGCAAGTACCTCTTCAGGATCGCCAGGCTCCTCCAGGACAGGGCCCGCGAGTTCGCGGTCGCCGAGACGCTCGACGGGGGCAAGCCCATCAAAGAGTCGCGCGACTTCGACGTGCCGATGGCCGCCGCGCACTTCTTCTACCACGCCGGTTGGGCGGACAAGCTCGAGTACGTGGCGCCTGGCCGCAGGGTCGCGCCCCTTGGCGTCGTCGGCCAGGTGATCCCCTGGAACTTCCCGCTCCTGATGCTCGCGTGGAAGCTTGCGCCGGCTCTAGCGATGGGCAACTGCGTCGTGCTAAAGCCCGCCGAGACCACGTCGATCACGGCGATGAAGCTCTGCGAGATCCTCCAGGACGCCGAGCTTCCGCCGGGCGTCGTGAACATCGTGACCGGGGCAGGCGAGACCGGTGCGGCGGTCATGGGCCACCCGCTTGCCGCCAAGGTGGCCTTCACGGGATCGACCGAGGTCGGCAAGGCGATCATGCGCCAGATCGCCGGGACCGACAAGAAGATGACGATGGAGCTGGGCGGGAAGGCCGCGAACATCATCTTTGACGACGCGCCCATCGACCAGGCGGTCGAGGGCATCGTGAACGCCATCTTCTTCAACCAGGGCCACGTGTGCTGCGCGGGCTCGAGGCTTCTCGTCCAGGAGTCGGTGGCCGACCGGGTGGTCGCGAAGCTCAAGAGCCGCATACGCGTCCTCAGGGTGGGGGACCCGCTCGACAAGAACACGGACTTGGGCGCCATCAACTCGCGCGAGCAATTGGCGACCATCAGGCGCCTGGTGGCAAGCGGCGTCCGCGAGGGGGCGGCCCTCTACCAGTCCCCGTGTGTCCTGCCGCAGAAGGGCTTCTTCTTCCCCCCGAGCCTCTTCACCGGGGTGACGCAGAGCCACCGGATCGCGCGCGAGGAGATCTTCGGGCCCGTCCTCTCCATCCTCACGTTCAGGACGGTCGACGAGGCGGTGGAGAAGGCCAACAACACGGCCTATGGCCTCTCCGCCGGAGTCTGGACGGACAAGGGCTCGCGGATCCTGAAGATGTCGACCGAGCTGAAGGCGGGCGTAGTCTGGGCCAACACCTTCAACCGGTTCGACCCATCGTCACCCTTTGGCGGATACAAGGAGAGCGGGTTCGGCCGTGAGGGCGGCCGCCAGGGCCTCCTCGACTACGCATCCACGACATGAGCGCCCAACCCAAGAGCAGGATACCGGTAACAAAGACGCCGAAGGTCTACATCGGCGGCGCCTTTGTCCGCTCGGAGAGCGCGAGGACCTTCAAGGTCACGGACCGCTCGGGCGCATTCTTCGCCAACATCCCGCAGTGCACCCGCAAGGACCTGCGCAACGCCGTCGAGGCGGCGGCGAAGGCAGGGCCGGGGTGGGCGAGGCGGACCCCCTACAACCGGGCGCAGATCCTCTACCGGCTTGCGGAGATGATCGAGGCGCGCAGCGGCGAGCTCGTCGCCTCGCTTGTGCAGTTCGGGGCTCGCAGGGCCGACGCCGAGAAGGGGGTCGCGGTCGGCGTCGACCGCATGATCCACTACGCGGGCTGGGCCGACAAGTATGCTCAGCTGCTCGGTTCGGTGAACCCCGTCTCGTCCGCCCACTTCAACTTCACGGTCCCCGAGCCCATGGGAGTCGTGGGGGTCGTCGCCCCGGACAGCCCGCCGCTCCTCGGCCTGATATCGATGATCGCGCCGGTGATCGCCAGCGGCAACACGGTCGTGGCGCTCGCGTCTGAGACCGTTCCCTACCCGGCCGTCCTCCTGGGCGAGATGCTCGCCACCAGCGACCTTCCCGGGGGCGTCGTTAACCTCCTCACCGGCTTCCGCAAGGAGCTCGTGCCGACCTTCGCGACCCACGCGCAGATCCGCGCGATCTACGCCTCGGCGGGCCCCGATGACAGGAAGGCGCTGCGCCTCGGCGCCGCCGCGAGCGTGAAGCGGGTGCGCTTCTCCGGGACGGAGGGAGCGGCCTGGCTGAACGACGCCGCGCAGGGCCTCGAGCGGATCGGCGACTTCGTGGAGCTGAAGACCACGTGGCACCCCATAGGGGCGTGACCGGCCCGGCCAGCGGCCATTCATCCGGCCGCCGGTACCGTTCGTCCAAAGGTTGCCCCGGAGCGCCGGGCGGGCTGTAATCTGGCCGCAGATGAAGGTCTCGGCGGACATCTCACTCCAAAACGGCGACGCCTCCCAGCGGGAGCGCGCGAAGGGGCGGCTCTATGTGCTCTTTCAAGCGAGCGGATGGGGCACGTCCCTTGGGTTTGCCATCTGGATGACGATTGCCTTCCCGGAGCACGAGGCCAGCCGTCCGCTCAGCACCCAGATCGCCTACCTGGTGGTATGGGCCGGGATCGGGTTTCTCCTGAGCCATTTCATGCGCCCCCTCATGGCGCGTTGGCGGTGGGAGCAGCTGGGGTGGCGCCCGCTGGTCCCGAGGATCGTCGCGGCCTCCTTCGCGGCGTCCGCAGTCTGGTGCGTGCTCCTCTACGGCTTCATCCAGGGTGTGATCGGCGAGCCCTGGCCGACGACCCACTCGCCGACCATGCTGCTCCTGGTCTGCTGGTTCAACTACGCGTTCCCGATGGGGGCATGGCTGTGCCTGTACTTCTTCTACCACCTCTTCGACCGGCTGAACCGGTCCGAGATCGAGCGGTTCCAGCTGATGACGAGCGTCAAAGAGGCGGAACTCCGGGCGCTTAAGAGCCAGGTTAACCCCCACTTCATCTTCAACTCGCTCAACTCCCTGCGGGCCCTGATCGAGGAGGATCCCGCAAGGGCAAGGAAGAGCGTGACCCAGCTTGCGAACCTCCTCCGCTACTCGCTCCAGAGCGGGCAGCTGGAGACCGTGC
>CAISPT010000137.1 GCA_903887455.1 uncultured Opitutaceae bacterium | reverse complement strand
GCGCCCACCGTGCTCCACCTGATGGGCATCCCCAAGCCGGTCGAGATGACCGGGGAGTCCCTCGTCATATCCTGACCGCCAGACGGGCCCAAAAATCGGGTTGCCCCCGGACGGCCATGGGGGCTTCATCTTCCGTTTACACGTGACGCTGACACCATGAAACGGACCCACCATTGCGCCCAGCTGACCAAGGCCGACATCGGCGCCTCCGTATCGCTGTCCGGCTGGGTGGACTCCATCCGGGACCACGGTGGCATTATCTTCATCGACCTGCGCGACCGCAAGGGCGTGACCCAGGTCAAGTTTGACCCCATCGGCAGCCCCGAGCTGAGCGCCCGCGCCGCCCAGCTTAAGCCCGAGTCCGTGATCAGCGTCGCGGGCACCGTGGTGCCGAGGCCCGAGGGCACGGTTAACGCCGCGCTCCCGACCGGTGCGGTCGAGGTCGAGGCGACCGAGCTCGAGCTCCTGAACGCCTCCGAGACGCCCCCGTTCCCGCTGGACGACGCCGGCGGCGACAAGGTGAACGAGGATCTGAGGCTTACCTACCGCTACCTTGACCTGAGGAGGCCGAAGATGCGCAGGAACCTCGAGGTCCGCCACCGCACGGCCAAGTCGATCCGCGACTACTTCGACTCCCAGGACTTCATCGAGGTCGAGACCCCTGCGCTCTTCAAGAGCACCCCCGAGGGCGCCCGCGAGTACCTCGTGCCGTCCCGCATCCACGCCGGGCAGTTCTACGCGCTCTCCCAGTCCCCCCAGCAGTTCAAGCAGATCCTGATGGTGGCGGGTGTCGAGCGGTACTTCCAGATCGCGCGCTGCTTCCGCGACGAGGACCTCCGCGCCGACCGCCAGATGGAGTTCACGCAGGTGGACGTCGAGGCGTCCTTCGTGGACCGCGAGGACATCTACGCCCTCTTTGAGGGCATGCTGAAGAAGATATGGAAGGACGTCCTTGGGACAGACCTGCCGACCCCCTTCCCGCGGATCCAGTTTGTGGACGCGATGAACCGCTACGGCGTCGACAAGCCCGACGTGCGCTTCGGCATGGAGCTTAAGGACTTCTCGGAGACGTTCCGTGCCTCGAGCTTCAAGGTTTTCCAGGGGACCGTCGCCTCCGGCGGGTCCGTCAAGGCCCTCAATGCCAAGGGTCTGGCCGACCTGACGCAGGGGGAGCTCAAGAGCCTCGAGGAAATCGCCAAGAGCCTCGGCGCCAAGGGTCTGGCCTTCATCAAGGTCGAGGGCGGCGAGTGGAAGTCGCCGATCGTCAAGTTCCTCTCCGAATCCGAGAAGGCGGCGCTCCAGGCGACCCTCGAGGTGGCGGACGGCGACATGGTCTTTTTCGCGGCCGCCCCTTGGGAAAAGGCCTGCGCGATCCTGGGCCGCATCCGCCTGGAGGCCGGCCTGCTTCTGCAGAAGCGCGGCAAGCTCACGATCAGGCCCGACGACTGGAAATTCCTCTGGGTGGTGAACTTCCCTCTGATGACCTACAACGAGGACGAGAAGTCCTACGTCGCCACCCACCACCCGTTCACGGCGCCCGTGCCCGAGGACGCGGCGCTCATCGACTCCGACCCCAAGGCCGTGCGCGGCCAGCATTATGACGTGGTCCTCAACGGCATGGAGCTCGGCGGGGGTTCGATCCGGATCCACCAGCCCGCGCTCCAGAAGAAGATCTTCGAGGACGTCCTAAAGATCCCCGCCGACGTGGTGGAGAACCGCTTCGGTTACATGCTTAGGGCCTTCACCTATGGTGCCCCGCCCCACGGGGGCATCGCCTTCGGCCTGGACCGGATCGCGGCCCTGCTGTGCGGCACCAATAGCATCAGGGACGTGATCGCGTTCCCGAAGACGCAGAAGGGCCAGGACCTCATGGCAGGCAGCCCGACCCCGGTGACCGCAAAGCAGCTGAAAGACCTTCACATCGCCACCGTCGCCGTCGAGCCGCCCTTGGCATAGTGCGTGCTAGGCAATGTGATGGTTCGGAGACGATTCCGAAATGCAAGTGACGGGCGCTCGTCCAAGGAACCCAAGCTTGCGCGCCCCGTGGCGCAACTTTAGGGTCGTCGCGCAGAATCGGTAGTTCCAATCCCCATCTGAATGAAACTCATCATCGCCATCATAAAGCCGTTCAAACTCGAAGAGGTCAAAGAGGCCCTTGCGGAGGCCGGAATCGAGGGAATGACCGTCACCGAAGTCAAGGGCTTCGGGCGACAAAAGGGTCACACGGAGATTTATCGGGGCAGCGAGTACACGGTGGACTTCCTTCCCAAGGTGAAGATCGAGATCGCGGTATCGGATGACATGTCGGGAAAGGCGGTCGATGCGATCGTCCGCTCGGCGAAGACGGGGAAGATTGGCGACGGCAAGGTGTTCCTTGTGCCGCTCGAGGAAGTGATCCGCATCCGCACCGACGAGCGGGGCGAAGCCGCCGTCTAGGCCGGCTTCTTCTTCTCGGAGAGCGTCCGGAGGCGTATCTCCTCCTGGACCTTGGCGATGAACTGCTCGACGCCGACGGTGCCCTCATCCCCGCGCGCCCGGCTGCGGACGCTGACGGCCCGTGTCTCGGCCTCCTTGCCGCCCAGAACGAGCGTGTAGGGGATCTTCTCGATCTCGGCGCGACGGATCTTCGCCCCGAGCTTGTCGTTGTGCTCGTCAAGGGTCGCGCGGACGCCCGCGGCCTTCAGGAGCGACAGGACCTCGCGGCCGTACTCCAGGGTCTTCTCGCTGATCGGAACCAGGCGCACCTGCTCGGGCGAGAGCCACACGGGGAAGTCCCCGCCGAAGTGCTCGATCAGGACGCCGCAGAAGCGCTCCATTGAGCCGAACGGGGCCCGGTGGATCATGACCGGCCTGTGCGGCTGGTTGTCGGCGCCGCTGTAGGTCAGGTCGAAGCGGATGGGCAGGTTATAGTCGACTTGGACGGTG
>CAISPT010000136.1 GCA_903887455.1 uncultured Opitutaceae bacterium | reverse complement strand
CTTGCCGTACTTCTCCTGGAGCATCTCGAACCACTTGACGGCGTAGGCCGTGAGGTTCTTCAGGTCGTGCTTCACCGTCTTCATCTCGTCCTCAACCTTCTTGAGCTTCTCGTCGGCCTCGAAGCGGTTGTACGCGGAGATCCTCTTGATGCGGATCTCGGTGAGCCTCACGATGTCGTCGTCGACGACCTCCCGCCGGAGCTGCTTCACGAAGGGCTTCAGGCCCTCGCGGATCTCGGAAAGCACCTCGTCCCAGGTCTTCGACTTCTCGATCCTGCGGTAGATCCTCTCCTCTATGAAGATCCTCTCGAGCGAGTCCCAGTGCCACTGCTGGTCGAGCTCCCCGAGGCGGATCTGGAGCTCCTTCTTCAGCAGCTCGACCGTCTTGTCGACGCTCCGCTTGAGGATCTCACGGACCCCGAGGAAGATCGGCTTGTCCTCGTCGATCACGCACGCCGACGGCGAGATCGCCACCTGGCAGGCCGTGAAGACGCACAACTGCTGGATCACCTTCTCGGGCTCGGCGCCCTGCGGCAGGTGGACTAGGATCTCGACCTTGTCGGCCGTGTTGTCGTCGACCCGTTTGATCTTGATCTTGCCCTTGGCGTTGGCCGAGAGGATCGACTCGATCACCGACTCGGTCGTCGCCCCGTAGGGAAGCTCCGTGATCGCCAGCAGGTACTTGCTGCGCTGCTCGATCCTTGCGCGGATCTTCACCTTGCCGCCGCGTTCGCCGTCGCTGTACTCGGAGAAGTCGGCGATGCCGCCCGTCGGGAAATCCGGAACGATCCTGAAGGTCTTGCCCTGCAGGTGGTTGATCGCGGCCCGGCACAGGTCGTTGAAGTTGTGGGGCAGGATCTTGGTCGAGAGGCCGACGGCGATGCCCTCCGCCCCCTCCAGCAGCACGATCGGGAACTTGGCCGGAAGCGTGATCGGCTCACGGGCCCGCCCGTCGTAGCTGAGCTGCCACGGCGTCGTCTTCGGGTTAAACAGCACCTCTCGCGCGAAGGGCGTGAGCCTGGCCTCGATGTAACGGGGCGCAGCCGCCTCGTCGCCCGTCAGCGTGTTGCCGAAGTTGCCCTGCGGCTCGACGAGCCATCCGCGCTGGCCCATGCCGACGAGGGCCGCCCCGATCGACGCGTCGCCGTGCGGGTGGTAGCGCATCGTCGCGCCAACCACGTTCGCCACCTTGTGGAAGCGGCCGTCGTCCATCTCCCAGAGCGTGTGGAGCACGCGCCGCAGGACGGGCTTTAGCCCGTCGTCAATGTGCGGGACGGCCCGGTCAAGGATGACGTAGCTCGCGTAGTCGAGGAACCACTCGCGGTAGTTGCGCTCAAGGGGCGCCTCGGTGCCCTTGCTCGATCCGGGAAACAGGGATTCTTTTGCCATGCTTGGGTTCGGTTCCGGCTCAGACCTCGACCACGTCCTTCTCGACGCGGAGGTTGCCGATGATGAAGTCCTGGCGCTCCGGCGTGTTCTTTCCCATGAAGAAGGACAGGAGCATGTCGCTGTTGTGCACGTGGTTGAGCGTCAGGGGCTCCAGCCGGATGTCCTCGCCAATGAAGCCCTTGAACTCCCCGGCCGAAATCTCGCCCAGGCCCTTGAATCGCGTGATCTCCGCGGCGGCCCCGACCTTCTTGACGGCGGCCTCCTTCTCGGCCTCGGAGTAACAGTAGTGGGTCTCCTTCTTGTTGCGCACCCGGAAGAGCGGGGTCTCCAGGATGTAGAGCTTGCCGTGGGCGATCAGCTCCGGGAAGAACTGCAGGAAGAACGAGATCAGCAGGAGGCGGATGTGCATGCCGTCCACGTCCGCGTCGGTCGCGATCACGACCTTGCCGTAGCGGAGCCCGTCAAGGCCGTCCTCGATGTTCAAGGCCGACTGCAAGAGGTGGAACTCCTCGTTCTCGTAGATCACCTTCTTCGAGAGACCGTAGGTGTTGAGCGGCTTGCCCTTCAGGGCGAAGACGGCCTGGGTCTGGACGTTGCGGCACGCGGTGAGTGAGCCCGCGGCCGAGTCTCCCTCGACGATGAAGATGACGCTCTCCTCGCTCCTCTCGTCCTTGTCGCCCAAGTGGAGCCTGCAGTCGCGCAGCTTGCGGTTGTGAAGCGACGCCTTCTTCGCCCGCTCGCGGGCGAGGTTGCGGATGCCGGCCAGCTCCTTCCTCTCGTGTTCGCTCTCCTGGATCCGCTTGATCAAAGCGTCGGCCGTCTCCGGGTTCTTGTGGAGGTAGACGTCGAGGGACTGCTGGACGAACTTCCCGATGAACTCCTTGATCGTGGGGCCGTCGGGCGCGACGACGCTCGAGCCCAGCTTCGTCTTGGTCTGTGACTCGAAAACCGGCTCCATGACCCTAACGGACACCGCGGCGACGACCGACTGGCGGACATCCGCGGCGTCCAGGTCCCGCTTGTAGAAGTTCCTGAGCGTGTCGACAAAGGCCTCACGGAAGGCCTGCAGGTGGGTCCCGCCCATCGTCGTGTGCTGGCCGTTCACGAACGAGAAGTACTCCTCGCCGTAGTGCGACCCGTGGGTGATGGCGATCTCGATGTCCTCGCCCTCCAGGTGGATCACCGGGTAGAGCGGCTCGCCGATCAGGTTCTTCTCCAGCAGGTCCTTGAGGCCGTTCTCCGACTTGAAGGGCTTGCCGTTGAGGAGCAGCGTGAGCCCGCGGTTCAGGAAGGCGTAGTTCCAGAGGAGGTCCTCGATGAATTCGGTCCTGAACTTCAGGTCCGCGCCAAAGAGCTCCCCGTCGGGCATGAACTCGATCAGGGTCCCGTTGCGCTCGGTGGTCTTCGCGACCTTGTGGTCCTTCTTGAGCTTGCCCTTCGCGAACTCAACGAGCTTGGTCTCCCCGTCCCGGAAGGCCTGGGCGCGGTACTCGATCGAGAGCGCATTCACGGCCTTCTGGCCGACGCCGTTCAGGCCCACGGCCTTCTTGAAGGTCTCGCTGTCGTACTTCGCCCCGGTGTTGATGACCGAGACGCACTCCAGCAGCTTGCCCAAGGGGATGCCCCGGCCGTAGTCCCTCACCCTCACCTTCCGGTCCTCGAGCTCGATCTCGATCTTCTTGCCGGAGCCCATCGTGAACTCGTCCACGGAGTTGTCTATCGTCTCCTTCAGGAGCACGTAGATCCCGTCCTCGGCGTGCGCACCGTTGCCGAGCCGCCCGATGT
>CAISPT010000135.1 GCA_903887455.1 uncultured Opitutaceae bacterium | reverse complement strand
CCGGACTTGCGATCGAATTTCAGCATGCAAGCAACCGCGCGGAGTTCGAGGCAGCGCTGAAGCGCGGGCAGATAGACGTCATCCTGGCGGACCACTGCATCCCAGGCTACGACGGCATGGCGGCCCTTGAGTCCTCCCTCCTCAGACTACCCCACGTTCCCTACATCATAGTCTCGGACTCTATCGGGGAGGACAGGGCCGTCGAATGTATCAGCAGGGGCGCGGTTGATTTTGTCCACAAGGACAGGCTGGAGCGCCTTCCCTCGGTCATCCTCGAGGCGACCCGGGGCCCCGTAGAGCCGCAGCACCATCTCGAAGCCGAGGATCGCTTCCGCGAGATGGCAGAGGTGATCCGCGACGTCTATTGGGTTTGCGCCGCCGACACCGGCCATCTCCTCTATGTGAGCCCCGCGTATGAGGCGATCTGGGGCAAGCCGTCTGACTCCCTCTTCGCGACGAAGGGCGAATGGCCCGAATCGGCTGTTGACGAGGACCATGCCGCGGTGGCCGAGGTCCGTGCCAAGCGCCGCGCGGCGACCCCCTACCAGGTCGAGTACAGGATCCGCAGGCCGGATCTCTCCGTCCGGTGGATTCTTGACCGCGGCTTCCCGGTTCCTGGCAAGGCGGGCGGCCAGCCTAGGATGGTGGGCGTCGCAGCGGACGTCACGGAGCGCAAGCAGCTCGAGTCGGAACTGCACGCCGCGCAGAAGATGGAGCTCGTAGGCAAGCTCGCGGGCGGAATAGCCCACGACTTCAACAACCTGCTCACGATCATATCGGGTTATGTGAGCATGCTGCTCGACAAGGAAAATCTGCCGCAGGGCCCGAGCGAGGCCCTCAAACGCGTGTTCACCGCCAGCCGGCAGGCCACGGGCCTTGTCAGGCAGCTCCTGCTTTTCAGCCGCAAGCGCGTGCCCAAGCGCGAGGTCCTTGATCTCAACACAGAGTTCGAGGCGATCGTCGGCATGCTTCGCCGCCTGCTGGGCGAGGCTATCGCCGTGAACTTCGTGCCCGCTCCAGAGGCCCCACGCGTGAACGCCGACATCGGCATGCTTGAGCAGGCGGTCGTCAACCTGGCGGTCAATGCCCGCGATGCGATGGCCAAGGGCGGCACCCTGACGATCAGGATAGGCGTCCTGGCCAGGGGCAGCCGTCCACCGCTCACCTCGCCGGTTCCCGCGGGCGAATTCGCGTTCATCGCCGTCACGGACACCGGGACCGGCATCCCGCCGGCGATCCTCCCGCGGATCTTCGAGCCCTTCTACACCACCAAGGACGAGGGAAGGGGGACCGGCCTCGGGCTGCCGACCGCAAAGGACATCGCCAAGCGCCACGACGGGTGGATCGACGTGGACACGGCGGTCGGAAAGGGCACGACCTTCAGGCTGTGCCTGCCCATCACCCGCGCCGAGGCCGAGGCGCCTTCCGACCTCGACCTGCACAGGGATAATAAGGACGGCAAGGGCACCATTCTCCTCGTCGAGGACGAGTCCAACGTGCGGGAGTTTGCCGCGGCTGTGCTCCAGCAGGACGGCTACACGATCTTCCAGGCGAAGTCGGGGGACAGCGCCCTCGAGGTATGGAGGTGGCACTCGGGGAAGATCGACCTGCTGCTGACCGACGTTGTGCTTCCCGGCGATCTCTCGGGACCAAAGCTCGGAGAGAAGCTCCGGTCGGAAAAGCCGGGCCTAAAGGTGATCCTGACCACGGGATACAGCCGGGAGACGGTCGACTCGCAGTCCGACGATGCGAAGCCCCAGTTCATCCTGAATAAGCCCTACAGCCCGAAATCGCTCCTGCAGGCGGTCCACGAGATGCTCGCCTAAGAGGGCGAGCGCCGTTGACAGGGGGCCGGGCCGCGGGTTTGTTCGAGTCGAGTATTCCGCCTGTGCGGACCGGCCGCGGGACCCGCTCCCAAAGCGGATTGCGCAGGCCCTAGAACAAAAGCCCCGAATGCCACCCGCGTCGATGCCATCCCTGTCCGAAGTGTTTGCGGTCCTCGGACTGCTCGGCTGGATCATCGCGGCTGTTGCAATCCTTAGGCCCCGCAAGCAGGACGGGGGAGAAACGGACGGCTATGAAAGCTACAAGCTTCTCCTCGATACGCTCGACCGCTCAAACATCCTGCTGTGGTGGGCCAGGGTTCGGCGGGAGGGATCGACCTACACCTGGAAGGTGAGGACACCCCCTAAGCTCCACGACAACTCCATCTACCGCCTTGCGGGGGCGCTTGACCAGGAAGGCCTCTGGGGCGACGCCCAGGCTCCCGACAGGGAGCGCACCAAGGCGGCGTCGACCCGCGCCCTGAACGAGAACGCTCCCGGCTACCAGCAGGAGTTCCGCATCATCGGCTCCGACAAGGTCCATTGGCTGAGCGAGGAGGTGACGATTAAACCCGTAGGCCCCAACGAGTGGAACCTTGCGGGCGTCGTGGTGGACATCACAAAGAGGAAAGAGGCCGAAGATGCCCGCAAGCAGACCGAGGGGCAGCTCGAGAAGATCCTCAGGGGAGCCGACTGCCTTCTCTGGCAGGCCAACGTGACAGGCAATCCCGACGTCGGCCTGGAGTGGCGCATCTATCTCCCGCCTTCGGTCCTCTACCGCCGGATTTTTGGGAAGGATTCGGTGCCCGGGCAGTCCGTCCTTTGGACGGAGGACATGATCCCCGAGTGGAAGGAGATCAACAAAACCTGCCGGCAGGCCATGCTCGATGGCAGGCCCGACTACGACCAGGAGTTCAGCGTCAAGATGGGCAGCAGCAGGTTCTACGTCCACGAGCACGTCTCGATCGACAGGATAGGGCCAGAGGAGTGGAACCTGGTGGGGGTCATCGTCGACATCACGAGGCTCAAGGATACCGAGGTTGAGCTCGCGCGGACGAGGGACGCTGCGCTCGAGTCCTCGCGGACCAAGAGCGAGTTCCTCGCCAACATGAGCCACGAGATCAGGACCCCAATGAACGGGGTAATCGGGATGACCGGGCTTCTCCTCGACACGGAGTTAAGCCCCACCCAGAGGGAGTTCGCGGAGACGATCCGGGGCTCGGCCGACGCGCTGCTGACAATCATCAACGACATCCTGGACTTCTCGAAGATCGAGGCCGGCAAACTGACTTTCGAGACACTCGACTTTGACCTCGTTGAGACCGTGGAGGGCGCCCTCGACATGTTCGCGGAGCGTGCGCGGCACAAGGGGATCGAGCTTGCCTGCGACCTGCCAGCCACCCTGCCCCGCAGGCTCAGGGGCGACCCGGGCCGCCTGCGCCAGGTCATCACCAACCTGATGGGTAACGCCATCAAGTTCACCAGCAAGGGCGAGGTCGTGATGCGGGTCGCGCTCGTAAGCGAGAGCGAGACGGACGCGGTCATCGGATTCACGATAAGGGACACCGGGATCGGCATACCGCCGGCAGTGCAGGCAAAGCTGTTCCAGGCGTTCACGCAGGCCGACAACTCCACGACCCGCAAGTACGGCGGCACGGGCCTCGGGCTGGCGATCTCGAAGCAGCTGGTCGAGATGATGGAGGGCTCGATCGGCGTCACCAGCGAGCCCGGAAAGGGCTCCACGTTCTGGTTCAACGTCAACCTGGACAAGCAGAGCGGGCCGCCGGTGCCCGCGCCCTCGATCTACTTCAGGGACCTCTTCGACCTGCGGGTCCTCGTCGTCGACGACAACGCCACCAACAGGCAGATCCTGCGGCACCAGCTTTTTTCCTGGAAGATGCAGAAGGGAAGCGCCGCCAACGGACACGAGGCCCTCGAGATCCTGCGCGCAGCCGCCGCTGAGAAGAAGCCCTACGACCTGGCCCTCCTGGACATGCAGATGCCCGAGATGGACGGCCT
>CAISPT010000134.1 GCA_903887455.1 uncultured Opitutaceae bacterium | reverse complement strand
CCTCCGGGTGGCGGCCAGTACACGCTGGCGCAGCTGGTCTCGATGGGCGTCTACACGCCTGAGACGACCGACCAGGCCTTCCAGGCCCTGAACCTCGCGGCCGGTGAGACCCTGATCGGCGCCTTGAAGCGCTACAGCTCCACGGTCAACATCGAGCACAAGATCTTCGACGAGAAGCTTGTCGCCTTCGGCAGCATCGTCGCCTCCAACACGAAGACCTGGTCGCAGCTGAACGCGCAGCCGCTCGTTCCGTTCCTGCAGGACGCATGGACCGACCTTAACGTCGAGGGCTACCTGTCCTCGCCCCCGCCCGCCGGCGTCAACTACGTGCCCGCGACCGTGGCGAACAACCCGTTCTCCTCGGCCTTCTTGGACCAGGGCCAGTCGGTGGCTGAGTCGGCCCCCGGCAACGGCGACGGATCGGGTGAGCAGATCTTCCTACGCAACCGCTACCTGGCCTATCCCCGCCTCTACCAGAACAACTCGACTCTTTACAGGGTCGTGGGTGGACTCCGCGGCGACATCAGCGAGGACCTCCATTGGGAGGCGGCGGCCAACATCAATCGTGAGGAGCTCTCCTTCACAAACCCCGGCCTGTGGAACACCTCGGCGCTCCAGGCTGCCTGGGCCTCGGGCAAGATCAACCAGTTCGCGACCAACAATCCCTCGAGCGCCTTCGTCGGCGTCGTGGGGCAGGCGTTCGTGAACGAGATCAGCACGCTCAACGGGTTCGACGCGAAGGTCACCGGCACGCCGTTCGACCTCCCTGCTGGCAAGCTCGGCTTCGCCGTCGGTGTCGACTATGTCCGCGAGGTCCTTACGGCCACGCCGGACATCAACTCGCTGCCGAACTCGACGGGCACCACGCAGGGCTGGTCGAACGCGACCACCTACCGCGCGTTCACCGCCGTCCGCGACGTCCTCTCCGAGTTCGCCGAGGTCAGCGCCCCGATCACGAGCGCCAAGCAGAACATCACGGGCGCCCACTCGATCAACATCGACGGTGCCGTCCGCTATGACTCCTACAGCGGTCAGGTTGGCAACAGCACGACCCCGCAGGTGAGCGCCACGTGGGAGCCGATTGACGACCAGTTCAAGATCCGCGCCTCGGCCGGCAAGTCGTTCATCGCCCCGCAGCTCTACAGCCTCTATGGCCCGATCAGCAGCGGTTCGACCACCTCGATCACCTACAACACGATCGCGGGCGGCAAGAAGAAGGCCCAGTTCAACCAGACGGGTGGCTCGAATCCGTTGCTCGAGCCCGAGACTGCCAAGTCCTGGAGCACGGGATTTGTCTACACGCCCAAGTACGTGAGCGGCCTTTCGGTCACGGTGGACTACTCGGAGATCAACCAGAAGTCGATCCCCGGCACGGTCCCCGCCTCGACGATCATCCAAGACGTCGAGACGAACGGCACGGCCTCGCCGTACCTGGCCGAGGTTCACTATAACAACCCCACGGGTCCGTCGCCCAGCGGCACGGGTGGCATCAGCAACCACTCGCCGCAGTCGATCTACGTCATCCAGAACCTCCTGAACCTGGGCGGCCAGAAGATCAACAGCACCGATATCGCCATCGACTACCAGTGGAAGATGGCCGGCATCGGCAAGTTCGACATCACCTCGACCTGGACATGGTACAACAGCTATGAGCTCCAGCTCATCCCGTCGCAGGCGTACTACCAGTACTCCGGCTTCGCCTCCGAGAACGAGGGCACCATCCCGAAGTGGCGCACGTACACGACGCTCTCCTACAAGAACGCTGGCTTTGACGCCGTCGTTGGCGTGACCTACGTCGAGAGCATCCAGGACATCGGTGTCGGCGGCGTGACCCAGTCGGGCTTCGCCACTGTCCCGTCGTTCACGTCGTTCGACCTGTCGCTGACCTACGACTTCAGCCACCTGCACGTCAGCAAGTGGCTCGATGGCCTGAAGGTCACGGCCGGCGTGAACAACATCGCCAACAAGCTCCCCCCGCTGGACTCCAACGCGTTCCCGAACACGAACGCGGATGTGGGCACCTACGACGGAGCGGTCGGCCGGATGTTCTACATCAACGGCAAGTACAGCTTCTAAGCACCGCTTAGACGCAACGTCTCAAATTCAAGGGCCCGGCTTTAATAGCCGGGCCCTTTTTTTGGATGCCCGGCGGGCTTCAGGCGCCGAACGAGAGCGGAGCCGCGCCCGCGTTTCGCCCCCAGTCGAGGCGGGGGAAACCCGCCCGGGGTGCCGGGCGCCCGATCGTCCGCACCTCGGCAGGCCTCCAGCTCCGAGCCAGGAGAGTGGTGACGCCGTCCGTCAGCTCCGGCCGGGACAGCCCCACGTTCCCCAGGCCGCGGACGCAGATCCGGAGCCGGGCCTCCGGCCCGGGAACCGGCACGCTCATCTCGCGCCTGAGGCCCGCCAGGGGCCTTGCCGCCTCCGCCCGGAACTCGATCTGCGTGCGGGCATGGAGGGTCCTCCACGAGCCCTCGGGAAGCCCAAGCTCGACCACGACCCGCTGGAGCGCCGGCCGGTCGAGGACCACGTCGAAGCGAAGCTGCCAGCGGCCGCACACGGGCGAGGCGCTCATGAGGCGGTCCGGCTGGGCTAGGCAGCCCCGGATCCAGCGCGCAAGGGCCCCGGCCCTTGCCGCGTCCCGGGAGGCGATCGCCTCGTTGGGGCCCCGCACCCGGGTGTCGCGGGAGAGGGCCCAGAGCCGGCGTGCGGTGGCCTTCGCCCCGCGCGCGATCCCGGCAAAGTGGACCGCCGAGGCGAGGAGCGTGCGAAGGCCCGACTCCAGGCCCGGGTCCCCCGCTCCCCGCCGCGAAAGCCGACGGCGGAGCTTGAACACGTGGTCGGCGGACTGCCGCACGAAGACGTCGCGCTCGGCCAGGTAGAGGCGGAAGGCGACGCTCGCAGCGAAGGCCTTTGGCAGCGAGGGGCCACGGGCGGCGAGACTACGGTAGAACGCGCGCTCGGCCGTGTACCGGCCGAGGCCCCTGCGTGTCGACGCCGTGTCCCAGCGCTCGTTCACCTCCCAGCGGCTGTTCCCGGCAAAGGCGCGCTCGTCGCAGGCCAGCGCGCTCCGGGCGAGTTCCCGGGCGCCTGAGGCGCCGTAGAGCCTACCGAAGCCGCGGGCGAGCATCTCGGTGGCGTCGTCGGCGCCGGGGTCGAGCCAGAGGGAGGCCGCCGCGGCGTCGACCGCGGTCGTCATCTCGATCGCCAGGCGGTTCGGCTCCCATGAGGTGACCAGGAATCCCTCGGCCCCGACGTCGTTGCAGCGGCGCCACCAGGAGCGCAGGTTGCCGATCCGCTCGCCGAAGACTGGCAGCGGCTCGTGGCGGAAGGAGCCGTTCATGGGGCAACCCCAGTACTCGATCCCCCGCGCCCTTAGCGCCGGGGCCAGGTCGTACTCGGCAAAGTTCCGGAGCTCGATCCTCGGGCGCTTCCCGAAAGGATAGTAGTACCAGTCGTAGGCGATGATCCCGCGCGGGAGCAGGCGGATCGCCCCAGGTAGTAGCGCGAGCATGTCCGCCCACATCCCGAGGCGCAGTCCCCGGCTCGAGGCGACCCCGTTCAGGCGTCCGACGTAGCGGGCGAAGTGCGCGGCGAGCCCGATCTCTGCGATCTCGGCCCGGGAGAGGGGGTGGCGCCCGAGGCTGAAGGATTCGTCGAGCCCGACGTGCACCTTGCCCGCCGTGCAGTAGGGCGCCATGTCGCCGATCAGGGCGTCGGCGATGTCGAGGATCCGCGGGTGGACGGGGCACACCTGGCCCATTTCGAGCGGCAGGCCGTCGGGTCCCCGGAGCTCGTTCAATTCCCGCAGCTCCGGCACCTTGATCAGATACTGGGTGTGGCCTAGGAGGTTCACGATCGGGACCGTGCCGATACCGACCCGCGCGGCCTCGACCACGAGGCGCTCGATCTCGCGGCGGCTGTAGGCATCCTTCCGGGCGACGCCGGGAAGGCTCGTGAACTCGACCGCGTCCTCGAGGTGGAGATAGAGCTCCGTGTAACCCCAGTCCGCGTAGCGGGGAAGCTGCTTGAGGAGCCAGTCGAGGCGCTCGACCTGACGCCCGAGGTCCCACTGGAAGGCGCGGATCATGGCGTGCGGGCCTTGAGCCAGGCGAGCCCCCCCTGTTCGTCGGAGAAGGCGCCGTCGAGCTGGGCCTCGAACGCGGCGTCAAGGAGCGGCTTGAATTCCGGCCCGGGCCTCATGCCCATGCCCACAAGGTGGCGTCCCTGAACGATGGGGCGCGGAGCGGACGCCTGGAGGGCTAGCGCCTCGGCGTGGGCCTTCAGCCGGTCGATCCTCTCGATGATGACCTGGTAGGGCAGGGGCGGCCTTCCCATGGCGTCCGCGGCCATGACGAGCGCAAGGTCGCCGATCGTCGCCGGGGCGAGCTTCCGGGCGAGCCGTCGGACCTGCGAGTCGGTGAAGGTTTCACCCCCGTGGTGGTGCGCCAGGTGGTTCGCGACCAGGGCGCGGACAGCGGGGTCGAGCCCCAGCGGGGCGCCGATCCTCCTGAGGAAGGCGTCGGAAAGGGGGCCGCCGGCGGCCTCGTGGCCAGGACTCACCCAGCGCAGCGCGCCCCGCCGCTCGGCCCGCACGGTGGTCGAGGGCTTGCCGAAGTCGTGGGCGAGGACGGAAAGCATGAGCAGGCGCCTGCGGGCGTGCGGGGACTCCCTCCACTCGGGAAGGCCCGCAAGCGCGTCCAGGCACAGGCCCGTGTGGGTCAGGGCGTCACCCTCCGGGTGCCACTCGGGTTCCTGTGGGGTGCCGCGGAGCGCCGCCACCTCGGGGAAGTGCCGGAGCCAGCCGGTCTCCTCGAGGACCAGAAGGCCGCGCGAGGGCCTTATGGCCTTGGTCGCCCACTTCTCCCACTCGGCCCAGACCCGCTCGACAGGGAGCTCCGCATAGGTGCCCGCCATCGACCGGCAGACCTCCGCGGTCTCCGGCGCGAGCGAGAAGTCGAAGCGGGCGGCGAGCTGGAAGGCGCGCAGGACCCGCAAGGGGTCATCGCCGAAGGCCGGTCCCGTGTGGCGCAGGACGCGCCTTCCCAAGTCCCCGCGGCCGTCGAAGGGGTCGATCACCTCCCTGGAAAACGGGTCCATCGCGATCGCGTTCACGGTGAAGTCCCTCCGGGCGGCGGCCTCCCGGTCGCTGAGCGAGGGGTCGGGCTCGACCGCGAAGCCGCGGTGCCCGGCGCCGGTCTTCGACTCGCGCCGGGGAAGGCTGAAGTCGTACTCGGATCCGCCCTCGCCGCGCACCTTGATGACCCCGAAGCTCCGTCCGACGATGTCGCTCGCCCCGAAGGGCGCGAGCGCGCGCCGGAGGGCCTCGAAGCCGATCCCGGCCACCTCGATGTCAAAGTCCTTGGACGGGAGGCCGAGGAGCCAGTCGCGGACGCCGCCGCCGACAAGCCGCGGACGGCCGACCCGCCTGACGGCGTCCAGCATCGCCCGGAGTTCATCGGGCAGGGGGGGGAGGCCTGGAGTCTCCGGCATTTGGGGGAGGGGGCCTAGGCCCGGCGGGCGGAAAGGGCCGCCGCCACCCAGCCCGCGATGAGGCATGCCCCGCCGAGCGGGGTCACGGGCCCGAGCCACCGGGGGCCCCAAAACGAGAGGGCGTAGAGGGAGCCTGAAAAAAGGAGGGTTCCGGCGACCCAGAGGGAGGGGGCCCACTGGGCCGGCCCTGTGGGCGGGGTTGGGGCCGACCTGAGCCAACCTGCAAATCCAAGCAGGGCAGCGGCATGCAAAAGCTGGTATTTCGAGGCGGTTTCCCAGACTTCCCGGTGGCCCGAGGCTTCCAGGGTGTCCTTGAGCGCGTGGGCCCCGAAGGCGCCCAGAATGACGCCTGTTCCGCCGAGGACGGCGGCCCAGACCAGTGCGCTTCGGTGGTGCATGGCGTGATCGTGGTAAAATCCGGGCGGGAACCAAGAATCAAAACAGGGGTTGACACCCCTGTTCATAATCAATGCTCTTACCCTCTTTTCCCATGAAAACGTATCTCGCGAAGAAGGAGACAGTACAGCCCAAGTGGTATCT
>CAISPT010000133.1 GCA_903887455.1 uncultured Opitutaceae bacterium | reverse complement strand
GACCCGACGTGCAGAACGATCGAGAGGGTCCTCGGGCCGGAGGAAGGCCTTCCGTCTCGCGGCGTCTATTCGCTCTTATTCGCGAAGGACCACACGCTCTGGACGACGTCCCCGGTCGGAATCGCGCACGTGTCGATCGAGTCGGGTGTCACCCTATTCGATTCCCGGGACGGCCTTACGGGTCAACGCATCCTAAGCTTTGCGACTGCGAGGTCGCGTCTCCTGGCTGTTACCGAGGAGGGGGTTTTCGCGATGGATTTGGGGTCGAGAGGGCCCGGGACGTTTGGGCCGATGCGCGCCCTGAGCAAGGGAATCGTTACCTTGGAGAAGGGCCCAAACGAGTCAGTGTATGCGTCCGGATTCAAGCGCGTTTCCCGGCTGGACAACGAGGACCTAACCGAGCTCTTCACGTCGAAGACAGATACGAACATCCTGCACCTTTCTCGCTCCTTCCCCGGAAGTCTCGTCGCCGCGAACTCCTTCGATATCCTGCGCTTATCCCCGTCCTTGGAAGGCACCTTCGCGGCCACGGCACTCGGGCACCTTCCCGATCTCCCGAGAAGCCTGGCGGAGGACGGCCACGGCAACCTTTGGGTCGGGACCTACGGCAAGGGGGCGTTCGTGGTGCCGGGCACGCCAGGCGCCGGTGTCGACCCGATCAAGCCAAGCCAGATGGGCGGGTTGCCCTTGGATGGAAGCACGGTGACTGCGCTTGTTGGCGACCGGATTGCGCTCTTCACCGACAAGGGCCTCACCCTATTCGCCGGACCCGGCGAGACGGGCCTGCACGTCGGCGCGGCCCCGGCGGCGCCGGCGCTAGCGGTCTCCAATTCGGATTCGTCGGGCGCCGTTTGGGTCGCTTTCAAGGGGCCGTTCCCCAACGAGCCGACGATCCCGGTCGTCGGACGCCTCGCGGCTCCAAGATCGGGTCAGCCGACGTGGGAGGCGTTCCAGGTTCCCGGACTGTCGCAAGTCGGCTCAATTGGCGCGATCTACGTCGATGAAAGGGGGATTGTCTGGCTGGGTGGGGTCAAAGGCATCCTCCGCCTTGACCCTCCGCGGTTGCGTTCATCCACTCCGCCTGGCAAGCCCGCCATCTCCTCTACCATCAGCCAGGGAGCGAGGCTTCCATGGGATCGAAACTCCATGGATTTCGAGTTCTCCTGCGTGCAATTCGGCGGCCCCGAAACCTACCGGTTCCAGACCAGGCTTTCCGCGGGAACGGGCGACTGGTCGGCTCCGACCGATAACACCCACCTGAGCCTGGCCGGCCTGCGCGACGGCCACTACGAGTTCTCGGTTCGCGTTACCAACGACGCAGGGATGGTCGGCCCGCCGGCGACCCTCAGCTTCACGGTCCTGCCCCCCTGGTACCGGACAGCGCCCGCAGTGGTTCTCTTCACGCTGGCCCTGGCGGCGGGTGTCTTCGGATCCTTCAAGTGGAGGCTCGCGTTCCTGAAGCGCCAGAACGCGCGGCTCGAGATGCTTGTCCAGAAGAAGACGGCGCAGCTCGAGAAGGCCAACGAGGCGAAATCCGAATTCCTAGCCAACATGAGCCACGAGAT
>CAISPT010000132.1 GCA_903887455.1 uncultured Opitutaceae bacterium | reverse complement strand
CGGCAAGCCAGGCGAGGTCGGGAGGGGCCCCCTCGGCTGCGAACGCCGCGCGCAGCGCGGGCATGAGCTCCGCCGCCGTCCCGGGGACAGGCCTAGTGCGTTCCCTTGATAGCCAGAGGCCGTAGTAGGGGACAGGTTCGGGGCGCCCCCGCGGCGGGGGGACCCTGGCCTGGGACACCGCCTGCTTGGCGGCCGAGACCTCGTCCAGCCTCAGCTCGAGCCAGTCCGTGTAGTCCGCGTACCCGGGCAGGCCCCGTGCCGCTCCGAGCGCCGCGCGGGCCTCGGGCTCCATGGCCGCAACTTGCTCCAGGGACTCTCCCTGGAGTGCCTGGTCGAGGCGACTTGCGAACTGGTCCCACTGCTCCTTGGTCGGGAACGCGTACTCCTCCTTCACCTCCGGAGGGGCGAACTGGTCAAAGAGCTCCTGGCCCACCTGGTAGAGCTCGTCCGAGTTCATCGGCTTCGACGGCTCAGGCGCCGGGGCGGGCTCGGCTCCGAGCGCGGCGGAGCCGACGATTATCCATGACATCCAGCGCGCTCGCATCAGGCCGGCAATCTGCCCCGGTCTGGGGCGCAGGGCGAGTGGGAAGAGGGGACCTTACGGCCCGGGCGCCCCCCAGGGTACCGAGACCACGACCCTCGCTCCGTTTCCGATCCGGGAGGCGACTTCGAACTTGCCGCCGGCCTCGGCGGCCAAGGCGCGCATGGCCGGCAGCCCTTTTCCTTCTCTCTCCAAGAGGTCCGGTGCGAATCCCCGGCCATTGTCCTGCACAATGAGCTGGGAGGCGCGGTCGGTCTTCCTAAGGGCGATCGAGACGATCCTGCTGCGCCCGTGCCTGAGTGCATTGGCCGCTCCCTCCGTGGCGACGCCCCTCAGGCGGTCGAGCTGGGCGCCTGAAAGCCTCGCGACGGCCTCCTCGTCCACCTTGACGTCAAACTGGGCCCCGAACTCGGCCCTGAGGCCGGAGAGGTCGAGCTCCAGCGCCTCCGTGAACGCCGCCGCCCGTACGACCCGTGAGTCGGGCCCCACGACGCAGGCCCGTAGGTCCCGCACGGCCGCGTCGAGTTTTCGGACGCAATCCTTCACCTCCCGCTCATAGCCATGGGGGTCGGTGTAGATCCGCACCCGGTTGGCCTCCAGGGTCCTGCTGACGGAGATGAAGGATTCGAGGATGCCGTCCTCGACGTCCTTTCCCCGCGTGATCCGCCGGTCCAGGAAGCGGTTCTTGAGCTCGATCTCCACCTCGGAGTCGACCTGCTCGGTCTCGGTGTAGGGATCCGTTTCCACGGGCAGGGCAGGGGCTTCAGGGGGCTGGGCCGACGCCGGCTTCCTCCTATTGATGGCCGCTAGGATCAGGGACACCCCTACGATGGCCACAGCGATCACGGCCCCGGCAATCAGGCCCTCTTGGAGCATGTTCATCCGGTCCTCTGGAGGCAGGTTGGAGGCGGCGAGGGCTACCACGGACCGGAACGCAGTCATCGGAAAGCGAGCGTGCCCAGACGCCGCCTCGGGTCAAAATATTCGAAGGGCCGGCCCGTTGGGGTCGTGGAACCCGTTGCTGCCCAAAGGTGCAGCACTCACTTGGAGCGGATGTTTAGCTAGCCCTCAAAAAGGACGCATGGATGTAACACCCTAGCTAGTTCTACCCATTTAAGCACAGGGGAACAGGGTCGATCATTAGAGGTAGGACAGGCCACGCCCTAAGCGGGTGCATTGGCCCCTCGTTACCACCGCCATATGAAATCCTGGAAACTTGGAAACCGAATCACCGCCGGCTATGTCACGGTGCTCTCCATCATGGTCGCCCTCGGCGTCTTTACCTTTATCGAGGGAGGGGCGATAAAGACCCGCTTCACGGACGTCGCCGTCAAAGAGGTTCCCAGCTTGCACTACGCGCTCGACGCGGAGGTGCTCTCAAACGCCAATTTGGGTGACGTCTACAAGCACATCCTCAGCTCATCGTTGGACGACATGACGAAGCTTGAGGCAGAAATCTCCAAGAACGCCAAGGTGATCGCTGACGACATCGAGGCCTTTGGTAAACTGGCCAACACCGACGAAAAGAGAGTTGCGCTCGACAAGGTCAAGGAGAGCAGGTCCAGGTACGTCGCCCTCCGTTCGGAGATCCTCGCCGCCTCACGGGCCGCGACGACAGCCGAGACCTCCGCCAAGCTCGCAGCGCGAGCCCGGCGAGAGCTTGACCCCCTTGCCGAGGCTTTCGTCGAAAATCTGGACACGATCGCCGAGCTTTCGGCCACCGGTGTCGAAAGCGCGAGTGCCAAGACCTCCGAGGCGATAGCCTCCACCAACCAGGGCGTCGCCGCGGGCTCTGTTCTCGCCGTCCTCATCGGGGGCGCTATGGCATTCGCCGTCATCCGAAGCCTCAGCCGCGAGCTGCACGGCCTCTCGGGTACGTTGGACGACGCGTCGTCGCAGGTCGCCGCGGCTGCGGGCCAAGTCTCGACCTCGAGCCAGTCCCTGGCAGAGGGCGCGAGCGAGCAGGCCGCTAGTCTCGAGGAGACAAGCTCCTCACTTGAGGAGATCACCTCGATGGCGAAGCGCAACGAAGAGAACGCGCTCCAGGCCAAGGAGCTTTCAAGGCAGACCCGCGCCGCTGCTGATTCGGGCTCTGCCGACATGAACGAGATGAAGGGCGCCATGGATGCGATCAAGGTCTCGTCAAACGAGATCTCGAAAATCGTGAAGACGATCGATGAGATCGCCTTCCAGACCAACATCCTGGCGCTCAACGCGGCCGTCGAGGCCGCCCGCGCCGGGGAGGCCGGGTCCGGGTTCGCCGTCGTGGCCGAGGAGGTCCGCAACCTCGCGCAGCGCTGCGCCCAATCCGCCAAAGAGACGGCCGGCAAGATCGAGGACTCGGTCGTCAAGAGCGAGAACGGGGTCCGCATTTCCGGCAAGGTGGCGGTTTCCCTCGACGAGATCGTGGAGAAGGCCTCCAAGGTAGACACCCTGATCGCCGAGATTGCGCACGCTTCCCAGGAGCAGACCCAGGGGATCGGCCAAGTCAACGGCGCTGTCTCCCAGATGGACAAGGTGACCCAGTCGAACGCGGGAAGCGCCGAGGAGACCGCCGCGGCGGCCGAGGAGCTCAATGCCCAGGCGGCCGTCATGAAGGACTCCGTCCACAACCTCCTCGTGCTGATCGATGGCAAGAATGGACAGCGCGCCTTGAGCGGAAGCCCCTCCCAGCCGAAGGCCATCGTTTCACCGATTGTGAGCGCGACAAAGAAAAGGCCGGCTCCCTCGATCGTGGGCAAATCCGCCCCTAAGCCCAAGCGGGAGATGGCTCTTTCGGGGTCGAAGGTAAACGGCGACCACTCTGACTTCTTCAAGGACGCCTGAAAAAACGGGGCAGTGCTTATGCAACCCGCTCCGCTCCTTAATCTTAAAAAGACTCGTAAGCAAAATGGTCGGGGCGGTCAGATTCGAACTGACGACCTCTACGTCCCGAACGTAGCGCTCTACCAGGCT
>CAISPT010000131.1 GCA_903887455.1 uncultured Opitutaceae bacterium | reverse complement strand
GTCCGTGATCTGGGTGTCGCGCTCGCTGCAGTGGATCACCTTTACGCCGAGCTCGTGGGCGAGGTGATTGAACTTCTGCGAGGTGACGACGTCCTTGAGGACCTCGGCCTTCTTGCCCTTGACCTTCTTCTCTGCGAGAGCCGCGGCGGCGATGTCGAGGAGGCCCTGCTTGGTGAAGTGAGAGATGAGGCCCGGGTTCGCGCCGTGCTCGATGACGGCCGTCGCACCCTTCTCCTTCCACTTGCCGTACATCTTGCGCACGTTCATGTGGCGCCAGTAGAGGGTGCGCTCGGTCGGGTGCTTCTTGCCGCCCGCGTACGGGTCCCAGACCTCGACGGAGGTGTTGATGTAGAGGACGCCGTGGTCGTGGCACCACTGCAGGATCTCGCACGCGTCGATGTTCCAGGCCAGGTCGATCAGGACGTCGCCCGAGGACAGGTACTTGCCGAGCATGGAGCCCATGTTCTCCTCCGTGACCTTGTCGCGGACGTAGCGGACGCCTTTGGCGGTCCACTGGCGGAGCTTCTCCTCCTTGGCCTCAAAATCGATGACGGTGACATTCTTCGGGGCGACCTTGATGTGCTTGAAGAGGATGGGGAGCGTGCATTCGGCGACGGCGCCGTAGCCGACAAAGAGGATCTTTTTGCTGAATTCGATCATGATGCGCGTGGGAGGTGAGGTTCGGGTGATTTCGTGGGCGTTCTGGATGGAAACGGTGAACGGGTATGAAGGGTGCCTTTTCCCGCATACGCAAGAAAGAGAGCGCGGCTTTGGCGGCCTTTTTGGCCCGGCACGCGGCACCCTATGGGTGGGACGGCTTCTTTCGGAGCGCCGTCATGAGACCCTGGCAGATCTGTTCGGACACCTCGGAGGGCGTGCCCGATTCAAGGGAGAAGTGGCCCGTCCAGAGCGCAGCCGCCGTGTCGGCTTTCAGGAGGCGGACCTCGAACTCGCTGCCCGAGTTTCGTCCCAGGACGATGTAGTCGTCGCCCGCCTTGGCAGCCGCGGTGGCGAGAGCCGCGTCGTCGCCGTTGGCGACCGAGGCCGGCCTCACGCGTACCTGGGTCGGCCGGGTCTGGGAGAGCTCGCTGAAGACTCGCCCAAAGACCTCGTCCGCGAGCTTTTGCGCATCCGCGTCGCCGCCCGTGAACGGTTCAAGCTCTATCTGGCCCTTCCATCCCAGTTCGTCCTCCACATCCTGCGACACGGCCCGAACGATTTCGGCGCCAGCCTTCGCGAGACCGGACTTGAGGTTTCCCTCCGCGGGGTCCGAGGCGAGCTTGTCCAGCTTTGTCGCCGTGTCCCTGAGGGACTGCGCCTTCTCCGCCTGGTCCTTGGTGTCCGAAGGGCGCATCCCCTTGGGCGAACCGGAGTCGGAGTTGCACGACTTGAGCACCACGCCGAACACGAACCAGAGGATGAGGAGGATGCGGAGCCACTTGGGCATGCGCTTGAACAGGCTCCATGCCGTCCAGATGAGCCACCAGAGGACCTCCATCAGGTACTTGAGCCTGTCGTGCCGGTCCACGGGCTTGTGCGGAAACGGCGGCATTGGCGGCGGACCGGATTGGGCCGCGGCATCCTGCTTAGGGGGAGGTGGGGCTGCGATCGGCCTCCTGGCCTGCGCGATCGAGGGTGGGGCCACGGGTGGAAGGGAAGAGTGCTCGCCGGCCGCCAGGCGCGCGGCGAGCGCCTTAAGCGCCGGTGTCGCCACGCCCCCGGGGCACTTGAGCCACTGCACGGTTGCGAATTTCTCGGGGACCCGGGCTCCGGCCTCTGTCGTCTGGTCGATCACCACCGGGATCAGGAACATGGCGTCGTCGGCCATGTCGTGGCTGCGGTCAACGGCGAGCCGCCACTCCCGGCGGAAATACCCTTCGCGGCGGGCCTCCGTCTGCGCCGAGATCACCGGCATGAAATAGGTGCACTCGCGGATCTGGCGCCGGATCTTTTGGTCCCAGGCGTCGCCGCCGCTAAGCTCGTTCTCGTCGTACCAGACATCGAGGCCGCCCGCCGCCAGCGCGTCGCGCAGGAGCCTCGCCGCCTCGCGGTTCTCCGACGCGTAGCTGATGAAGACGGACGGTCTTGGCGCCCCGGACGCGGACGCTGGGTTCTCTGGATCGCTGGGCACTCTGGGGGACAGAACGTCCCACGCCGGAGGGAGGGTCAAGCACCGACTCGGGCGGGTGCCCGCCGTCAGGCCCCGGCCCTGGCCCTGCTGCAGATCTTGGCGATCTCGTCGGCGTAACCCTGGCCCACAAGCGGCAGCCAGCGCTCGCCCTTCTCCTTGGTTCCCGCCGGGGCGTCGCCCATGATCCCGGTCTTCGACAGGTCCTGGGAGGCCCAGTTGAAGCTGGCGCCTGTCCTTTCCGCTCGAAGCTCACCGGGGTCCCCGATCTTCCCGAAGTAGTCGCAAACGGCCAGTCCGGGCCGGACGTGGCGCTCGAGGAGCGCCAGCATCCAGGCGGTCTCCGCCTCGTTGGCGTGGTAGCCGAAGAAATTCTCCTGCTCGGAGATCCCAAGGTCCACCTGAGGGGAGACGAACTGGGTCCTAAGACCGAGCTTCAACTCGATCTCTCGAAGCGTGTAGGCGTCGACCGCCGTGTTGCCCCCGTGTGTGTTGATGATGCAGAGGCTCTTGAAGCCCCAGGCGTGCACCTGCCTGGCGACGGACAATAGCAGCGCCCTGAGGGTCTTCTTCGTGAGCATCAGGGTGCCCGGGAACCCCGTGTGCTCGTTGCTCTTGCCGATCGTGATCGGGGGGGCGATGTAGCACGACGCCCCGGCGGGCAGCCGCTCCAGGGCGAGGGTGATGATCGCCTCGGCGATGAAGGCGTCAACTGCCACGGGAAGGTGGGGGCCGTGCTGCTCGATGGCGCCGGTGGCGACAATGACCGGGGCCCACTCCTTGTCGGGGAGCGCGGCGATTTCCGCCAGGCCCATGGCCGGAAGGTAGCGGGAGCGGTATTTCTGGACGTGCATCGTAGGGAGGGTCAGGGCCACGTCTTTGTCGGAAGCTCGCCGCCGTTGGGCAGGGCGGGGTGGTCCCTCATTTCCCGGAGCATGGATGCAAACCGCTTCGCGGTGTCCGAGAGCACCGTGCGCCCTTTGTCTGAATCGGTACCGCCCTCCAGGAAGGAAAGCACCGACTTGAGCGCGGCTCGGTCCCCGCCCCTCGCGGGGTTGAAGTCAAGGCCGAGCGCGCTCAGCTGCACGGTGAACATCTGAAGCCTGCGGCCGATGCGCAGGTCGCGGCCGACCGCCTTGATCAGCTCCTCGTTCCAGGGGCTGGCGTTAAAGAGGAGGATGCGGCTGAAGCCGGCGGCCTGGACCGAGGAGGCCACCTCCTCCAGGAGGTCGCATGCGACGTCGGGGTCCACGGGAAAGGCGCAGTCGGGCTTGGGCCCCAGGACGAAACGCACCGGCGGGAGCACTAGCAGGCGGATGGACGGGTCCCGCACCGTGGCGGCCTCCTTGATGACGGCTAAAAGGACGGCCTCTTCGGCGTCCATCCCGCGGGACAGCCCCCAGTCGGCGAAGCCGGCCAGGGGGATTATGACCATCGTGCGGTCCTTTTCGGGCCAGTTTGCGAAGTCGGGCCACCTGAACCATGGCCAGAACGTGGCCTCGTCGGCGGTGCAGAGCTCGATCTCTGGAAGCTTGGGATTCAAAGCGGGTGGGGCGGGTTACAGATACAGGGACCGGCACCCGCTGCAACCTTGATGCCAACCGGGCCCAAAATCGAGAGATCGGGGTAAGTCCTTTGCCTAATGAGGGGTGGTGTCGGGGCTAAAGCCCATCCGGGACCGACCGCCGCCGCAAGGCCCCCCCCGGTCCGGCTCCCCAATGCCGGATCGATGCTTGCGCCAATGGATGGCGCAAGGCCCGCTCCGCTCTGGAAAACGGGCGCACGGTCACGCAAATTGGTCGGGGCGACAGGATTCGAACCTGCGACCTCCTGGTCCCAAACCAGGCGCTCTACCAGGCTAAGCTACACCCCGAGGTGAGGGCCCACGGCACGCCCGTTTGCAAGGGGTGTCAAGGCGGGAGGTCCGTTGGTGCGCAATCTGCTTGCGTACCAAACCCAATCCGTCTCTCCTAAATCCCCTTAACTTACTATCCATGGATACCATTTCTCGCGAAAATAACAGCCTGCTCCCGATGGGCGGCGTCATCATCGGTGCCGTTGCTCTCATCATTGGCGGCTATGCGGCGATCAGCCTCTCGAAGGTGAACCGCACCCTTGCCCAACAGGCCGACAAAGTCGCGAAGATCGACGACATCGCCTCCCAAGTCGCCTCCGCCTCCGCGGCGAGCGACAAGGCCGCGCGCGATATCACGACCCTCCAGAATTCCACGCAGGCCGCCGTCAACCAGCTCGGCACCGAGCTGGCGACCGTCGACGAGAAGCTCAAGCACATCGAGGAGTCCCACGTCGCCAAGGCCGCCAAGGGCGCCAAGGGTGGCGAGTCCGTCGTTGCGGGTCCCGGCGAGTACATCGTCAAGGGCGGCGACACGGGCGCCAAGATCGCTCGCGCCAATGGGTGCACGATCTCCGAGCTCACCGCCGTCAATCCGGGCGTCAGCTGGAGCCACCTGAAGGTCGGCGAGAAGATCAAGCTGCCCGAGAAGAAGTGATCACCGGGGAGCCTTCCCGGT
>CAISPT010000130.1 GCA_903887455.1 uncultured Opitutaceae bacterium | reverse complement strand
CAGGGGGAGGGTGGCCCAGCCCTCCCAGGCCGGCCCGTCCCGCTTGTGGTCCGCGAAATGCCCCTCGTTCACGTAGGCGATCGAGGCGTCGAAGTACTGGTAGAAATCCTGGCGGTAGTCGACCTGCCAGGCCTTGGCGGAGCGGTTGAAGGCTCCGGAAGTGGTCACCCCTCCCAGCACGGAGAGCTCCTGGGCGCGCAGGGCGGCGGGCAGAAGAGAAAGGAGGAGTGCGACAGCGGCGAGCGTGTGGGTTCGGTTCATGGAGTTTGTTGTTTTGACGCGCGGGGATCCCGGGGCGGGATGCCCCTTTTACCCGGGTGCTGTTCCCGTTGACAGGGGGCGTGCCGCGGGGTGCAGATCTATCCATGCACCCCCGTCTTAGATCCCTCCCTGCCCTGGTGGTTCCCGTCCTGCTCGCGGGGGCGCTGCTCGGAGACCCCGTGCCTGCCAAGCCCGTGACCCCGGGGGCGTCCCCCGAGGCGGCCGCGCTGCTTGAGTTCCTCTACAGCATTTCGGGCAACCACATCCTGACCGGTCAGCACAACTACCCGAACACGAAGAGCCGCAACTCGGAGTTTGCGGCCAAGTACATCGGCAAGACCCCCGTCATCTTTGGCTCTGACTGGGGGCACGCCAAGGCGGGCGACTCGGATTCGTACCTGGCGAGGCCGGACATCGTCCAGGAGGCCATCCGGCAGCACCGGATGGGGGCGATTGTGGCGCTCTGCTGGCATGCGGTGCCGCCGACAGCCGACGAGCCGATCACGTTCCGCCAGCTGCCCGGCAGCGACCCGAAGCACCTGAAGAGCGTCCAGGGCAGCCTCCTTGACGAGCAGTTCAGGGACGTCCTGACGCCGGGCACGGAGCTCTACAACCGCTGGTGCGCGCAGGTCGACGAGGTTGCCGTG
Organism: uncultured Opitutaceae bacterium; assembly: GCA_903887455.1. GTDB lineage: Bacteria > Verrucomicrobiota > Verrucomicrobiia > Opitutales > Opitutaceae > Palsa-1447. The sequence continues at coordinate 3,782 of CAISPT010000130.1, read as the reverse complement.
TTCCTGAAGCAGCTCCAGGACGCCCACGTCCCCGTCCTTTGGAGGCCCTACCACGAGATGAATGGGGACTGGTTCTGGTGGGGCCACCGGACCGGGCAGTACAGCACTGCGGCGCTCTACCGCCAGCTCTTCGACCGGCTCGTGAACCACCAGCACCTCAACAACCTCGTCTGGGTGTGGAGCGTCGACCGCCCGAGCAGGCCGGGCATGGAGCACGCCACGTACTTCCCCGGATCGGAGTACGTGGACGTCCTCGCGCTCGACGTCTACGGCAACGACTTCGCGCAGTCCTACTACGACAGCTTGGTGGCCCTGTCCCAGGGGAAGCCCCTAGCCCTGGCCGAGGTCGGCAACCCGCCGAGCCCCGAGATCCTCGCAGCCCAGCCCCGCTGGACCTACTACATGACCTGGGCCACGATGGTACGGAACACGCCGAAGAAGGCCTACAGGACCCTCATGGCGGATCCCCGGGTCCTTAACCTCGAGGACCCCGCGTACGAGGCCGCGGTCGAGCCCTACAGGAGGGCCTGCGGCCTGCCTCCGCTCCACTTTGTCCCCCCGGCGATCGACGTCACCGGCACCTGGGTCCTGGACGACGAGCGGAGCGACTTCGGGAAGGCGGGGGCCTCCATGGCCGCATCCCGCCTCGAGCTTTCGCAGCACGGCTCCGAGCTCCTGGTTCGTTCCTCCCGCGTGGTCGAGTACGCGGACGACCAGGTCACGGAGGAGAAGCTCCGATTGGACGGGAGCGAGTCCAAGTCGGAGTTCATGAACTCGCCCCGCACGAGCACCGCACGCCTTTCGCCCTCGGGCGACGCGATCCTTCAGGATTCCGTCACCCTGATCTCCTGGGGCCCCCCGGGGGCCAAGATGACGGTCGGCGAGAAGTGGACGCTCGAGGACGGCGGCGACCACCTCGTGATACGCCGGCGAGTGTCCTCGCCGCGGGGCGACCAGGACCTCATGCTGGTGTACGACAGGCGGTAGCCCCCCAGACTAGCGGGGGGCGTCGCTTGTGTCGGCGGCGACCAGAAGGCAGAGGGCTGTCAGGACGATGAGTGTCGGGATCATGGCGAGTACGAGGTCGGGCCTCAGGTGAGGCGAACGCCACCGTCCACCAGCAGTTCAGAGCCGGTCACATAGCTTGAGTCCTCCGAAAGCAGGAACCTCGCGGCCCGTGCGATCTCGTCGGCCCGGCCGACGCGCTTGAGGAGGGATTGCGCGGCCATGGTGTCCTCGAAGCCCTTCACGGCCTCGGGCGTCATCCCGAGCTTGTTGTAGATGGGCGTGGCGATCGGCCCGGGGCTGATCGTATTGACGCGGATGCCGCGGGGGGCGAGCTCCACGGCGAGTGTCTTGCCGAGCGAGACGACGGCCGCCTTGGTCGCCGAGTAGATGCTGGCGCCGGGAAACCCGAGCTGCGCGACGACGGAGGCGTTCAAGACCACCGAGCTCGGATCGGCGAGAATCGCGAGGAGGGATTGGAGCTGGAAGAAGAGCCCGCGCACGTTGATGCCAAACATGCTCTCGAACTCCTCCGGCGTGTGGTCCTGGAACGGCGCGAACTTGCCGACGCCGGCATTTAAGAAAACGCCGTCGATCGTGGAGGCGTGCTTGCCGACCTCAGAGCCGAGCGCGCGCGCATCGGCGAGGCTCCCCGAGTCGGACGCGATGACAACAGCGGCCTTGCCGAGCGTCGCCCGGGCTGAGGCGAGCGTGTCGGGGTTGCGGCCGGTAACGATGATTCTCGCGCCGTCAGCTTGGAGAAGCTGCGCGGTGGCGAGGCCGATGCCGGTGGTTCCACCGGTGATGAGTATGGTTTTGTTTTTCATGGTAATGCTAAAAATGGAATAAACGTTCCAAAAAGACCAAAAGAAGCTCAGTCGAGCGCCTGCAACGCCAGGCCGACCGTTTGCAGGAGATCCTCCCTGCGCCCGAACGCCCTCGAGGCCACACTTAGCCCCAGCATCAGGTGCATGATGAAGTGGGCGAGGGCGACGACGTCCTTCTTTTGCCCGATCTCCCCCTTGTCCTGCGCCGCCTTGAGTCGCCCCGCGAGGATGCCCTCCAGGGCCCTGGCATGGGCCTGGGCGAGGGTGCGGGTCTCAGGGTCGTGCGGGCCCTGCTCCACCATCGAGTTCACCATCAGGCATCCGGGAGAGCCATTCCCGCAGTTGGCCTCGATCATCCCCTCGAGAAGCTGCCTGAGGTCGTCCCTGACTTCCCTGGAAGGGTCCAACTTGCGGCCGAGGGTATCCACCATCCGGTCCGTATACCGCCGCAGGGCCGTGATAAAGAGGGTCTGCTTGTCCCCGTAGGTGTCGTAGAGGCTCTGGCGGTTCACGCCGAGCCCATCGGTCAGGTCCGAGAAGGACGTGTGCTTGAAGCCGCGGGCGCGAAAAATATCGAGGGCCCGGTCAAGGACCTCGGCTTCATCGAATTCTTTCGTGCGTGGCATGACGCATAAAAGAACATACGTTCCAGAATATGCAAGCTGAAAGTCGCGAGCCTTCGAAACCGACCCTCACGCCGGCTTCCGCCCGAGGGTGTAACCCCATTGGATCCGCTCGCGGTAGACCCCGCTAGGGTTGTGGAAATGGAGCGATTTCCTGAGGTCGGCCTCAAATAGGCCCATGTTGTCGCCGAGTGCGGCCTTCGAGGAGACCGAAGTGGAAAGGAGGAAGCCCATGATCGAATCCAGAGTCCATTCGTGCGCCTCGAAAAATGAGTAAGTCTCAACGTCAACAAAGCCCGCTTTGAGGAGTACTATGTTTCAAAGTTCCCGAGCGCGGATCAACTAGCGTTGCTAAGCAAAGCCTGAGCGCTAAGCGGGCTCAAAAAATGGATTCAGTGTATTGACGCCCGATCTTTGGAAATCGACCACGTTTCGCGTGACCACCGTGAGGCCGTGCTCCAGGCCCGTGGCGGCGATCAGGCCGTCGATAGCTGGCAGGGGCTGGCTCAGTGATAGACGCCCCCAGCGGTCGGCGACCCGTGTCGTAATGGGCAGGATTCGTTCGGCGTAGTGCGTTTCCAGGCCGAGCAACCACCGCTCCAGATTCCCCGCTCCCGATGGATTTCTGAGGCGATGAAGCTCTATCCTCGATCGGATCTCACCGATTGTGAGAACACTGAGGTACGCCTCGTCAGCCCTTATTCCTGAAACCCACGACAAGACACCGGGATGGATGTTAGGCTTCCTAAGCTCAGAGACGATACAGGTGTCGAGGAGGTAAGGCATCAGAGTTCCACTGGCCTCGGAAGATCCGGAGATCTCGGAAATTCAATGTCGTCTCCTGGCGGAACGCTTCGAAGGTATACGACGAAATTGTCCCTTGGTCCCGGCGTATCACCGAATAGGGCTTCGCGAAGTAACCGGCGGTGCGCCTCCTCGACAGAAATTCCCAGCGCAGCCGCTTTGCTTCGAAGCTTTCGCACTATTGCCGGTTCGAGGTCACGTACGAGGAGTTGGGGCATCATGGATAAATGATATCAATGATAGCATTTGTCAATCAAAGGAGGCCCGCTTCCCTAAAACTATAGTACCCTCGACCCAAAGGATCTGCCCCTCGACGTCCAATGATAACGTGTGCCAGCAGAGGGATATACACCGCAGATGCTGCTTCCCGGAGTTGCCTCGTGAGCTGGATATAGGCAGCGCTGGGAGCCGGATCCCCGGATGGAGTTGTGTCCGTCAAGTTCAGCAAAAGTGGATCTAGGTTCGGTGGCTTGATGATAAAAAGATTTATGGGGAGGGTTTAAGGGAGGGGGCGCAGCCCCCT
>CAISPT010000129.1 GCA_903887455.1 uncultured Opitutaceae bacterium | reverse complement strand
TGTTCTCCTTTGGACTTATCTTTAGCGTGTGGGGGGCGCTCCTCGACGGGCCGAGCCTCTTGGTGACCGCGATCGGGATGGCGCTCATCGAATCGGGCCGCCTGTGGGCCGGGGCGCTGGTCCTCGGGGCCTCGGGCCTCGGCAAGGACACGAGCGTCCTCTGCGCGGCCGCACTTAATCCCCCGGACTGGCGGAGCCCCCGTTCCTGGGCACGGGCGCTGGCGCAGGCGGCGATCGTGGTCCTACCGGTCGTCGCTTGGATGGTCTTCCTCCGAATCTGGCTTGGCCGCGGCGACGACATCGGTGCGCATAATTTCTCGCTGCCGTTTGTGGGGCTCGTGACGAAGCTTGGCGACGCGCTTTCAAGCTTCCTCGCCGAGCGCTACCCGTATCCCACGGTGGCCAAGTTCGACCTGCTGGTGATGATCGGGCTCGTGGCCCAGTTCCTGTTCTTTGTGCTCCGCATCCGCTGGCGGGACCCGTGGTGGAGGGTCGGAGCGAGCTATGCGCTCCTCATGGTCTTCCTGGGCGATGCGGTCTGGGAGCATTACCCCTCGGCGGCGGCGCGGGTCCTATTGCCCATGACGCTGGCGTTTAACATCACGTTGCCGCGGAAAGGGTTATGGCCGCTTCTCCTTATTGTGGGAAACGTGGGCGTCATCGGCTCGACGGAGCTCCTAAGGCCGCCGGGAAGGGAAAGCTTTCAGGTTGAGGGGCCGAAGCAGCTCCAGATCAACCCGAAGACCGGCGGCGTGGTCGAGGCGATCTACGGCGCCCGCAACTGGTGGGGGCCTGAGCGGTCGCGCTGGGAGTACTGGAGGTGGAGCCTCGGCGACTGCACGATCGCTGTCCACAACCCCCAGCCGTTCCCCCTCGTGGCGGACATCCGGTTCAGGCTCCATCCCGCTGACCGCCGCGGGGCCACCGTCAAGATTGGTTCCAAGGTCGTATGGAGCGGCATGCTCGATCCCTCCGAGAGTACGCCGGCGGTCATCCCTGGGCTCGTCCTTGCGCCAGGGGACACCGTGCTCGAGTTCACGAGCGACCGGCCCCCGGCCTACCCGGGCAACAACGACCGGCGGCGGCTGACCTTCAGCATCCGGGGGTTTGAGATCGACCTGAAGGAGCCGCGCCCGGGCGCGGCTCCCTGATGCCCATGCCCGAGGACTCCCGTCAGATGAGGCTCTGGCAGGTGCGACGCCACTGGGATGCGCTCGCGAAGATGGACCCGTTCTTCGCGGTCCTCACCGATCCCGGCAAGGAGGGCAACAAGTGGGCGATTTCTGAGTTCTTCGTGACGGGGGTGGCCGAGGTGGCGCGCGACGTGGAGCGCCTGGAGGCGCTCGCCCCGGGGTTCGCGCGGGAGCACGCGCTCGATTTCGGCTGCGGGGCGGGGCGCCTCACCCAGGCACTTGGGCTGCACTTCGCCCGCACCACCGGGATCGACATCTCCGGCCACATGGTCGAGCTCGCCGGGGCGCACTGCACGCTTCCCCAGGTCGCCTTCGTCCAGAACACGAGGCCGGACCTCCGAATGTTTGCGGACGGCTCTTTCAGCCTGGTCTACAGCCGGATCACGCTCCAGCACATCGCCCCCCGCTACACCCGCCGCTACCTGCGCGAATTCGTGAGGGTGCTGGCTCCCGGGGGGCTCCTTTCCGTCCAGATCCCCGAGCGGGTGCCCGCAGGGGACCCTCCCGACCGTCTCCGTTTCTCCCTGTGGCCGCCGACCATGGTGATGCGCATCAACCGCTACATCCGCTATCACTACCCGGGATGGTTCCCGGGGACGCCAAAGATGCAGATGTACGCCCTCAGCCGTGACGAGGTCCTGCAGTCCCTCGCCGAGGCCGGGGCCGAGGTGCTCTCGGTGGACCAGAGCGAGCACGGCAATGTCGACAACCTGGTCTATATCGCGAGGAAGGTCAGGGCCGGCGCCTCACTGCCCTATTGAGGCCGCCTCCGGAAACAGGCAGCCTCGCTCCACGTATGCCGCTCCTTAATCGATGCGCCCAAGCCTGACACTTAAGGGCGTCGCGGCCTGCCTCGTCCTTGCGGCGGTGGCGCTCCTTCCCTTCGAGCCGTGGGCTCCGTCGCGCCCGAGCGGCTACGCCTTTGCGGCAAACGCGACGATCGACCAGCCGGGTCTGGTCCAAGTCTACTTTGACATCGGCCGCGGCTTGAACGAGGCCGATTCCTCGATCGGTCCGATCCTTGCGGGCAAGGCGACGGAGCTCCGCCTGCCGCTGCCCTCGGGCCGCTACCAGGGGCTCCGCTTCGACCCGCTGGACCGCAGCTGCCGGATGACGCTCCGGAACGCCCGGATCGTCGATTCGGCGGGTCGCACGCTTGTCGCCTTAAAACCCTCCCAGTTCGTGGTGGGAAACGAGATCGGCAGCCTCTCCGTCCAAGGAGACGCGGTCGTCATCGAGACCCTGCCGCATGCCACCGACCCGCAGCTGCGGATCCGGCTCGAGGACGCATTCGTGATCCCGCGGCCCTCGCTTGCGTTTGAGTACGTGTTGGTGTTCGCAGCCCTCGTGTGCGTGCTCGTGGCCTGGGGCTTTTTGCAGGCGAGCGGCCGCCTTGGGCGGCTCAAGGCCTGGGCCTACGGCTCGCCGGTCAAGGCGCTCATGCTGGCGGCGCTGGCGGGGACGATCCTTGCCAACTACCCCGTGATCTTCTGCGGCAAGAGCCTCGTGTCCCCGAGCCAGGGAGTTTTCCTCCTCTACGGGCAGTCCCCATGGCTTCCGGGGTTCCAGGGAAGCGAGGAGGGGGATCCCCACAAGGCGGATGTGGGGGCACTCCTCTGGCACCATGTGCCTCTATCCATGCTCGAGGGGCGGGCGGTCTTCCGGGACGGCGAGCTTCCGCTCTGGAACCGCTACGACTCGGCGGGCGTCCCGCTCCTGGGACAAGGGCAGTCCTGCTTCGGGGACCCCCTCCATCTGATCCCGCTCCTTTGCGGCGGCTCGGCGCTCTCGTGGGACCTGAAGTTCCTCCTAGCGAAGGCCCTCTTTGCGCTCGCGGTGGGGCTCTGCGCCTGGAGAGCCTTCCTGCACCTGCCGACCGCGCTCGCCCTCTCGGTGTCGGCCTCGTTCCTCGGCTTCTACGTCTATCGGGTGGCGCACCCGGCGATCTTTAGCCTCTGCTACTCCCCGTGGATCCTCCTCTGCTGGCTCTGCCTCGCGGAGGCCCGGACGCTGCGGCGTTCGGCCCTGGTCCTCACGGCGCTCATCGGTGCCAACTGGGTCCAGATGAACAGCGGCACGGTGAAGGAGGCCTACATCCTCCTCCTCGCGATGAACTTCTCCGGCCTCTGCGTGCTCCTCCTCTGCGACCGGCCGCGGCGGGAGCGGATGCGACTCCTGGGGGGCGCGGCCGTCGCCGGGGCGCTCTTCGCAATGATCGGATCGCCCGTGTGGGCCACCTTCCTCCACGCACTCAAGGCCTCGTACACGAGTTACAACGCCCCGCTCGCCTTCCAACTCCAGCCCGGGATGCTCCTCGGGCTTTTTGACGAGGCCTTTTACCGGCCGTTCCAGCTGGAGGGGGGCGTCGTGAACCCCTCTGCCAATGCCTTCGTGCTTCTTGGCGTCCTCTGGGCCGTGGTGCGTCACCGTGCGCTTGTCGCCAACCGGACGGCACTCGCCTTGGCGGTATCCACGATCCCGGCCTTGGCTCTCGTTTACGCGATCGTGCCGCCGGCCCTGGTGACACGCGTTCCCTTCCTCGGGAATATCCTCCACGTCGACAACACCTTCTCCTGCGTGCTGATCGTCGTCCTCACCGTCCTGTCGGCCTTCGGCTGGCGGGAGGCCTGCCTCACCCGGGGCTCGGCCGAGGGGGCCCGGGACGCGAGGCTCGTCCTCGGTCTCCTGCTCCTCGTTGTCGCGGCGTACCTCGGGACAGCACAGGCCGTCGTCCGGAGCGTGTACTTTGCGAGCACCTGGGGAAAGCTAATCCAGATCCCCCCGTTCCTCCTGGGCTACGGCCTTAGCCTCATACTCGCGGCCGCCGCCCTTCTCTGGGTCGTCGGCCGCTCAGGAAGGGCGGGGGGCCTCACCCCAGCGGCCGTCCTTGTGGGGCTCTTTGCCTTCGGTGCGTTCCACTGGCGGGAGGCGCTTCAGCGTGGGCCCGGGTTCTCCGACTTTGTCGTCCGCCCGACCGCGCGTATGGACTTTGCCGCGGACTCGCCCGCGGTAGACACCATGCGGTCCAGGGCGGACACCCCCTTCCGGGCGATCGGCTTCCACAACGACCTCTTCCCGGGCTGGACAGCTGCCTACGGGATCGAGGGCATCACGGGGCCCGATGCGCTCGTGAATCCCCACTACAGGGCCCTCATGGACGCGGCGGGCTTCAAGCGGATCTGGGACTGGCGCTACATCCTGGAGCCGCAGGAGGTGCCGGCGCTGAAGCCGGTCCTGGACAGCCTGGGGGTCCGCTACTACGCCGGCTACCACATGGGGGAGGCGCGCCCGGGCCGGGAACTCGCGCTTGTGGCCTCTTCGGACATGGACGTCTACGAGAGCGCCGGGGCGTGGCCCAGGGCGTATTTCACCGACGCCGTAGCGGTCTATTCGGAGCTTCCCCAGTTCATCTCCTGGATCAAGTCGGGTGATGGCCGGCCCTTCGTTGCGATCGAAGCCAGGGACTGGAACTCCCTAAAGCCCGCCCCAATTGTCTCCGCGGACCTCGCAAAGCGGACCGTCGCCCCCGCGCGGGACTACCGCCTCACCTCGGGCACCACGAGCTTCACGGTCGATGCCTCGGGCCCGGGGTTCATCGTCCTCACGGAGGCGTACGAGGAGGGCAACGTCCGGGTGGCCGTGAATGGACGCGAGAGCCGCTGCGTCCGCGTGAACCAGGCCTTCCGCGGCGTCTATGTGGACGCTGCCGGCAGCTACACCGTAACCTTTAGCTACTGGCCGCGCGGCCTCACAACCCGGCTCGTTGCCGCCGGACTCGGCCTCGCGCTCCTGGCAGGTGCCCTTGGCTTCATCCTCCTTCGTCCTGACCCGGCGGCAAAGGCCGGGGCCGCCTAAAGGTAGGCAATCGCGGCCAGGCGCCTCCGGTAGCGGGCTCCGATCACGGCTGGGGCGAAGCGTTCCTCTATTGTCTTCCGCGCCGCGGCGCCCAGGCGCTGGGCCTCGGCCCTGTTGGTGACGACCCGCCGCATCTGCTCCCCGGCGTGGGCGACATCCGGGTCGGCCCAGATCGAGCCCTTGCTATAGGGGCCGCTGTTTTCCGTGAGGGTAATGAGCGAGTAACGGACGGGATAGCCGTTGTCGGGTTTCACGAACTCCGAGGTGGCCGACCAGTCGGTCGTGATGACAGGCTTCCCGAGGTACATGCTTTCCGCGACCGCGAGCCCGAAGCCCTCGGAGCGGTGGAGCGAGACAAAGGCGTCGCAGGCTGACTCAAGCGCGTAGACATCGGCGCGCGAGAAGGTGCCGCTAAGGACGACGGTGCCCGGCAGGTCGCGGATCGACTCGTTGAGCGCCGCGAAATCGGCGGGGTTCGAGTCGGCGTTGTGAACCTTGATGACCAGGGAAGCGCCCTCGGCCGCGAGCCCGCTCGCCCGGAAGGCCGCGATCGCGGCGCGCGGGTTCTTCCGCGCGGTGTAGCTGTTAAAGTCGAAAAGGCAGAGAAAAAGGAAGCGGTCCTGGGGAAGGCCGAACTTCTGGCGCAGGGTCGAGGTGTCCTCGGTTGGCCGAGCGAAGCTGATCGCGTGCGGCATCGTGAGCACCGGCATCGGCGCCTTCAGCGCGATGGATTCGCGGACAAAGTCGCTCGGGCACCAGACCTCATCAAAGTGGTCGAGCGAGGCCATCCAGGCGTCGGGGAACTCCGGGAGCTCCCAGGCGAAGTACCCGATGTTGAACTTGTCCCGCATGAACTCGGGGCCGTGGTGGTGGTCGATGTCGCGGGCCACGGGCGGATCGATATGGATCACGTTGGCCCCGTAGGGATTGGAGTCCTGGAGCCGCTCAGCGTACGTGAGGTCTCCCATCCGGTTCTTGCAGTTGAGTTTAAGCGGAACGAGCGCCGCCGGGAGCCCTGCGGCGTCGGCCGCCCGGACCATGCAGCGCGCCGACTCGCCGATGCCCAAGTCGGCCGTCAGGAAGCCGACGATGTTCATGCCTGTCCGTGAATGAGCCCGCCCAAATTCGGCGCAGTACGGGCTCTCGCGCTTCGAGAAGTCATAGATCGCCTCGCCTGTGCCGGAAGTGATGGCAAACACCCGGATCTGCCGGTTCTTGTTCTGGGCCCTATAGCGCTGCAGGAGCGGGAAGCGGGTTACCCGTCCCAGCCAGGCGAGGGCGTTAGTGAAGCTGGTCCCGTGGAGCTGGAGGTAGATGACCGAGCCCCGCTGGGCGATCTCCGGGTCGAGTTTGACCGTCGTCTCCCAGGGGCCCGCTTGGTTCGGCGAGAACTGCGCCACCATGCGGCCGTCCACCAGGATCGCGAGGGTTGGGAAGCCGGCCTCGATGCCGCGCGCGATGGGGTGGGGCCTGAACTCCCCCTTGATGGTCACCGTGTCGACGTCCGCCAGCGGCGGAAGCTTCACGACTGCCGTCTCGCGCATCCATGCGGAGTTGGTGGCAAACTCGTCAAAGTAGAGGCCCGAGTACCTTGTGAAGCGCCGTGCGAAGACGCCTCCATAGGGTGCGGAGCGGGGATGAGTAACCATGGTCAAGGGGAGAACATTTTCTGCCAGCGGGCGAGCTCCAGGTCGATCGCAGCCTGCTTGGCCTCCATGGCCACGGCGGGAGGCAGGCGCCTGAGCCTAAGGAGGTAGAACGCCGTCAGGACGGCGTCCCACGGGTCAGGGAAGTCGCGGGGGTCTTGCAGGCGTGTCGTGAAATACCCCCAGGTCCACTCCCGGCAGGCCTCGAAGGCCAACCGGTCCCTCCAGCGAAGGAAGAGCCGCCGGCTGTTCGCCTCGTCGTTCGCCTTCCTCCCGGGGGAGGAGCTCACGTGGTGCAGGACCCGGCTCCAGCGGACCACCACGTTTCGAAGGCCGAGCTGCTCGGCCCGGAGACAGAGGTCCACATCCTCGCAGCCGTTGCGGTAGCCCTCGTCGAAGCCGCCGAGCCTTCGCCAGGTCTCGGTTCGGACGACGAGGCATGCGCCCGTGAGGGCAAAGACGGTCTTCACGGGCCGGAGCGTCCTCTGAACGAAGGTCAAGGGACGGCGGTCGTGCTGGGGCTTGCACTTCTCATCCACGGTGATGCCGGCGTGGTCCACCTCACGGGTTGCGGCATTCAGCTGGACGTTCCCGACGAGCCCCGCGCGGCGCCCTTGGAGCCGCAGGACCAGGAGCATCGGCCGGAGCCAGCCCGGCGGGAGCACCAAGTCGTTGTTGAGGAGCGCGAGCACCTCGCCGCGCGCCACCTCGGCACCGCGGTTCGTGGAACCCGCGAAGCCCTGGTTTTTCTCGTTAAGGACGACGCGGTAGGGGGCCCTGAGCCCCGCGATCCACTCTCTCGTGCCGTCGGTGCTCCCGTCGTCGACCAGGATCACCTCGTAGGGGATGCGCGCGGGGATCGAGGCCTCCAGGCTCGCGAGCATTGCCCGGGTGAGGGGCAGGCAGTTGTACAGCGGCGTGACGACGCTCAGGAACGGCTGGTCGGGGCTCCTGCGGGACACGGGTCGGTGCCTCCTACTCCCCGGAGAGGAGCCTCCGCAGGTAGTGGGCGTAGCCCGATTTGCCGAGGCGCTCGATGTTGATGGCAAGGAGCACGTCGTCGATCCAGCCCTGCCTCCAGGCGATCTCCTCCAGGCAGGCGATCTTTAAACCCTGGCGGTTCTCGATCACGTGGACGAATTCGGCCGCGTCGAGGAGCGACTCGTGGGTCCCGGTGTCGAGCCAGGCGGTGCCCCGGCCGAGCAGCTCAACATGAAGCTTTCCAGCGTCCAAATAGAGGCGGTTCAGGTCCGTGATCTCGAGCTCGCCTCGTTTAGAGGGCTTAAGGCCGCGGGCGAGCTCGGCCACGTGGTTGTCGTAGAAATAGACGCCCGGGATCGCGAAATTGGACTTGGGCTTGGCCGGCTTCTCCTCGAGCGAGACCACGCGTCCGTCCTTCGCGAACTCGACGACGCCGTAGGCGGACGGGTTCGAGACATGGTAGCCGAAGATCGTCGCCCCTTCCTTACGCTTGTTGGCGGCGGCGAACGCCTGCGCGAGGTCGTGGCCGTAGAAGAGGTTGTCGCCGAGGATCAGGGCGCTCGGCGCCTTGCCGAGAAAGTCTGACCCGATAATGAAGGCCTGGGCCAGTCCCTCGGGCTTGGGCTGCTCGGCGTACTCGAGGTGCATGCCGAGGTTCGAGCCGTCGCCCAGTAGCCGCCGAAAGAGGGGCAGGTCCTGTGGGGTCGATATGACGAGCACCTCCCGGATGCCGGCGAGCATGAGCGTCGACAGCGGATAATACACCATCGGCTTGTCGTACACCGGCATGAGCTGCTTGCTGACGGCGATCGTCAGCGGGTACAGGCGCGTTCCCGATCCTCCGGCAAGGATGATGCCTTTGCGATTCATAGGGTGGGGCTAGGTGTGGGTCCCGAGGCGCTCCCGGGAGTATTTCTTGGCCGTGATCTCGTCGCACCAGCGGCGGTTTGCGACGTACCAGTCGACGGTCTTTGCCAGGCCGCTCTCGAACGTCTCGCTCGGCTTCCAGCCGAGCTCGCGCTGGAGCTTCGTGCAGTCGATCGCGTAGCGGCGATCGTGTCCGGGCCGGTCCTTGACGAAGGTGATGAGCTCGGCGTAGCTGCCGCCGCCGGGCCGCGGGACGCGGGAGTCGAGGAGGGAGCAGATGAGCCGAACCACATGGATGTTGGGCTGTTCGTTTAGCCCTCCAACGTTGTAGGTCTCCCCGACCCGGCCTTTCCTTAAAACCAATGCGATCGCGCGGCAGTGGTCCTCGACGTAGAGCCAATCCCTGACCTGCATCCCGTCCCCGTAGACCGGGAGGGCCTTGCCCTCCAGGGCGTTTAGGATCACGAGCGGGAACAACTTCTCCGGGAAATGGTAGGGGCCGTAGTTGTTCGAGCAGTTGGTCGTGAGCGTCGGGAGCCCGAAGGTGTGTTGGTAGGAGCGCACCAGGTGGTCGCTTGCGGCCTTGGAGGCCGCGTAGGGGGAATTGGGGGCAAAGGGCGTCTCCTCGGTGAAGGCTGGGGCGGTGGGGGAGAGGGTGCCGTAGACCTCGTCCGTCGAGACATGCAGGAAGCGGAACGCCTCCTTGTCCTCCGAGGAAAGCCCGTGCCAATGCCGCTTGGCGGCGTTCAGGAGCCGGAGCGTGCCGACGACGTTTGTCTGGACGAAGGGCTCGGGCGAGTCGATCGACCGGTCGACGTGGCTCTCGGCTGCGAAGTTAACGACGGTGTCGATCTCGTGCTCGTAGAGGAGAGCTGAGACCAGGGGCTCGTTGCCGATGTCTCCCTTCACGAACACATAGCGGCTGTCGCCGTCCACGTCGGCGAGGTTGGCCGGGTTCCCCGCGTAGGTGAGCTTATCCAGGTTCACGACCTTCCGCGCAAGGCGCGCGGGATCCAAGAGGAGCTGCCGCACGAAATTGCTCCCGATGAACCCGCAGCCTCCAGTGACGAGGATGTTCATGTGTTGCTCAGGCGGCTTTCCGCCACGTCTTCAAGTCGCGGATGACCGCGTCGTGGACGGGGGTGAGCGAGATGCCGACCCCGGCGAGCTTGGAGGAGTCCATCACGCAGTTGGAGCGGGGCGTCTTGGCGGCGGTCGCCATGAACTCCGTCTCACTCGAGAAAAACTGAAACTCCTTCTGGATCACCCCGCTCTGGCGGATCAGGTCTACGACTTCCTTTGTAGTGACCCGCCCCGGGTTGACTACGTTGTAGGTCCCAAAGGGCACACGCTTGGTCCAGCAGGCGAGCGTCGCCTCGACGAACTCGTTGAGCTCAGAGATCGAATTGGTGGCCTCGAGCAGGCGCGGGTACCGCATGAGCTTCGTCAGGTAGTTCCGGGGGTTGTCCACGCCGTCGAAAGGAATCCTCAGGCGCCAGATGAACACGTTCGGGTGGCCGGCGAGCACCTCCTCGCCCAGGGCCTTTGTGCCACTGTAGAAGGAGCAATGGTTCGTGCGGAAGGTGAAGTTCGGTGTGTCCTCCTCCGTGAACCCCCGGGGACCCGGGCCGTCGCCGCTGTAGATGCAGCCCGAGGAGACGTGGCCCCACGGAACGCCCACAGCCTCGCAGGCCGAGGCGATTACCCCGGGAAGGACGGCGTTCCCGAGTAGGCATTCGGCCTTGTGGATCTCACAGGCGTCCACGTTGGGTTTGCCGGTGTAGCCCGCCGCGTTGATCAGGAATTCGGGCCGGTCCTTCTCAAGGGCCGAGCGG
>CAISPT010000128.1 GCA_903887455.1 uncultured Opitutaceae bacterium | reverse complement strand
GACAGCACCTTCGACCTGCGCGACATCGAGCTCGGCAAGGTGGTCGTCCTGGCCGTGCCCCAGCGGTACGCCGTGCAGCGCCGCTACGCCTCGACGCTCCTGAAGGGCCTCGTTTACCAGGTGGTCCTCGAGCGCTTCGACCGCCGGCAGGACCACCCCGACTGGCGAAACAGGAACGTCGTCCTCGTCGAGCAGGACGAGTGGCAGCGGCACGCGGTGCGCGCGGACTGCGAGGTTGAAATCGTGCGCGAGGCCCGGGGCGCGGTGTACGCAGCGACGCAGTCCCAGAACGCCGTCTGGAGGAAGCTCGGCGGGCGGGAGCAGGCCGCGCCCCTTCTCGCCAACCTGCGCAACCGCTGGATCTGCCAGGCCGCCACGGAGGACTGCGCCGAGGAGAACTCGCTCCTCCTCGGTCGCCGTGCGGCCCGCGAGATCTCCTACTCCGACGGCCAGTCCGGGCGGACCACCACCGTCTCCTTTCCCGAGAGGCCCCTCTTGCCCACCAGGGACCTGAGGGCGCTGCCCCCCTTCCACGTGGTCTTCGCCCCCGCCGAGGGGACGTGGCTCTACCGGACATGCATCGCCATGCCGGCGACTCCCGAAGGCCGGATTCCCGACTGGTGGTTCGGCGATTGGAACCCCTTCCACTGGGCGGCCCACGCTCTCGGCCTGCCCGAGAGGGTGCTCGGGGTGATCCTCCACCCGGGGGACGCCTTCGTGCCTCCCTGGAGGGCGTGCGCGCCCGCCCGCGCCCAGCTGCGGCGCCTCCTTGGGCTCGACGGGACCTTCATCGTTCTCGGTGGCGAGCGCACGGGGCCTGGCCGGTAGGCCGGGTTATTCACATACCACTTTTTTAGTCTTGTCTAATCATCTGTGTTAATGGAGCAATGCGCCTATGGGCAAGAACGGCTCCAATCTCTGGCGGATCCTAGGGCTCGCGGCCCTGGGCGTTTTCGCCCAGGCGTCCGCCCTCGGTCAGTCCGGGAACTACGCCTCGGAAGCCGTGACGGTGGGCACCGCCGGCTACCGCGTTAACTTCTGGGTGCTCTGGACCTGCGACGACAGCCCCTCGGGTACCGTGAGCCAGCCGGGGGTCGTGGACCTGGTGGACGCCGGCGGAAACGTTGTCGCGGAGGCCACCGCGAGCGCCTCTGGGACCACCCCCCAGGTCTCCGCCACGACAGGAACCCTTTCCAACGTCACCGCCTCCATCCATCTCTCCGGGGCCGAAGGAACGCCGGCTGACGGCAACCTGCATGCGACCTGGACCATCACCGGGCCCGCTGCGGGGCCCTACACGCTGCGCTTCTGGCATCAGATCGCCAAGCTTCCCCGCATCTCGCTGAGCACGATCGTGACGACGACCCAGGATTCCGGGGGTGGAGGCACCCTCGGCCCCGCACCCACCCCTACACCCACCCCCACGCCCACGCCATCGCCGGTTCCGACGCCGTCGCCAACGCCCACACCCACCCCAACGCCGACACCCACACCATCGCCCTTTCCCACACCAACCCCGTCGCCAACGCCGAGCCCGACCCCCTCCCCCGTTCCGACGCCGACGCCGTCGCCAACGCCCACCCCGACGCCGACACCCACACCGACCCCGGCCGTGCCGCCCGTGGTCTCGGTGTCTGCGCCTCCGTTGGCGACCGTATTCCAGCAGGCGAGTCTCGTCGCCACCGCAACCCAGCCTCCAGGGGGCGGCCCCCTTTCGCTCGTCGCCATCGACCTGTCGCTTGATAACGGCGCCACATGGAGCCGGCTGGCCGCCGACAGTCGGCCCCTCTCCTCGCCCGACTCGCTCTCGTCGTCCTATACCTTCACCCAGTCCGGGGCCGCCCTTGTGCGCGCGTCCGCGACGGACGCCGCCGGACTGTCCGCAACGGCCACCGCATCCGTCTCGGTCGCCCGGGCCCCACAGCCCGCCCCTTCGATTGTCCCCGGCCGGGCCACCGTCTCTGCGGGTCAGCCGGTCAGTTTCGCGGCATCCGGAGGGGCAACCGGCATCTATACATGGGGCGGCGCCGCTTCGGGCGCCGGCCCCGCGACCACGATTTCGTTCCCTTCGCCCGGCTCCTACACCCTGACCGTATTCGACGCCGGCAACACCAGCTACCTACCGTCCGCGCCGGCTTCGGCATCGGTGACGGTGACCCCCGCGATGTTCACCCTTTCGCTGATCGCCTCCCCGGGAGGCTCCGTTTCGGGCGGTGGCAGCTACCCCGCAAACGCCCTGGCGACAGCAGTGGCCCGGGCCTCCGCAGGCAACGTGTTCTCGGGTTGGACGGGCGACTTCTCCTCCCCAAGTTCCTCCGTGTCACTCCGGATGACCGCCAACCGCTCCCTGTTTGCCAGTTTCACGGCGCTTCTGCCGCAGGCGATCTCCTACACCCAGCCGAGCGGGATCACCACCCGTTCCTCCGCCTTCGCGATCGCAGCCTGGTCCTCCAGCGGCCTTCCGGTGACCCTGGCACTCAACTCCGGGCCTGCAACCTTTGACGGGCGGGTGCTCACCCCAACAGGGGCGTCGGGACCCGTGAGCCTGACGGCCACCCAGCAGGGCAACGCCGTCTACCTGCCGGCCCAGCCCCTGATCATCACCTTCCAGATCGGCCTTCCGCCCCCCGGGGTCGTCCTGTCCGGGGACACGGCGGCGACAAAGCGCTCGGACCGCACCACGCGGACCACGAGCTACACCAGTGGACCTTCACGCCCGTGACCCCCTCCGTGGAGAGACCCACCTATCCCTTCCCGCTCGCGGCCAACTCGAGCCATCATTCGCACTACCACCGGTTCCTGCTTGGTGCGGACCCGGCAGTGGTCGCTCCGTTCCCGAAGCCCTACTGCGTCGGGACCCTTTCCCCGTCCCTTGGCGCCCTCACGGGGTCCCTGAACCTCCAGCGCTGGAGCAAGCTCTACAACGCCGCATTCCCGTGGGTGGCCGGCTTCGACGCCGCGCACTACGGCATCGGCAATGTGCCTGCGCACCGCCCCCTACCGCGGGGGTACGGAAGGCCCGAGCGACGCTTCGCCGCCTACGACTTCGTCCAGGCCGCCGACCCCAGCGTCTCCGCGCTGGCACTCGTCGCCGGGGACCGGAGGGTGATCGACCGCTTTATCTCCCTGTGCGACGACTTCTGCAGCCGTGTCGAATCGGCTGCAGCGGTGCGCGGCCCGGGTCCGGCCGCCTCCCGCTCGACCGGCCGCCTCCTCGCGGGGCAGTTCGCGGAGCCGAACAACCGCTGGCTCATGCCGTTCCTCCACGTGCACTGCCGCGTGCTCAACTTCACCTCCTACCGTGAAACACCGTCGAGTCTCGCCTGCGTCGACTCGGCGGCACTGGGTCGCGCCGCAGGTCGGGCGCTCGAGGGATGGACCGAACGGCAGGCCGAGGCGCTGAGGGACCTCGGCTACCGGGCGAGCATCCGGGGCGGCGACTCCCCGGAACTGGCCGTAGAGGGGGTCTCACCGCGGCTGCTGATGTCGGCCAAGGCCCCGCGGATCGCGGTCCTCCGCCTGCTCGAGCGGATCATCCTCGGCGGCTCCCCGTCCTCGCCGGGACGTCTGGGCGCGGAGCTGCCGCCGGCCGTCATCGCCTCCATGGCGGACCAGATCGAATGCTCGCTTGCCGGGGCCCCGTGGTACCACAAGCCGGCGAAGATCGGTCTACCAAGCGAAGGGCCCTGGCGCACCTCCGTCCGCGACTACCTCAGGTCCCATTGCCCGAGCGCCCTGAGCCAGATCGACGGCGCGGCCGCCCGGGCGAAGGCCTCGCCTTACGGCGCGGCCCTATTCCCCACCCCGGCCCGCGACCCGGCGCATACCCATGTGCCCTCTCTTTCCGCGGTCGAAAGCCCGATTCAGTCCGGCCAGGCCCCCGAGCTCGGCTCGGGCTGGCCGGCGCCCGCCGTGGCGCCCGCTGCCTCAATTTGGCTCGCTCGGGAGTTCGAGCGCTCGCTCCAGGAGGTTCACGAGCGCCTGGCGGTCGCGGGAGCAGGGGATCCCTTCATTCGCCTCGCTTGCCTTGTCGACACGATCGACCAGCTCCGAGAGGGAGCCAGCGTGGACCAGCTGCGGCAGTCCAGGAGCCTCCTCGAGGTCGAGCTCGAGCGGCGCGCGAAGGAGGCTCCCTCGCGCGCCGAGCGAGCCGACACTATTGCGCTCCAGCGCCCCCGCCTGGTCCCCCTGGAACAGCTCTTCGACAACTTCGTGCTGTCCGGCCGGGCTCCCAGCCACGAGATCGGGGGCAGGAGCCTGTGAACCGTGCGGAGCCGCCCTTCCTCGGCTGGCCCGACCACCAGGGTCTCCTGGCGCTCGGCCCCGACCCGTGGAGGATCAAGGATGCGTGCGAGGGGACCGTGATCTTCGGGGGGACCGGGTCGGGCAAGACCTCGGGCAGCGGCCGTGCGATCGCAAGGTCGTTTCTGGAGGCGGGCTTCGGCGGTCTGGTGCTTTGTGCTAAGCCCGAGGAACCCGAGCTCTGGAGGGCCTACGCGGCGGAGACCGGAAGGCAGGAAGACCTGGTCATGTTCGGGGGAGACGAGGCGTGGGGATTCAACTTCATGGACTACGAGTCGCAGCGCGCCGGCGCCCACGCAGGCCTCACGGAGAACCTCGTAAACCTCTTCATGGAGGTCGCCTCGATCGGCTCGGGGGAAGCCCGGGCGAGGGGCGGCGACCCCTTCTGGGAGCGCGCCATGCGGTCCCTCGTCCGCAACTGCGTGGATCTCCTCTGCATGGCGGGCGAGCCCGTCTCCCTCCACGCAATGTTCGACGTCATCCGGGCGGCGCCGCTCGACCCGGGTGCCGCCTCCTGTGCCGAGTGGCGCTCGCGCTCGGCCTGCTGGAGGCGCCTCGAGGAGGCCAAACGGCGGGCCCAGGGCTCCACGTGGGAGGTCGATTGCGGCGAGGTCACCGGCTACTGGCTCGGCCAGTTCGCCTCCCTCGGGGACAAGACGCGCGGGAGCATCACGGCGATGTTCTCGACCCTCGCCGAGGGCCTGATGAGGGGAAAGATGCGGGAGCTCTTCTGCGAGGCGACATCCCTGCGGCCGGAAGACGTGATCGGCGGCCGAGTGGTCGTCGTGGACCTTCCTGTGAAGGAATGGTCCGAGGTCGGCCGGATGGCGGCGGTCATCTGGAAATACTGCCTCCAGAAGGCCGTTGAGAGGCGCACCGACAACCTGGGCGGAGGCGGGCGGCCCCTCTTCATCTGGGCCGACGAGTGCCAGCACTTCACGAGCCGCTACGACACGCTCTTCCAGGCGACAGCCCGGTCGTCGCGCGCCGCCAGCGTCTACCTGACCCAGAGCTACCCGAGCCTCGCTTCGGCGATGGGCGGAGGGACCGACGGGAGGACCCTCACCGATTCGCTGCTCGGCAACATGGGAACCAAGATCTTCCATGCGAACAGCGACCGCGAGACCAACCAGCTTGCCGCGGAGCTCGTCGGAAAGCGCGTCCAGACGCTCCGCAGCTTCGGTGCGACCTCGAGCCTGACGGTCGGCGCCAGGCCGAGCGCCGGGTCGACCTCGAGCCGGGGTGGGAGCGAGTCGGTCGACTTCGAGATCCAGCCGATGGAGTTCTCCATGCTGCGCAAGGGCGGGCCCGAGAACGGGCTGCTCGCCGACGCCCTCGTCTTCCAGAACGGCCGGATCTGGGGCGGGACGGGGCGCACCTGGCAAAAGGTCTCCTTCAGCCAGGGTTCGACGGGCCGCTCCCCCGGCAGCGGCGGCCGGCGCCGCTAGGGGCGCCTGGTCCGGTTCACTTGCCCCCGTACCACACGCCGCGGTGCCAGTAGTGCTTCTGGAGCCTGGAGAGGAGGTCCGGGCCCATGGCGGGAAGATCGCTCACTCCGCAGTTCGCGTCGGCCTGGGCGATGCTGCGCATCCCTGGAATCACGGTGCTCACACCCGGATGGGCGAGAGCGAACTTGATCGCCGCCTGGGGAAGCGTCAGGCCGCTGCCCGCGAGCTCGGCGGCCGCCTTCTGCGCCCTGTCCACGGCCCGGCCGAGGCGGTCACCCTGGAAGTAGTTCCGGCGGAAGTCGCCCTCGGGGAAGGCCGTGTCCTTTGTCCACTTGCCCGTGAGCGAACCCTCATCGAAGACGACGCGCACGATGGCCCCCACGCCCTTCTCGGCAGCCGTCGGGAGAAGCTCCGCCGCCGGCTCCTGCTCGAAGATGTTGTAGATCACCTGGACCACGTCGACCCAGCCACCCTTCATCAGGTCGATCACGCTGTTCTGGTCCTGCTCCGGAGTCGAGATGCCGACAAACCGCACCTTCCCCTCGGCCTTGAGCTTGCGGAGGGCCTCGAAGGGCTCGGGATTGCGGTTCCATGCCCGGGTCCAGGTGTGCAGTTGAAGGAGGTCGATGCGGTCGGTGCCCAGGTGCCGGAGGCGCTCCTCG
>CAISPT010000127.1 GCA_903887455.1 uncultured Opitutaceae bacterium | reverse complement strand
GCGACATGCGCATGAACGTGCGCGTCTCGGCGATCATCTTCGGCATCCTTGTGATCGGCCTGGCCGGGCGCGCGACCCTCTGGGGAATGCGTGGCAGCTCGCGGGGCCGGGGCAACGGCGGCGTCCTCGTGGTCCTGGGTATCGGGCTCGCCCTCCTGGTCGTCGGCTACGTCGGCTATTTCTTCGGCAGGCTGATCCAGGCCTCGGTCTCCCGGCAGCGGGAGTTCCTGGCCGACGCCTCGTCGGTGCAGTTCACGCGCAACCCCGAAGGGATCACGGGTGCCCTTAAGAAGATCGGCGGCTACGCGATCGGCTCGTCGATGGACACGCACAAGGCGGCCGGGATCAGCCATTTCTTCTTCGCCCAGGCCTTCGCCTCGAACTTCGGCGGCCTCTGGGCCACCCACCCCCCGCTCGACGAGCGCATTCGGGCGATCGACCCCCGCTTCGACGGCACGTTCCCCGAGCCGCCCGAGGTGGTTGACGTCTCGAAGGAGCCGTGGTCCTCGGTGCCCCACATGCCGCCCAAGGCGCCGGCTCCGTCTCCCCAGGCGGCCGCCGCGTTCGGCGCGGCGCTCGCGGCGGCGGCCGGCACGCTCACGGCCGAGGGCGCGGCGAGTGCCCAGACCCTGCTCGCGGGCATACCGGAGAGCATCCGGACCGCGGCGCGCTCGCCGCACGACGCCCCCATCCTTGTCTACGCGCTCCTGCTGGACGACGACCCCGCCCTCATGAGGGTCCAGCTATCGAAGATCGCAAGCGCACAGGGGGGCGACATCCTGCGCTCGCTCGAGCAGCTTTCGCCGGCGCTCTCGGGGATGGGACCGGACAAGAGGCTCGCCGTCCTCCAACTCACGCTGCCGGCGCTAAAGGCCCTGCCGCAATCCTCCCTGGGCGCCTTCGCCGGCACCCTAGACGACCTGGTCCAGGCCGACGGGCGGGTGACGACCTTCGAGTTCGCGCTCCAGAGGATCGTGCTCCGCACGCTTTCGGTCAGCCGGACGCCGGGATCGGCGGCGACCCAGATCTTCTCGTTTCAGGCCGTCACCACCGAGATCTCGGTGGTCCTTTCAGCCCTTGCCCATGCCTCGAGCGCAGACCCTGCGGAGGCAAGAAAGGCCTTCGCGGAGGGCGCCGCCCAGCTCAAGCTGGTGGAGGGCAGGCTCGGCTTCCTCGATGCGGCCGACTGCGGGCTCGTGCAGCTCGACGCGGCCCTGGACAAGCTCGCGGTCTCCAGCGGGCCCATCAAGCAACGGCTCCTCGTGGCCGCGGCCCACGTGGTGAGCGCCGACGGCGTTGTCCTGAGCGCCGAGTCTGAGCTCCTGAGGGCGATTGCCGCCTCCCTTGACGTGCCGGTGCCGCCCCTCGCGGCGCAGGCCGCCGCCTAGAAAGAATCCAAAGGTTTGGCGCGACCTTTTGTTGGGGTTTGCGTCTGTCACTCCTAGGCGTCTTTCATGGAACGGCCAACCGGCTGTGCCCAGCGAGACCCCCACTTAAGTATTCACGTACGCATGAACCCTTTACCAACAGACCTCGCCCCGAAGAAGGCCTCGTCCACCGCCTATCCGCAGCCCTCGCCCCAGCCCGAGAAGAAGCGCCGGCACCGGTGGGTCGTTTGGACGGTCCTTTCCCTCGCGCTCCTCGCCATCGTCGCGGTCGGCTACCGCTCGCGCATGACCTCGGGGCCGAGCATGGCGATGCGCGGCCGCGGCGGATTCGGGGGATTCGGGATGAACGGGCCGCTGCCGGTTTCCGTCCGCACGGCGCAGAAATCGACCATCAACGTGATCCTCGACGGGCTCGGCACCGTGACGCCGCTGGCGACCGTGACCGTCAGGCCCCAGGTGAGCGGCCAATTGGTGCAGGTCAACTACACCGAGGGCCAGACCGTTTCCGCCGGGGATTCCCTGGCGACGATCGACCCGCGTCCTTTCCAGGCCGCGCTCGAGCAGGCGCAGGGTCAGCTGCTCCAGGCGCAGGCCCAGTTGAAGGAGTCGCAGATCGAACTCGAGCGCTACGTGACGCTCTCCTCGCAGGACTCGATTTCCAAGCAGCAGCTTGACGCGCAGACCGCGCTGGTTTCGCAGTACGAGGGCCTCGCCAAGACGGACCAGGCGCTCGTGGACAACGCCCAGCTGAACCTGGCCTACTGCCACATCAAGGCGCCGTTCGCGGGACGGGTCGGCCTGCGACTTATCGACCAGGGCAACTACGTGACGCCCGGCGACTCGACGGGCCTGGTGATCCTCACCCAGATCAAGCCGATCACGGTCATCTTCTCGCTCGCCGAGGACTACATTCCCGCGCTGCAGAAGCGCATGAAGGACGGGGCGTCGATCCCCGTGGACGCGTACGACCGTGCTGGGACGACCAAGCTCGCCTCGGGTAGGCTCGCCTCGATCGACAACACGGTCGACCCGTCGACCGGCACGTTCAAGCTGAGGGCCATATTCCCGAACGACGACGAGTCGCTCTACCCGAACCAGTTCGTGATGGCCCGGATGCTCCTCTCGGTCGACCGCAGCGCGACCGTGATCCCGACCTCGTCCATCGAGCGCGGTCAGCAGGGAACCTTCGTCTACGTGGTCGGAGCCGACAGCAAGGTGACGGCCAAGGCCGTCACCCTCGGCACGACCGAAGGCGAGCGCGTGGCCGTCACCGCCGGACTCGCCGTTGGCGACAAGGTGGTGGTCGACGGCGCGGACCGCCTGAAGGAGGGAATGGAGGTCGTCGCCCAGACGCCCGGCCAGGGCCAGGGGCAGGCGCCGGGCCAGAAGCCGAAGTGGGGCTCGCAGGACGGGTCCGACGGAAGCCAGAAGCGCTGGAAGTCCGGCGGATCGAACTGACGGCTCCCGCGATGAGCCGCCCCACGATGGGATCCACTCGATGAGTCCCTCCCGCATCTTCATTTTGAGGCCGGTGGCCACGACGCTGCTGATGGCGGCGATCCTGATCGTGGGCATCGTCGCCTACCGCTACCTGCCGCTTTCGGCATTGCCCGAGGTCGACTACCCCACGATCCAGGTGCAGACCTTCTACCCGGGGGCGAGCCCGGACGTCATGACGTCGTCCATCACGGCCCCCCTGGAGCGCCAGCTCGGCCAGATGCCGGGGCTCAAGCAGATGTCCTCCACGAGCTCCGCGGGCGCCTCGGTCATCACGCTCCAGTTCACACTCGACCTGAGCCTCGACGTCGCCGAGCAGGAGGTCCAGGCGGCGATCAACGCCGCGGGCAACCTCCTTCCCTCAGACCTTCCCGCGCCGCCGATCTACGCGAAGATCAACCCCGCGGACGCCCCGGTGCTCTCACTGGCCCTCACCTCGAAGACGCTCCCGCTGACGACGGTCGAGGACCTAGCGGACACGCGCCTGGCACAGAACATCTCGCAGCTCCCCGGGGTAGGCCTAGTGAGCATCGGCGGCGGCCAGAGGCAGTCGGTCAGGATCCGAGCCAACCCGCTCGCAATGGCAGCCTACGGCCTCAACATCGACGACCTGCGCACGACCGTCAGCAACGGCAACGTGAACACGGCCAAGGGCAGCTTCGACGGCCCAAGCCGAGCCTACACGATCAACGCGAACGACCAGCTCAAGTCCACGAAGGAGTACGAGAAGCTGGTCGTGGCGTACAAGAACGGCGCGCCCGTGCGGCTCTCCGACGTGGCCTCGGTGGAGTTCGCCCCGGAGAACACGAAGCTCGCCGCCTGGCACAACCTCACGCCGGCGGTGATCCTCAACATCCAGCGCCAACCCGGCGCCAACGTGATCAAGGTGGTGGAGGGGGTCCGCGCCCTCCTGCCTGCGCTCCAGGCGTCCCTGCCCCCCTCCGTCGAGGTCGCAATCCTCACCGACAGGACAGTCACGATCCGCGCCTCGATCGCCGACGTCGAGTTCGAGCTGGCGCTGGCCGTGGCCCTGGTCGTGCTCGTGATCTTCATCTTCCTGAGGAACATCCCGGCGACCATCATCCCGAGCCTGTCGGTGCCGCTCTCCTTGGTCGGGACCTTCGCGGTCATGTACCTCCTCGGGTTCAGCCTGAACAACCTCTCCCTCATGTCGCTGACGATCGCCGCGGGCTTCGTGGTCGACGACGCGATCGTCATGATCGAGAACATCGCCCGCTACGTGGAGAAGGGCGACTCGCCGATGGAGGCGGCCCTCAAGGGCTCCCACCAGATCGGCTTCACGATCATCTCGCTCACGATCTCGCTGATCGCGGTCCTTATCCCGCTCCTCTTCATGGGGGATGTGGTCGGGCGGCTCTTCCGCGAGTTCGCCATCACCCTGGCGATCACGATCCTCATCTCGGCGGTCGTCTCGCTGACGCTCGTCCCGATGATGTGCTCGAAGCTCGTCCGCCACCACGCCGAGGAGGAGGTCCCCGCGTGGAGCCGCAAGACCGGCGCCTTCATCGACGGCATGATCTCGCGCTACGGGACAATGCTCACGTGGGTGCTAGACCACCAGAGGCTGACCCTGGTCGTCGCGGCGGGCACCTTCGTCCTCACCGCCCTCCTCTACGTCTTGATCCCGAAGGGCTTCTTCCCCGTCCAGGACACGGGGCTCATCCAGCTGATCACCGAGGGGCCCCAGGCGGCCTCGTACGAGGCGATGACCGACCGCCAGCAGGCCGTGGCCACCGTGGTGCTGAAGGACCCCGACGTCGAGAGCCTGTCGTCCTTCGTCGGCGTGGACGGCTCGAACACGACGCTCAACAGCGGCCGGATGCTCGTCAACCTGAAGCCGAAGGACCAGCGCAGCACGGACGCCTCCGGCGTGATCCGCAGGCTCCGCGGCGAGCTCGCTCAGGTGCCTGGAATCAACTCCTACATGCAGCCCGTCCAGGACCTCACGATCGACGACCGCGTGAGCCGGACGCAGTACCAGTTCGTGCTGGAAAGCGCGAAGTCGGCGGACCTCGGAACGTGGATACCCAAGCTCTTGGGCAAGCTCCAGGAGCTGCCGCAGATCAACGACGTGGCGACCGACCTCTCCGAGGGGGGCCTAGCGGCCTACATCAAGATCGACCGCGACACGGCCGCACGCTTCGGGATCACGGCGGCCACGATCGACAACGCGCTCTACGACGCCTTCGGCCAGCGCATCATCTCCACCATCTTCACGGAATCCAACCAGTACCGCGTGATCATGGAGGCTAACCCCGCACTCCAGCGGTCCCCGGCTTCCCTGGCGCAGATCTACGTCCCATCCGCGGCGGGCGGACAGGTGCCCCTGTCCACCATCGCCACCTTCGAGGAGCGCCCGACCTCGCTCCTCATCAACCACCTCGGGCAGTTCCCGGCCAACACGATCTCCTTCAACGTGCCGAAGGGCAAAAGCCTCGGGGCGGCCGTGACGGCGATCCACAAGGCCGAGGCCGAGATCGGGATGCCCGCCAGCATCATCACGAGCTTCCAGGGCGCGGCTTCCGCGTTCGAGTCCTCGCTCTCCAACGAGCTCTTCCTGATCGCTGCCGCGGTGCTGACGATGTACATCATCCTCGGGATCCTCTACGAGAGCTTCATCCACCCGATCACGATCCTCTCGACGCTCCCGTCGGCCGGGATCGGCGCGCTCCTGGCCCTCATCGTCACGGGCAAGGACCTGGGCGTGATCGGGATCATCGGCATCATACTCTTGATCGGCATCGTCAAGAAGAACGCCATCATGATGATCGACTTCGCGCTCGACGCCGAGCGCAACGAGGGGCTTGCCCCGCGCGAGGCTATCTACCAGGCGTGCCTTCTTAGGTTCAGGCCGATCCTCATGACGACGCTCGCCGCGCTCCTGGGCGCCGTCCCGCTCATGCTCGGTACTGGCATGGGCTCGGAGCTGCGCAACCCGCTCGGCATCACGATTGTCGGCGGGTTGATCGTCAGCCAGGTCCTCACCCTCTTCACGACGCCCGTGATCTACCTGATGTTCGACCGGCTGGCCTCGGGCGTGCGCAGGCGCCAGGCAGGCCCGGCCCTCACGGAGGAAGCGGTGACATGAACATCTCGGAGGTGTTCATCCGCAGGCCGGTGGCCACCACGCTCTTCACGGCGGGCATCCTGCTCGCCGGAACGGCCGCGTTCTTCAAACTGCCCGTCTCGCCGCTGCCGCAGATGGACCTGCCGACCATCAACATCTCGGCGAACATGGCCGGTGCGAGCCCCGAGACCATGGCGACCACGGTGGCGACGCCCCTTGAGCGGCACCTGGGGACGATCGCCGACGTGACGGAGATGACCTCCTCGAGCGGGGTCGGCAACACGAACGTCACGCTCCAGTTCGGCTTCCACCGCGACATCGACGGGGCAGCCCGCGACGTCCAGGCCGCGATCAACGCGGCGCGGGCCGACCTGCCGGCGGCCCTCCGGAGCAACCCGACCTATAGGAAGGTGAACCCCGCGGACCAGCCGATCCTGATCCTCGCCCTCACCTCCAAGACGCTCACCCAGGGGCAGCTCTACGACTCGGCCTCGACTATCCTCCAGCAGAAGCTCTCGCAGGTCGAGGGCGTGGGCGACGTGGGCGTATTCGGGAGCTCGCTCCCGGCAGTCCGCGTCGAGCTGAACCCCTCGGCGCTCTTCAAGTACGGGGTGGGCCTCGAGGACGTGCGCGCGGCGCTCGCCGCCGCGAACGCGAACAGTCCGAAGGGCGCGATCGAGAACTCGCAGTACCACTGGCAGATCCTCGACAACGACCAGTCCCGTTCTGCCAAGGACTACGAGCACCTAGTGGTCGCCTACCGCAACGGCGCCCCGATCCGCCTGAGCGACGTGGCGTCGACCACCGACTCTGTCGAGGACCTGCGCAACCTCGGGCTCTCGAAGGGCAGCCCCGCGGTCTTGGTGCCCCTCTTCCGCCAGCCACAGGCCAACATCATCGAGACCGTGGACCGGGTCCTCGCCATGCTTCCCCAGCTTAGGGCGACGATCCCGCCGGCGACCCAGCTCGAGGTCGCGATGGACCGGAGCGTCACGATCAGGGCCTCGCTCGTCGCGGTCGAGCGGGCGCTCCTTGCGGCCGTGGTCCTCGTGGTGCTGGTCGTGCTCGTCTTCCTGAGGGAATGGAGGGCGACCCTGATCCCGGCCGTCGCCGTACCTGTGTCCCTGGTCGGGACATTCGGAGCCATGTACCTCCTCGGCTACACCCTCGACAACCTCTCCCTCATGGCCCTCACGGTCGCCACGGGCTTCGTGGTCGATGACGCGATCGTCGTCATGGAGAACATCGTGCGCCACATGGAGTCCGGAGTCCCGCGGTTCGAGGCGGCCCTGATCGGCGTCCGGCAGGTCGGCTTCACCGTGCTCTCGATGAGCCTCTCCCTGATCGCCGTCTTCATCCCCATTCTCCTGATGGGAGGGATCGTGGGCATGCTCTTCCGCGAGTTCGCGGTGACCCTTTCGGTGGCGATCCTCATCTCGATGGTGATCTCGCTGACGACGACCCCCATGATGTGCTCCCGGCTCCTTGGGAGCCGCTCGGCCGGCGCCCCGCGCAGCCGCTTGGGTCGTTGGCTGGAGGGCTCCTTCGAGGAGCTCCTCGGAGGGTACAGGCGCACTCTCGCCTGGGTGCTCCGGCACGCCTTCATCATGATTGTGGTTCTTGGCATCACGGTCGGCTTGAACATCTGGCTCTTCAGCACGATCCCGAAAGGACTCTTCCCCGAGCAGGACACCGGCCGCCTCTTCGGTTTCATCCAGGCGGATCAGAGCACCTCCTTCCAGAGGATCTCCTCGAAGCTCAAGCAGTTCGTCCAGACCATCCAGGACGACCCTGACGTAGACGACGTGGTGGGCTTCACCGGAGGCGGAGGAGGCGCAAACACGGGACGCCTGTTCGTCTCCCTAAAGGGCCTGTCGGCCCGCAATTCCACGAGCCAGCAGATCATCGCCAGGCTGCGGCCGAAGCTCGGCCGCGTCCCCGGGGCCACCCTGTTCATGTTCCCGGCCCAGGATTTCCGCATGGGCGGGCGCCAGAGCAACTCGCTCTACCAGTACACGATGAAGTCGGACAACCTTCCCGACCTGCGCATCTGGGTGCCGAAGCTCATGGAGGCCCTCAAGAACGAGCCCGTCCTGCAGGATCTTAACACCGACCAGCAGGACAAGGGCCTGGACACGGAGCTGACCATAGACCGGGACACGGCGTCGCGGCTAAAGCTCACGGCCGCCCAGATCGACAACACGCTCTACGACGCGTTCGGCCAGAGGTCGGTCTCCAACATCTACGAGTCCCTGAACCAGTACCACGTGGTAATGATGGTGGCTCAGCGGTTCTGGCAGGACCCGTCGGCCCTTAAGGACATCTATGTGAGCTCCACAGGCGGCACCGTGAGCGGCACCCAGCAGACGAACGCCGTGGCCGGCACGGTCTCGGTCTCCTCCAAAGCGGGCTCGCCCGCCTCGTCGAGCGCCAACTCGGTGGCAGCCGATACCGCCCGCAACGCGAGCATCAACGCGATCGCCGCGACCGGCCATGGATCGGCGTCGACCGGCCAGGCGGTGAGCACGCGCGTGGAGACCATGGTTCCCCTCTCGGCCTTCGCCACGTATGAGCTCGGGACCACCCCGCTCCAGGTGAACCACGACGGCTCGTTTGTGGCGGGCACGATCTCCTTCAACCTGCGGCCCGACGCCTCGCTCTCAGACGCCGTCGCCGCCATCGACCGCCAGTCAGCCCTGATCCACGTGCCGAGCTCCATCCATGGGAGCTTCGCCGGCACGGCAAAGACCTACCAGGACTCGTCGAGCAGCGAGCTCATGCTGATCATCGCGGCCATCGTCGCGATCTACCTGGTGCTCGGGATCCTCTACGAGAGCTACGCCCACCCCTTCACTATCCTCTCGACGCTCCCCTCGGCCGGCATCGGCGCGGTCCTCGCCCTCATGCTCTTCAACAAGGAGTTCAGCCTGATCGCGCTAATCGGCGTTTTCCTGCTGATCGGCATCGTGAAGAAGAACGCGATCATGATGATCGACTTCGCGATTGAGGCGGAGCGCTCGGAGGGCCTCTCCCCGAGGGACGCCATCTTCAAGGCGTGCATGCTGCGGTTCCGGCCCATCCTCATGACGACCCTTGCGGCGATCCTGGGTGCGGTCCCGCTGGCGCTCGGGCACGGGGACGGGGCCGAGCTCCGCCAGCCGCTCGGCATCTCGATCGTCGGCGGCCTGGTCGTCAGCCAGCTCCTCACCCTTTACACGACGCCGGTCGTCTACCTCTACGTGGACCGCGCCAGGAATTGGCTCCAGCGGATGAAGGCGCGCTTGGGCCTGGGTCAGGCCAAGGACGCGGGCCTGGCGCCGGTATGAATCTCAACTCACCCGACATGACGGACACGAAACCGAACGCAACAGCCGCCACCCTCACCCGCCGCACGTTTCTCGCGATCGGCGCGGGCCTGCTCGCGCTCGCCGCCGGCTGTGCGGTGGGGCCGGACTACAAGCGCCCCGAGGTCAGCGTTCCCGCGGCGTACAAGGAGGATCCGCTGTGGAAGCTGGCGGCGCCGGGCGACGACGAGCCAAAGGGGCCGTGGTGGGAATCCTTCGGGGACCCTGTGCTGAACGGACTCGAGGCCCAGGTGGAAGCCTCCAACCAGTCAATCCGCCAGGCCCTCGCGAGCTACGAGCAGGCGGTCGCGACGCTTAAGGCCGACAGGACCGGCTTTGGGCCCCAGGTCGGGGTCGCAGGCTCCGTGCAGCGCTCGAAGGCCACCGCGGCCTCTTCTCTCGGGCACAGCACCCCTACGAACTTCTACGTGGCTGAGCTCCAGGCCTCGTGGGAGCCCGACATCTGGGGAAGGCTCCGCCTGACCGTCGAGGCCGACGCCGCTGCCGCGGCCGCAAGCGAGGCCGACCTGGCCAATGCCCGCCTCTCCATGCAGGCCGCCCTCGCCCAGAACTACATTGGGCTGCGGGCCTCCGACGAGAAGATCCGGCTGCTGGAGGACGCGGTTGCGGCCTACGCCCGCACGCTCAAGATCTCGCAGAACAAGTACTCCGTGGGTGTCGCCGCCCGCAGCGACGTGATCGTCGCGCGGACCCAGCTCGACAGCACCCGGGCGCAGCTGATCGCGGCCGGCGTGCAGCGCGCGCAGTACGAGCACGCGGTCGCGGTCCTTGTGGGTAGGGCCCCGGCCGAGTTCTCGATTGAGCGCACTCCCGCGATGGGCCTCACCGTCCCCGTCGTGCCGCCGCAGCTCGCCTCGAGGCTCCTCGAGCGCCGGCCAGACGTCGCCGCGGCCGAGCGCCTCGCCATGGAAGCCAACGCGAGGATCGGGGTCCAGACAGCGGCCTACTTCCCGGCCTTGAGCCTCTCCGGGAGTGGCGGCTACGAGGGGTCTCCTCTCAGCAGCCTCTTCACCACGCCCTTCCGGTTCTGGACGCTCGGGGCCCAGGCCTCGGACGCGCTCCTCGACTGGGGGCAGCGCCGCGACTTGGTCAGGTCCGCAAAGGCCGCCTACGAGGCAAGCGCGGCCAACTACCGTGAGACCGTCCTCACGGCCCTTCAGCAGGTCGAGGACAACCTCGCCGGCCTTCGGATCCTCCGGGAGGAGGCAGAGGTCCAGCAGGCTGCCGTGTCCGAGGCGGCCCAGGCCGCGCAGATCGCCCTGAACGAGTACAATGCAGGCACAGCAGACTTCACAACGGTGGCCTCGGCCCAGGTGACGGAGCTTTCAAACAGGGAAACGGCACTCGCGGTTCTCCAGTCCCAGCTCACCTCGAGCGTCGCCCTTATTCAGGCCTTGGGAGGCGGGTGGACCGCCGGCGGCGATAAGGGCCGCTAAAGTCGGTCCGGGACACGATTCTGGGCGCTTATTGCGGGGCTTTTCGCCCCTGCAGACTTCCAGTGTCCCTAGCGCAGGTGAATTGCGAACAAACGGCCCTTCCCGGGCCGATGCGACGGGAGTCTGGCACGTGTATTGCTTCCCGCGCCTTGAATGAACTACACAAAACTACTCGCCGGACTGACCCTGGCGACTCTAGCAACGGTCGGGCGTGCGCAAACCGCAGGTTCGACGGAAGCGGCCACCACCGGGGCTGCTGTCCAAATGGAGAAATTTAACGTGAGCGACGTGCCGATCGAGCAGCAGATTCTGCCGACCTCCCGTCCCTTCGCGTCCGTGTTCGGCACCGACGAGAACATCCTCGATGTGCCGAGGAACGTGACGATCATTTCGCGCGCCCAGATGGATGTCATCGACATCCAGGACGTGACGGAGTTCAGCAAACTGACGGCCAGCGCCTTCACGACCTCGAACTTCGGCTCGCCCGCGAACCCGAACATCCGCGGCCAGTCGGCCGACGTGTTCATGAACGGAATGCGCATGTTCATCGGCGAGTCCGGCGACGGCATGCCTGTGGATTTCAACCAGGTTGAGTCCGTGAACATCATCCCCGGCCCCGCGACGGCGGTCCAGGGCGCGTCGGCGTACGTCGGCGGCTTCATCGACCTGATCTCCAAGCAGCCGTTTTTTGATGGCTACAAAGGTTCGGTCTCTTACACGGCGGGCTCCTACAACACCAACCGCTGGACGATTGACCTCGGCGGACCGATCTCGCCGACCCTCGCCTACCGCCTGAGCTACTCGGGCGAAGACAGCAAGGGCTACTACTACAACTGGATCAAGCAGACGACCTCAGTCTACGGCGCACTCACCTGGAGGCCGACCACAAGCTACGAGGTCGCAGCCAACGTAAAGGCCTTCTGGGCCGACTACCGCGAGAACTTCGGCATCAACCGTGTTACGCAGGCCCTGGTCTCGGACGGCCTCTACCTGCCCGGCACCAACATCAACAACGGGACGGCCGCCACAGCCGCGGACCCGCAGAATGCCGCGAACGTCCTCGGCAGCAACACGATCGCCTTCGGTGCTCCCGTGAAGATCGACTACCGCGAGACGGCCCAGGGCCCCGCGAGCCACGCCCATGGTATGGCCTACAACGCCCAGGTGATCCAGACGCTGATCCTCACCTCCGACTCGAAGCTCGTGAACAACACGATGGCGACCTACACCAAGCGCGACACCTTCAACTCGGACGGCTACAGTGAAATTGTCGACCCCTCGGTCACCTTCAACAACCGCACCGAATACATCCTCAAGAAGGGCGCCCTGACGCTGAACACCGGCGTCGAGGAGAAGTACCAGACCGTCCGAGCCTACGATGACTTCTTCTTCGAGCCCGTTAACGTGTGGGACCTTTCGTCAGTCTCCCTTCGTTCGACACTCAACACCTACCTCGCCAAGGGCGGCTACGGTGGCTTCCTCGGCCAGAAGGTCCCCGGATTCCAGGACCGCTACGCGACGCCCGCCCTCGGGACGTTCAACGGCAAGTACTACTTCAACCTGAACAACGATACGAACGACTCCTCGATGGCCTCGGTCGCTCCGTACATCCAGACCACCTGGAACGTCACGGACAAGTTCAACATCGTTTCCGGCGCCAGGATGGACATCCTCCACGTCCAGTCGCGCGACCCGCTCAACCCGGGAGCCGCGGCCTCGATCGAAGTCGGCGAGCCCAACGTGAATGTGAGCCTCGTCTACAAGGTCAGCCCCACGGTCTCGACCTACCTGACGTACAACTACAGCCAGAACTACACGGGCGACCTGGCGGACGGCGGCGGCTTCGGTCTGTATGCCGACTCCAACGGCAACCCGACGATTCCGAGGAGCCTCTTCGCCGAGGTGAGCCAGCTGTGGGAGTACGGCACCAAGTTCACGCTTGATAACGACAAGCTGTTCATCACGGGTGACATCTTCACGCAGTCCAGGCAGGCCAAGCCGCAGGGCTCGCCGGTCTACACGCAGCAGTACTACGGCTTCGAGACGGCGCTGAACTTCCAGCCCAACAAGCAGTTCTTCGCCACCGCCGGCTTCTCGTTCATCAACGGAAGCCTGCCCGCCTCCGCGCTCCCCTTCCAGGGCTACTCGACAAACCAGCTCCCCGGCGGACCCCCGAACCCGTTCACGAGCACCCCCCAGAAGGGCGGCCGCCTCAGGCAACCTGGTCAGCCGCTTGAAACGTTCAACGGCCTGGCCTCCTACGCCTTCTCGAACGGCTTCGGCATCGAGGCGAACGTTCTCATCACGAGCAAGATGAACAACGACTACCAGGGCTACGTCGTCATCCCCGTGCAATACACGCTCGACGCGGCCGTCTCCTACAAGACCAAGCAGTGGGAATACCGCCTGACGGGCTCGAACATCACCAACCAGCACAACTGGGAGCCCTCCGTGGCCACCTATGCGCTTGAAGGTATTGTCCCCCTGCCCGCGATCGAGATCGAGGGCACGGTCAAGTACAAGTTCTAAGGAGCGAAACGTCCTTCTCCAGCAATTCGCCGCCTGGCTCACGCCGGTCGGCGAATTTTTTTGCCCCTAACCGGGCGACCTAGAGGGAGTCCGAGTTGCTGACGAACGCGACCCGGGTGCTGTCGGGCGACCACGAGTTCACGTTGATCGAACCCTGGCCGCCGTAGAGGTAGGCTGCGACCTTGGGAGCTCCACCCTCGATCGGGATCCAGCGCAGGTAAACCCTCTTGTAGAAGGGATGGTCGCCGGAGGGGATCTCGGGAGGAAAGCTGATGAAGAGGATTTTCCTGCCATCCGGGGAGACGTGGGGGAACCAGTTGTTGTATTCGTCGTCGGTCACCTGTGTCTGGCCCGAGCCGTCGGCGTTCATCTTCCATACCTGCATCTTGCCGGTCCGCTCGGAATTGAAGTAGATGGTCTTGCCGTCAGGTGTGTACTCCGAGCCGTCGTCGAGGCCCTTGGCCGTCGTCAGGCGCACCTCGGGCCCGCCTTCGGCGGGAACCCGGTAGATGTCATAATCGCCGTTCCGCGCCCCGGTGAAGAGGAGCGATTTGCCGTCGGGCGACCAGCCGTGGAAGTAGGAGGGGCCTATCGGGGTGATCTGCCGCGGTACCCCTCCCTCGATCGGGAGCGTGTAGACGATGGACGGAGAGCCGCTGCTTATCCCGAGCATCCTCCCGTCAAACGAGATCGCGTGGTCGTTGTTGCAATGGACCTGGGCGCCGGTGTCGATCGGCGACGACCTTACGGTGGACAGGTCCAAGTTGAACATGCGGCCATTGTGGTTGTACACGAGCCGCTTGCCGTCGGGCGTCCAGTTGGGCGCCTGGAGCGAGTCCGGGGCACCGAACACCGTCTTTCGGACGCCCGTGGAGACGTCCATAACCTCGATCTGGCTGCCGATGTAGTCGCGGTACGGTACGAAGGTAGCCTTCGCCGGCCGAATCAAGCGGACGTTTCGGAAGACCCCCTTTTCGACCGCGGCGTTGTTGTGCGCGCAGATGTAGATCCCCACGTAGACCTCCTCGGGCAGGTCGATCGACTCAACCTTCTGAGTCGAATAGAGGTCCCCGAATTTTGCGGCACCCATCGTGAACGTCCTTCCCGAGCGCTCGAGCTGCAGGACGCTCGCCCCCTGCGGACCCACCCGCACCTCTTCGGTTGCAGCCCCGTAGGCTCTGCGATACTGAAGGTCGGAAAGGCTGTTGCCGTGGAAGGCCGCATTCACGTGCACCGACTTCGGGTCCAGGCTCGCCCGGACGATGATCCCCATCTTTCGGTGGGGCACCGTTCCGGCGCCGAGAAATTCGGCAGACGCCTGGACGATAAAGTCGCCCTTCACCTTCTTCCACACGTACTGGAACTCGTCGTGGTCGCCCCACATGTTGGTGCCGGAGCCCGACAGGAGGTACTCCTGGGAATCGGGGTCGAACGCGGCGCTTCCAGGGCTGCCGACCGCGCCAATGTCACCGTGCTGGTCGAAGGCCCCGACCGCAGCGGGCTCGTCGGAGGCGTGCGCGGCACCCACGACGCCAAGGGCGGCGGCCAGGAGGAACGAGGGGACAAGCGGCAGGGATGGGGACATGATCATCGCGGTGACGAAAGACATGGGGTTGGGTTCAGGGTGACGTCCGCAGTTTGGGTCAGCGGGTCGCGTTGGAGGGCTACACTCTCACCGAATCCCTCCCCGGGCAAGATCAGAGGGCCCCGGAGAGCCTGCCGACCAAGTTCCTCATGAAGGCCAGTTCCTGGCCGTTCACTGTGTGCCCCATTCCGGGAAAGATCTCCTTGGTGACCTCGGCCCCCTGCCGCGCCAGGAACGCCGCGCTTTCCTCCACGCTCGCAAGAGGGATGTGAGCGTCACGGTCGCTGCAGCCAAGGTACACGGGCGTCCCCGCGAGTCCGAGCGTGGGCTGACGCGGCTTCCCCGGGGGGCCGATAAGCGCCCCGCTGAGCCCTATGACCCCCCCGAACCTCCGGGGATTCCTCGACGCGAACTCGAGGGAGAGGCAGGCCCCCTGCGAGAAGCCGATAAGGACAACGCGTTCCTGGCCAATCCCCTGGCTCGCAAGGTCGCCGACGAGGCCATCGATCACCGAGAGCGCGGAGCCCAGGTAGGGTTCGTTCTGCTCGACAGGGAATAGGAAGCGCTGAGGGTACCAGCTGTTTCCCGCCGCACGCGGTGCGACGAGGGCAACAGCCTCGGCTCCAACTGCGACCTCCTCGCCAAGCGAGTAGATGTCCTCGGCCGACGCCCCACGACCGTGGATAAGGACCAGCGCGACCCTCGCCTTTGAGACCGGGGCGCCGCCCCTAAGGACAGGCTGACCTTGGTGTGGATTCATCGAGGAAACCGATAGCATGGCTCCCGCGCCGGTGCAAACGCGACCCGTCGGGCAATGTGCCCTGAGGGGTTGACGCCGCGACACAAATGGCGACCTACTAAGGGAAGGCCGCCGCCCGCGCCGTCCGGACGGGACGGGGTCCAAGAGCCCCATGAAAAACCTGCACCGCCTCCTGTTTCTCACGCCCGTCCTCGCGGCCCTGTGCACCGGGGCGCGAGCCTCCAATGCCCTGTCCGGGGAATCCTCCGCGTTCCTCAGGACCTTCGACCAAAGCCCGGTAAACTGGGTGACCTGGGGCGACGCGGCGTTTTCCCGGGCGAAGGCCGAGCAGAAGCCCGTCTTCCTTTTCGTGGGATCGTTCACGAGCGAGCTGGCCGGCGCCATGCGGCGTCAGACCTTCGCCAACGCGAAGAGCGCGGACTGGCTCAACAAAAACTTCGTATGCGTGGTCGTCGACCGCGACGAGCGCCCCGACGTGGCGGCGCTCTTTGAGGCCTACATCGGGAGCCTCAAGCAGATGTCGGGATGGCCCCTTAACATCTGGATGACGCCCGACTTCCAGCCTTACGAGGGAGCAACCTACCTTTCCCCGTCCGAGGACTGGGGTGCTCCAGGCTTCCTCAAGCTCGCCAACGAGGCCCTGAGCGCGTGGAAGACGAACCCGGCCAGCTGCCGCAAGAGGGCCTCTGACTCGATCGCCCAGATGGCGCCGATCCCCCTTTCGCCCCCGGGACCGTGGAGCGCAGAAAAGCTCCGCAGCCGCCTCTCGGCAGATGCCGCGGCGTGGCGCGCGACCTACGACCCGGCCCAGGGGGGCTTCGGGGACCTCCCCAAGGCTCCGGAGCCGGAGCTGATCCGGTTCATGCTCCTGCAGTCGCCGGACGACCGGGAGCCGGCACGCAAGACGCTCCGGGTGATCGCGACAAGCGCCATCCGCGACCCGCTTGACGGAGGCTTTTTCCGCCACGCCTCGGACGCAGCGTGGCACATCCCCTACCAGCAGAAGACCGTGAGCGACCAGGCCCGGATCGCCCTCGCCTTCCTCGCGGGCGCAGACGGCCCCGATGCGGCCTCGTTCGCCCAATGCGCCCGGGGCGCACTCGACTACGCGCTCGCGCGGCTCTCACACCCCGATGGGACGCTTGCCGCCTCCGAGGACGCAACCGGGGACGAGTTCGCACGCTACTACGCGTGGAGCGCCGCGGAGATCGACCAGGTTCTCGGGCCGGGATCGGGCTCCTTCAAGGCGGCCCACGGCGTCGAGGACGCCGGCAACGTGCCGGCAGGGGACGACCCCTCCTCGATTTTCTCGCACCGCAACCTCCTTCGGTCTCTTGCCGAGACGGACACGGAGCAATCGACGGCTGCCGCGAAGCTACTCGCTGTCCGCGACAGGAGGGGCACGCCGCCACGCGACGAGCGCGCCACGGCCGGCGCCCACGGGCTCCTGATCAACGCGCTCGCCCGTGCGGGGGTCCAGCTGAGCGAGCCGCGCTACCTCGATGCTGCCCGCAGGATCCTGGAAGCGGTGAAGCGGGACTTCGTGGTGGGCCCCGACGGGACCCTCAGGCGGTTTGCGGGCTCGAGCACTCCCGCCTTCGCCGACGACTACGCCGCCCTCGCCCTCGGATGCCGGGGGCTTTCGAAGGCGTCCAACGACAAAGCAGCCATGGAGCTTTCCACGAAGTTCCTGGAGCAGCTCGACTCCCGGTTCTACGACGCCAAATCCTCGGCGTATTTCGGTGCCCCCGCCTCTCCTGGACCCGGCTTCTTCTCGAGGCCCTTCGCGGCCGGGGATCCGCCGTCCGTCGAGGCACTGGCGCTGCTCTCACGCTCGCGCAACTCTGCGGCCATAGCGTCCGCAATGCTCCAGCTTCTCGACGATTCGAGCTCCCAGGCCCCGGGCGACCAACTGCTAGCGCTAACGATCTACGGTACCCGTTAGGCGTCTAAGGCAGGCGGACCAGGCACACGGCGGAGTGCCGAAGGATTGCGGGCGTCGGGAGCCTGAGCGCGCCGCCGGGATGGACGAATGTCGTCGACTCGTGCGCGACTCCCTTTTCGGAGTCCCACCAGGTCACCTTCCATGACCCAGCGGGGACGTTGTCCAGAGCGACGGTGCCGCTCGAGGGGGCCGAAGGGGCCACGGCGAGGAGGTTCGTGCGGTTCCACACCCATGCCTCGATGAACTGGTCGTTGCGCTTGCCGATGAGGGCAAGGACCGGGACCTTAGCGTCCAGCTCCACGGCCGCGAGGCCCACCCAGTCGGGTCCCGGATTCTGGAGAAGCACCGTATGGGAGCCCGCGGGGACCGAGAACTCAAGCAGCCCGGGCGACGGCGCCTCCTTGCTGCTCGGCCAAGTGTGGCTGGCGACGAGCCTGCCGTCCACGCGGACTTCAAGGGAGCCGCCCCGCTCGGCCGCGGTGTCGACGACGGCACGGGCCGCCGTCTCCTTGGGCAGGTCGAAGCGGTACGTCACGCGGTCCGGGAAGCCGTCTGAGCGGCCTGCATCCGACCCGACAAGGGTGGCGGGCACATCTGCTGCCGCGAGCGGAACCGAACCGTCCAGCGGCACGTCGACTGTCGCCGGCTCCCTGCGCTGCCAGTACTCGCCGGCCGCCAGCCTGAGCGGCACCTTTTCCGCGCAGTCCACAGGGGCCGAAAAAGCGGCGAGTCCCTGCTGGGCGGCGACCTTGTTGATCGCCAGGAAACGGAAAACAGCCCCAAGTTCGGACTGGCGCCCCTGCGAGAGGATGCGCCAGCCGTCCCAGGGCTCGGCGACGAGCGGCCCCTGCCCCATCGCGCTCGCCCAGACGGGGGGCACGAGGCAATTGCCCGACTTCTTCACCTCCTCGGTGACCGCCTCGTGGTCGTCCCCTTCCTCGCCGTAGAACACGGGCCGGTCCAGAAGGGATGGCGGCCGCGCGAACGTGCGCGCCCCGGCGATGGGGTCGGCCGCGTAAAGGTGCGGCTGGTAGTAGTCCATCTTCTCGTAGATGGGGCTCCGGAGGTTCTCCGTGCTGGTCGTCACCAAGTGCCCGTAAACGTCGAGTTGCCGGATGGCGGTCGCCATGCTCGAATGCCAGCGTGCCACGTCCGCCTCGCGGCCGTGCCGGAAGGAGTCCGTCCAGTGGACCTCGTTGAAGAGCTCCCACGCCATCACCGCCGGGGACCAACCCCACCTCGCAATGATGTACCGGTACTTCAGGAGCGTCATCACCTTGGCGTTCGGGTCCGTGAAGAAATCCTCCGGCGACTTGAGGAAGCCGCCAGGATTGGCCGCGTTCCAGGGGTTCTTGGCCCAGTTTGAGTCGTTGTAGGTCGTGTACTGACCGTGGTACTGCAGCACCATCTGCACGTACACCCCGTTCGCCTCGGCTAGCTCTATGATCCTATCCCACCTCTCGGCCACCTCCTCGGAGATCGATCCCGGCTTGGGAGAAGGACCCATGCGCGGCGGAAGCCAGTCGAGGTTAAGCCCATCCCAGTGTGCCGTCCACACCCTCATCCAGTTGAGGTTCGCCTTGGCAAAGGCGGGAAAGGCCTGCCCGTAGTAGGCAACCGTGTCGGCCGCCTCATCCGGGGCCCAAGCGAGATTGGCGCCGACCGGGATGAACGGTCGGCCGTCGGAGCGGGCGAATCCCCGCGGGTCCTTTGGGTCGATGAGGATCGCGGGAAGGCGCGTGCGCTCCGAGACGACGATTTCCCGTGGAGTGGCCATGCTCACCACCAGGTCGGTCTTCACGGCGCCCAGGGTGGACTCGGAGGCGCCCCCGAAGCGGTAGGTCCCTAGCTCGTCCGGCCTTGCGCGGACGGCGTAAAGTCCGCCGTCAGCATAGTAGGCCGGCAGAGCGAGCCGTTGGCCGCCCGGCGTCACCACCTCGGCCCACAGCTCGCGAGCGTAGGGATTGGCCACTGCGGGATTGTCCGGCGCGACGAACTCGAACTCGACGGGCCCCGCCCGGAGGACCGGGGCCAGTAGGGCGGCTATGAAAAGCAGGACGAGGGCTCGGGGGCGGGGCATTTGGGGCATGAAAGGAGGCTCAGGAGGGGCCCTGCGACGCGGGGGCGCCGACAACGGCCTTGTCCTGCATCTTGACCCGGTAGCTTCCGGGGGAGCTTCCGGTCATGCGCTTGAAGAGCACGCACATATACTCCATGTGCTCAAAGCCCGTCAGCTCGGCGATGCGTTTAAGAGGGAAGTCGGTCTCCAGGAGCAGCTGGCGGATCTTGCGCAGCTGCACGCGCCGGATCTCGGCCTGGGGCGAGCGGCCGATGTGCTCGCGGAACTTGCGCTCCATCTGGCTGCGCGAGGCGTGCGCATGCTCGAGCACCTGCTCGACCGTGATGCCTCGGCAGGCGTGCTCGCGGATGAAGCTGAGGGCCGCGGCAACGTTCCTGTCCTCGACGGCCAGGACGTCGGTGGAATGGCGCGTCACGACGCCCACCGGCTCCACCCGCTGGTCCATGGACTTGGGCTGTCGGCCCGCGAGAAGGTCGCGGAGCAGGGCCGCGGCCCGGTAGCCCGACTGGAAGGCATTCGGCGCGACGCTCGACAGGGCCGGGTCCGCTAGCTCGCAGCGGATCGTGTCGTTGTTGGCGCCGAGCACGGCAACCTCCTCGGGAACAAGGATGCCCGCGGAGAGGGCGGCGCTGATCACCTGCTGTGCCCGGAGGTCGACACAGGCCATCACCCCGATCGGCTTCGGTAGCCCCTTTAGCCAGGCCGTGAGCTTCCGGATCTGCTCCTCCTCCCAGAAGGGGGTGGAGTCGCCCGGGTACTCCACATCGAAGACTGAGCACTCGCGGCCCGCCAGCCTGACGGCCTCGACGAACCCGTCCCTGCGCTCGCGCGACCACTGGTCGTTGTGGAATCCCGCGAAGCCAAACTTCTGGTAGCCGCGCTCGATGAAGTGCTCCGCCCCGAGGTGGCCGATGCTCACGTTGTCCGGCCGGATTTTCGGGACGCCGGGGTAGAGCTGCACGTCGTTCAGGTCGACGAGCGGGATGCGCATCTCGACGCAGGCAGAGGCGAGCTGCGGGGTCGTGTGCCGGCTGATGACGCCCTGCCACTTCTTGCCGCGGATCCACTGAAGGTCGGTCTCCGAGATGCCCTGGTCATCATGGAAAGCCGTCCAGACATGGTGCGTCCTCTCAAAGTGCGCGATGCCCTTGAGCATCGCCATGCACTCCTCGAACCGGGTCTGGAAGATCAGGAGGACATGGGGTTTCTTCACGGCGCACGAACGTGAATCCTCGCCCCGCGGGAGGCAAGAGCGGGCGCCCGGCCCAAGGGCTCAGCCCGGGGAGCTAGACCTTCAGGGGGTTGTCCTTGATGAACGCGATGACCTCCGGGGCGCTGCAGAAGCAGAGCGCCGTGAAGGTGTCGGCCGCGCCGTAGTACAGCGCGATCCTGCCGGTGGCCGAGTCGCAGAGGCAGCCGACGGGGAAGCACACGCCGGGCACGAACCCGGTGAGCTCGTATGGCGCCTCCGGAACGATCAGGGGCTCC
The DNA here is from genome assembly GCA_903887455.1 of uncultured Opitutaceae bacterium. Lineage (GTDB taxonomy): Bacteria > Verrucomicrobiota > Verrucomicrobiia > Opitutales > Opitutaceae > Palsa-1447. Next base: position 9,769 of record CAISPT010000127.1, on the reverse strand, counting down.
CGGGCGCAGGCGATCACCTTCCAGGGCTCGTCGATGTCGAGCAGCATGGCGCCGATCGAGTAGACGTACCCGTTACAGGTCGTTGTCACGCCGTGGTAGAAGAGCAGCCACCCCTCGTTGGTCTCGATCGGGGAAGGGCCTGCGCCGATCTTCGTCCCCTGCCACCAGGGACCGCCGCGGCCGATGACGTGCCTGTGGCGTCCCCAGTGCACCATGTCGGGGCTCTCGCTCACAAAGATGTCGCCGAAGGGCGTATGGCCCGTGTCGGAGGGGCGGCTGAGCATCAGGAAGTTCTTGCCAAATTTCCTCGGGAAGAGGACGCCGTTCCTGTTGTACGGCAGGAACGCGTTCTCCAATTGCTCGAACTTCTTGAAATCCTTGGTTCGGGCGATGCCGATCGTCGGCCCGTGATAGCCGTTGCACCAGGTGACGTAGTAGGTTCCGTCCACGAGCGTGACCCGCGGGTCGTACGCGTACTCGAACTTCCGGACCTCGGGATCGTCGCAGCGGAGCTGGATCGGCTTCGGCTCGAAGGTGAAGGAGAGACCGTCCTTGCTCCTGCCAACGTGCAGGTGCGGGATCCTGTCCATGCCCTCGGTGCGGAACACGCCGATGAAGCCCCCTTTCCACGGAACGACCGCGCTGTTGTAGATGCCGGTGACCCGAGGCAGCGGCCTGCGGCCCACGACAGGGTTCGCGCTGTAGCGCCAGGCTAGGTCTGGATTGCCCGCGGGCTTTTCTTCCCAGGGAATATTAGGCAGTTTCGGACCAACGATCTTTAGCTTCATGATGGGTGGGGGGCGCCGGAGCCGCAGGCGAGGCAACGGGCAACCGGGGCAGGTGTCGAGAGGTGAAAGCTGAACTGGACGCGGGGAGCCTAGCCCTAAACCGGCCCGATGTTAATGAGATTCTTTGTCAGGTACTTGAGATGCGCTTCTCGTCCCGCGGAAGGCCGTAAGGCACACCGATTTGCCGCGCCAGAGTCCGGCCGTCAATCCGCTCTCACAGTTTGACATCACGATGCAATTTAGCGGTTTAGATTCAGGCTCGTCCACCCGCACCCCTGGCCCCGCACCCCCCCATGCGCCTTCCGACCCTGCCCCGCACCTGTGTCCTGATTGCCGCCCTCGCCGCCCTTGGCGTTGTCGCTTCCTTGTCGGCCGCTACCTCCGGCGTTTTCAGCGTCGCCGACTACGGCGCCACCGGCCGAGACATCGCGACCGACACCGCCGCAATCCAGCGGGCCATCGACGCCTGCAGCGCGCACGGCGGAGGGAGGGTCGTGGTGCCCTCCGGCGCCACGTACACGATCGGGAGCATCGTCCTGAAAAGCCACGTCGAGCTGCACCTGGAGCGCGGCGCGCTCCTAAAGGGAAGCCCCCATCACGGGGACTTCACCCGGTTTGCGCTCCAGCCCGTGGACATGGGCCCCACGTCCCCGCCGAGGATGGGCGTCGTGGTCTATGCCGACAAGGCAGATGACATCGCGGTGACCGGGCCCGGCCGCATCGATGGAAACGAGATGGCGTACGTCACGAAGGTGGGGCCCTACATCTACACCTGCGTCGATCAGAGGCCGTTCCTCGTGGTCCTCAGGGAGTGCACGCACGTCCTCCTGCGGGATTTCACGCTCAGCAACTCGGCCTTCTGGACCCTGAGGCTCATCGGGTGCGATGACGCGAACATCGACGGGCTAAGGATCGACGGGGACCTGCTGATGCCCAACAACGACGGCATCGACATCGACTGGTCCTCGAACGTGAGGATCCACGGCTGCGACATCTCGACCGGCGACGACTGCATCTCGCTGAAGACGGCCCCCTTGAGCGAGGGGATTTCCCGACCCTGCGAGAACGTGGTGATCACCGGTTGCACCCTCAGGTCCCGCTCCTCGGGCGTTGTGATGGGCTGCGACGTGTCGGGTTCCGTCAGGGACGTGGTGGTGAGCGACTGCGTGATCAAGGACAGCCACCGGGGCGTCTCGGTGAGGCTCTCGCTCGGCGGCACGATAGAGAGGGTGCTCTTCCAGAACCTGGTGATAGAGACACGGATCTTCGACTCGATGTGGTGGGGCCGCGGGGAGCCGATACAGGTCCTCGCGCTGCCGTGGAATGAAAAGACGAAGCTCGGGGTCATCAGGGACATCCGGTTCTCGAACCTCATCTGCACCTCCGAGAACGGGGCGATGGTCTACGCCGACGAGCCGGGACACATTGAGAACGTGTCGTTTGACCACGTCTCGATCCGCATCGTCAGGCCGGCCTCCTTCCCCGGCGGCCAGCAGGACCTCCGCCCGCGGGACGGCGACGGCCTCCCTAAGATCGCAACGAATGGCTTCCTCGTGCGTCATGCCTCGGGTGTCACGCTCAGGGACTGCTCGGTTGCGTGGGGCCCCAACCCACCCGACTACTTCGAGCACGCCCTGGACGCAGAGGCGAGCCCGGGCCTGGACGACTCGGGACTCGCAGGCGAGGCGGCCCACCCCGGGACGCCCGCGAAAAGGATCCACTAAACACCCCATGATGACCCGACGCCATTTTCTCGGCGCGTCCGCTGCCGCGGCCGCCACCACCCTCCTGCCCCGCGCCACCCTGGCCGCCGTGGGCGCCCCGGAGGCGCATCCGCAGCCGAAGATCCCGCGTTGGAGGGGGTTCAACTTGACTGAGATGGCGGGGGGCAGGGCCCACGGCCCCTTCAGGGAAACCGACTTCGAGTGGATGGCCGGCTGGGGCTTCAATTTCGCGAGGATCCCCCTCTCCTACTGGCAGTGGTCGAGCCCCAAGGACTGGCTGGCCATCCGGCCTGAGGCGCTCCTACCGCTCGACGGGGCCGTGGAGCTCGGGCGCCAGCACGGAATCCACACGTGCCTGGCCCTCCACCGCGTCCCCGGGTACTGTGTGAACGGGAAGGAGCTCGAGCCCTATCAGCTTTTCGACGGGCCGCGCGACTCGATGCAGCGCGCGCTGGAGGCCGCATGCCACCACTGGCGATTCCTGGCCGAGCGCTACAAAGGGGTCCCGAACGAGCACGTGAGCTTCGACCTGCTCAACGAGCCCCCGTTCATGGCGGACCAGACGCGCTACGTTGAAATCGCGAAGGCGCTGATCGCCACGATCCGCAGCGTGAGCCCCGACCGCCTGATCTTCGCCAACGGCGCGGACATCGGGCAGACGCCGGTGCTCGGTCTGATCGACGAGGGGATCGTCCAGAGCGCCCACGAGTACCAGCCGAAGATGATCAGCCACTACAAGGCGGGTTGGGTGCCGCCGAACGAGTTTGAGTCCCTGGCGGTGCCCACCTGGCCGATGGTCGACAAACACGGCGTCCTCTGGAACAAGGAGAAGCTCCGGCAGGTGGACGTGGAAATCTGGAAGCCGCTCACCGACCGCGGCGCCCCCGTGCACGTCGGCGAGTGGGGCTGCCACACCTTCACGCCCCACGAGGTTTGCCTGGCCTGGATGACGGATGCGGTGTCCCTGTGGAAGGAGGCGGGCTGGGGCTGGTCCCTCTGGAACCTGCGGGGCGGCTTCGGGATCATCGACAGCGCGCGCCCCGACGCGGTCTACGAGGACTTCAAGGGCCACAAGCTCGACCGGAGGATGCTGGAGGTCCTCCTGGCGGGCTAGGCCCGGTTGCGGCCCGTCACTGGGCCGCGGCCTCTGCGGCGAGCGCATGGACGCGGTCCATGAGCTCCAGGCAGGAGCGCCCGCTGTGGTAGGGGCACTTCCAAAGGCTCACCTTCGGCAGGCGCAGCGGCGTCCCATCCCGCTTGACGAGGTTCACCCAGTCGCCCTGCCTGCGGTCGACGAACTTCGACTGGATGAAGTCCCAGGTGTGCCGCGAGGCCTCCAGGTAGCGCACATCGCCCGAGATCTGGTAGGCATTCATGAAGCCGATGGCCCCCTCGGCCTGCTCCCACCACTCCTTGCGGGTATTGGTGAGGCCCTTCGGGTTGCCCTCGCTCAGGACGCCGCCGTCCGGGTCCACGCCCTCAGCGAGCGTCACCCGGGCGATGTCCAGGGCCACGGACTTGGAAAGCGCGACCGAGGCCGGGTCCCCGAGCACCTCGGCCGACTCCACGAGGAGCCAGGACAGCTCGATGTCGTGGCCGTAAGAGATCTCGTCGGAGACCGGGGTCCAGTCGTCCTTGAGGAAGAGGATGAGGTGGTGGGTCTTCGGATCGATGATGTGGGTGACGACCATCTTGAACAGGTCAGCTTGGTTGGCCCGCAGCCCCGCGTCCGGCCACACGCGCATGAGGTTCGTGTAGGCCTCCAGGATGTGGATGTGGGAGTTCTGCGACTTCGGCGCGGGCCCGAGAAGGTTGCCCTTGTCGGGGATCCGGTTCCAGTGCTCGTCAAGCACGTCGAAATAGCCCCCGTTCGCGCGGTCGCGCGCGTGCTCCTCGACGAGGTTGTAGATCGCGATCGCCTTGTCCAAGGCCGGCTTCTCGCCGGTGACGCGGTAGTACTCGGAGAGAGCGTAGATGCCAAACACCTGGCCGTAGATCAGTTTGATCGGGGGGCGCACCTTGCCGTCCGGGCTTGCGGACGCCTGGGACTTCCCGTCCGGGGTGATCGCCCAGTAGAGCCCGCCGTTCTCCTTGTCCCAGAAATGGTCGACCAGGTCGCTGTAGGCGTAGCGGGCCATCTCCAGGTAGGCCGGGTCGTGGTAGACGCGGTATGCCGCCGAGAAGGTCCAGAGGATGCGGCTGGTGAGGAGCGCGCCACGGGGCACGCTGTTATCCACCTTCCCGTCGTAGGTGATCATCCCGACGAAGCCGCCGTTTGCCGGGTTGCGGGAATGGGTGAGCCAGTAGGGAAGGATGTCGCCCCTGAGCTCGCGCTCGGCGCTCGTCGAGAGGGCCCGGAGCTCGTCGAGACGCGGCGGCACGACCGAGTCAGAGAGTGCGGGCAGCGCCGGCACGGTGAGGAGTAACACGCCAAGGAGCGGGAGGGCTCGGGATATCGGGGTTTTCATCGCCAAGGGGTTAAGGACGAGGGGCCAGCGGAAAGGTTGCCCATAATCTATGCGGACTACGAGCCCCGCCTTTCACCGACCCAAGTGGCTCCCTAGAGGCGGCTCCGCAAGTCTCCGGGGAGCAGGTCGGGCGCCACGTCCCTGAGCACCGGGTCCTGGAAGTCCAGCTGCAGCGCACGGGCGATCACGAGGAGGTTGTAGAGTGACCCGGTCGTGAGCGACCTCAGCCGGGCGTCGGTGGCCTCCTTGAGGCACCGCATCGCCTGCGCCTTCGCCAAATCAGCGCGCCCCGCCTGGGTTAGGACAATCGCCAGGCTCACCCTCCGGTCCCAGGGCAGGTAGCGGTCGCCGCCCGCGTCGAGCCGCAGAAGGAGGGTCTCCAGCGACCGGGAAGCGCCCGCCGTGTCGCCCTTGGCGAGAAGGACCTGGATCCGCGCCGAGAGGGCGCCCACGTCCCCTGGGAACCTGCGCAGCTGCTCCGCCGCCGCCCCGGCCCTGTCCAGGTCGCCCATCTCGACAAGGTATTCCGCGGTCCGGCCGGCGGCCACGGCAGGAGCCTGGGCATCAACGACCTCGAAGACCATCACCGACTGCCCCTCAAAACCCCCGCCCACCGGCATTTGGTAGGGGACGGGCCTGAGCCAAGGCGGAAGGTTCAGCTTCCTGAGCTCCCCGGCGAAGAAGTTGGGGCGGCCGGCAAACCTCGGGTCCAGGTAGCGCCTCGCGAACTCGTCGAAGAAGGGATCGAAGGAGGGAACGACGACGAAGCGCACCCCTCGGGCCGATAGGTCGTTCTGCGCCTCCTCCATCGTGAGGGCGGCCGCGATGTTGAGCGCCGCCCCAAAGCCGGCGCGGTTGTCTGGAGAGAGCGAACCCACGCCGCGCAGACCCCCGTAGAACCAGAGTCCAGGCGTCATGTCGGGCGGGGCATAGGTGATCGCACCGGGCTCGCCCGCGCGCACCGCCAGCCAGTGGGCGAGATGGCGTTCGATCAGCGCCTCGGACTCCCGCGACGTGAGCACCAGGTCGGATCCCCGACCCCGGGGCGGGATGAGCTCGGCCGTCCCAAGCCCTGCTGCACCCAGGACGGCCGCGGCCGCCAGCGGCCGCAAGATCCCCCACCCCTTTCCGTCCCGATCGTCAAAGAAGGCTGCGAGGGCCGCAAGTGCAGCCGCCTCGAGGGTGCCCCACCAGGCCAGTTCGCGGAAAGCGAAGACCGCCGCGACCGCAACCGGGCCCAGGGCGACCGCGAGAACCCCGCGGCGACCGGCGCCGGTCCCGCGCGAGAGGAGCGCGCCGAGGACGGCCAGGGTCGCGACCAGCGGAAGGAACGCCGCCCCCACGACGGACGTCACCGCGTCGTGCTGGAGCCAGGCCCAGGAGCTCGCCGCCACCGGGGCGCCAGGCAGCCGGCTGAGGCGCGCCCACGAGAGGTCCTGCACGAGAAAGGACCAGCTCCCGGTCCAGAGGATCGCAGCGGGGACGGCGGCAAGCCCCGCGCCCGCCGCGAGGACCCTCATCACTCCGCGGGTACCCATGCCGGCCTTAGTCCCTGGCGCCCGCTCCCATGCGAGCGCGACAAGCTCCGCGGCGCAGACCCAGGCCAGGCCGTGGGCGGGGTGCACGGCGTCGAGCCCGAGGTAGCCCATCTCGGAGGGAAAATACTCGGCGAGGTACGCGGCGAGCACCGCCGCCCCCCCGCAGTAGCCCCAGATCCTCCACCCCCTCGCCGCCCGCGCGGCCTCTGCTTCCCCCACCCCAGCGCGCCTGCCTGTCCACGCTGACGACAGAGCCCCGATAAAGATCCCGAATATGACCGGGACGAGCACCTTGGCCTCGACCCACATGCCAAGGGCCCCCGCCACCCCGGCAAGGGCAAACCAGGCCGCGGAGGATCCTGCCGCGCCGTCACCCGGACCACCGGCGCGCCGGGCACCCCCCAGGACAAGGAGGACTGCGACCAGCGCAAAGGCGTCCGCCAGTCCGTGGGAACCCGGCATGCCCGCGAGGAAGTCCGCGGCGAGCGGATAAAACCCGGAGAGGCCGGCCGCCACGACCGCCATTGACCGCGCGCCCCAGCCGAGCCCCACGAGGACCGACACCCCGAGGAGAAGGAGCACGTGGAGCGCGGGGTCAGCATAGAGCGCCGCCCTCTCAACGGAAATGCCGAAAGGCTGGCCGGTTGCCGCGTGGTGCACCCAGGCGAGGAGCCCGAGCCACCAGCGGTAGGGCGAGGCGCTGCCGACCGGCCGACCGACCGGCGCGTTCTCGGTGTCGACGTGCCTCACCCGGGCCTGGCCCGAGGCGATCATCTGCTGCGTCTCCGCGATCCAGTTGAAGGCGGCCAGGTCGGCCTCCGGCACCACGATCTCGCGCCCGCCCCCCGCGTAGCCGGTCGCCGAGCGCGCGTCGAGTAAGTCGACCGTGTGCGCCCGCCCGGGAAGCGCCGAGACGGCGCCCACCCGGGCCACCCGCACGGCACCGGACCAGAGGACGAAGCCCAGCGCCACGACGGGCACGGCCGCCCACAGAAGCTGCGGTGTCCGGAAAAAGGGGCTCGGCCGGGGCATGGAGGGTCGGGTCGGGCGGTGGTGGGGGCAGGCCCCATTGAAGGGTGCGCGCGCCGCGGCGCAAGGACTGTCCGGCGGGGCCACCCATCCCGAACTTGACCGGCGCAACGGGGGCCGTCCTGATGGGCGACGGCCCCATGGCACCCCCTACACCGAAGCAACCCGCCGGGAGCGGGCGTGCGAGACGCGCGGCGGTTCTGGCGCTGCTGGCCGCCTCCGTCCTGTCCGGCGCATGGGGCGCGGAGCCGGGCCTGTCCTCGCGGCCGCTCCTGCCTCGGGCCGGTCCGCGCGGGGCCACGCTCTTCACCCGCCTCTCCCCCGAGCAAACCGGGGTTCGGGTGGAAAACCCCTACGACGACGCCCGCATGTGGGGCGACCTCTACCCCGAGCTGGCAGACGGGGCCATCGGGACCGGGGTCGCGATCGGGGAACTCTGCGGCGGCGGCAGGCCCGACCTGTTCGTGGTCACGAAGACAAAGGGCTGCCGCCTTTTCAGGAACCTCGGCGGCTACCGCTTTGAGGACGTGACGGCCAAGGCGGGGGTCGGCGCCACGCCCGGAATCTGGAATACCGGCGTCGCCCTCGCCGACGTGAACAACGACGGCCTCCTCGACATCTACGTCTGCCGCTTCAACGCCCCGAACCTCCTCTACATCAACCAGGGCGACGGCACATTCAAGGAGGAGGCGCACGCCTACGGCCTGGATGTGGTGGACGCCTGCGGGATGGCGTACTTCTGCGACTACGACCGCGACGGCCGGCTCGACGTCTTCATCCAGACAAACCTCCTCGACAACAGCCGGCACCCCGACGGCCAGCGCAACTACCTCTTCCACAACGACGGCAACGGCGCGTTCACCGACGTCACCGCCGACGCCGGGATCAAGGGCGAGGGGCACGGCCACGCGGCGGCCTGGTGGGACTACGACGGCGACGGCTGGCCCGACCTGTACGTCTCCAACGACTTTGCGGCCCCGGACGTCCTCTACCACAACAACCGCAACGGCACGTTCACCAACGTCATCGGCGACGTGGTCCCCCACATGCCGTACTCATCCATGGGAAGCGACGTGGGCGACGTCCTGAACGACGGCAACATCGGCCTGCTTGCGACGGACATGGCCGCCACCAGCCGCGAGCAGGACCAGCGAGGCATCGCCGACTCCCGGAGCCGGACGAGGGAGGACCCCGAGCACCCGGAGGCCGCGCCCCAGTACGAGCGCAACGCCCTGTATGTCGCCACCGGCACGGGCCGCTGCCTAGAGGCCGCACAGCTGGCCGGCATCGACGCCACCGACTGGACCTGGTCGCCCCGCTTCGAGGACCTCGACAACGACGGCCGGCTCGACCTCTTCGTCACGAACGGCATGTACCGCGAGGCCCACAACGTGGACCTCCTCGCCCGGCAGGCCGCCGCGGACACGCCGGCGGAGCGGCTGCGCATCATGAGGGCGAGCCCGGTCTTCGCGGAGACCCACCTGGCCTACCGCAACCTGGGCGACCTCAGGTTCGAGGAGGTCGGAGCCGCCTGGGGCCTTGACCAGAAGTCCGTCACCTTCGGCTCGGCCACCGGAGACCTCTCCGGGGACGGTAACCTGGACATCGTTGAGATCGACTACGGGGGCGGGGTCACGATCCTCCGCAACGACGAGGACACAGGCCACCGTGTGAACGTGGACCTTCGCGGGACCGCCTCCAACCGCTTCGGCATCGGGGCCGTGGTCCGGGTCGAGAGCGCCCTTGGCACCCAGGTGCGTCCGCTCTTTCCTGCCCGGGGTTACATGTCGAGCAGCGAGCCCATGGCACACTTCGGCCTGGGCCACGACACCGTCATCCGCCGCATGACGGTCACCTGGCCGAGCGGCCGCGTGCAGGCCTTTGAGAACCTTCCCGCCGACATGCGCTACACGGTGACGGAGCCGGCGGGCGCGGCCATGCCGAGGAGCGCCCCCGCACCCGCCAGGCCCCTCTTTGCCGAAGCCGCGCAGGAGCTCGGGCTCTCGGTCGCCTCGCGGGAGGAGGCCGTCGACGAGACGGCAACGCAGCGGCTCCTGCCGGTGCGCCTGAACCGCAGGGGCCCGGCGCTCGCCGTGGGAGACGTTAACGGGGACGGGCTCGACGAGGTGGTCGTGGGCGGGACGACGCTCGACCCCATGCGGGTCGAGCTCCGCTCAAGCTCCGGATCGTTCGAGGTGTCGGGCGCCCCGTCGGACCCCCTT
>CAISPT010000126.1 GCA_903887455.1 uncultured Opitutaceae bacterium | reverse complement strand
CGTCATCATGAAGCTCCCGAAGATCGTCGAGGAGCCGAGCGAGGCCGGGGCCCGCCATGAGTCGACCCTCGAGCTGTACGGCAAGACGCTCAAGTACCGGCACCTGACCCTCGGGACCTTCGGGATCTTCTTCTACGTCGGCGGCGAGGTCGCGATCGGAAGCTTCTTGGTCAACTACATGAAGGACATGGTCGGTTTCTCGACCGCCGTTGCGGGCCAGTATCTCATGTTCTACTGGGGCGGGGCGATGGTCGGACGGTTCGTGGGATCGGCCGTCCTCCGCTTTGCCAAGCCTGCGCAGGTCCTCGGAATCAACGCCGCGGTGGTGTGCCTGCTGCTCGTGATCACCATGCTCTCGAAGGGCTACGTCGCGATGTGGTCGGTGCTCATTATCGGTCTGTTTAATTCGATCATGTTCCCGAACATCTTCACGCTCGCGATTTCGAAGCTCGGCCGCCACACGAGTTCCGGATCGGCACTCCTGTGCATGGCGATCGTGGGCGGCGCAATCATCCCCTGGGTCACGGGCAAGTTCGCGGATGTGGTGAGCCTCCAGCATGCGTTCGTGGTGCCCCTCGTGTGCTACCTCTACGTGATGTACTACGGGTTCAAGGGATCCGAGCCCAGGCTCCCCGCGGGAGCGACCGAGTCCGACTAGACGTCCGGCGGCATCACGACCGGTCGCGTGCGCCACTTGTAGCGTACGACCAGAAGGCGCAGCGAGAAGGTGAGCGCGATCGATACAAGAGCCGAGGACTTGGCGTTTACCTGGAACCCTGCGGCAAGAACCACGAAGCACGCCGCCCCGATGAACGCCACCAGGGCGTAGGCCTCGCCAGGCTTGAAGACAAAGGGCTCCTCGCGGGCCAGCACGTCGCGAAGGAGGCTTCCGCCCACGGCGTTCAAGACGCCGATGAGGATTGCTGCGGTCATGCTGAGGCCCGCTTGGAGCGTCATCTGCGCGCCCACGACCGCGTAGGCCCCGAGGCCGAGCGCGTCCCCGAAGACGATCCACTGCTCAAAGCGCCTCATGCGGCTGGAGAGGAGGAGTCCCGCCGTGCACGCCACGGCCACCGTAATCAGGTAGAGAGGGTTCTCGATCGCGACCGGTATTCCGCGCCGTAGGAACAACCCGTCGCGGATAAGGCCGCCGCCGAGTGCGGTCGCCGCAGCCAGGAAGAAGACGCCCACCATGTCGTAGCCGCGCCGGGCCCCGGCCAGCGCGCCGGTGAGGGCGAAGGCGGCGACGGCGCCAATGTCGAAGATGAGGGGGAGCTGGAAGTTGCCCTTGATCACGGAAGGGCAACCATCAGGAACACAGTCCCCGAAGAGATCAACCCTGGGTGATGTGCCTGGCGATCTGGGTCCAGGACGGCCCCACAGCAAGGTTCATAGCAGCGAGGTAGACGAGCGAGTAGGCCACGTAGCCGGCCGTGTACCAACGGTCGATCGAGCGGGTCATGAGGGCCCGCACGATGAGGATGAGCGCACCCAGCACGAAGGGGGGCCCGAATAGCCTGGCCCACCCGCTTCCCCCGAACACGTGGACGAAGAAACCCGTCCTGGCCGTCGCACCCGATATGACGCTCAGGGTTGCCAAGAGCATCAGGGAGCGGTGGACGGCGGGCCGTTTCCGGTACCAGATTCCGAGGGCGACGAAGATGGTGAACACGGCGATCTCGGTGAGCATGGGCAGCATGAACTGGCTGTAGGTCATGCCGAAAAGCTCCTCGCTCGGGTGCAGCCGTGGGGCAGCGACGGCGACAAGCGGACCGCTCACGGCGACCGTGAGCCCCACAAGGGCCGTCGCCCATCCCAGCTTCATGTGGAGTTTTCGGTTGTGAGCCGCGATCAATACCGACTGCACAAAGAAAAGGACAATCCAGAGCGAAAGGGCCAGTCCGTGAACGAGAACGTAGGCGAGGATCGGCGGAGAAATGGGGCTGTTGTCGGGCCTGTGGCCCTCCAGGTAGAATTTTTTGAAGCCCACCAGCATCAGGAGCAGCATGACCCCCGACGTTACGCTGTAGAAGTACCTGTCGCCCTTCGATTGCATAGAATATTGGGGTTAAACGGAATACGGCTGCGCGGGAGATTTGCGGGGGATGCGGGGGCAGTCAAATCCTAAGCGCGCATGGCCCGTCGGGGGCGCCCAAAGTTCCGCAACGGATGCGCAGCGCCCCTAGGCCCGCTTGCCCTAAAATCGGGCTCAAATGATAGACCCGATTCTGCAGTTTGCGGATTGGCTGGATGCGGCGAAACGGAGCGGCCTGGCAGAGCCGACGGCCATGGCCCTTGCCACGGCCGACAAGACAGGATTTCCCAGCGTCCGCATGGTGCTCTTGAAGGGTGCGGACAAGCGGGGGTTCGTTTTCTACACTAACCTTGGAAGCCCCAAGGCTTCCGACCTAGCCGAGAACCCGCGTGCCGAACTCTGCTTCTATTGGCCTCCGGACCGGCAGGTGCGGGTGAGGGGCGATATCGTTCCCGTGAGCACGGAGGAGGCGGACGCCTACTTTGCCACCCGCCCCAGGATCAGCCAGCTCGGGGCGTGGGCCTCCCACCAGTCCAAGCCCCTCGGTGGATATGCCGAGCTGGAACGCGCCGTCGCGGCCTTCACCCTGAAGTTCGGATTCTCTGCCGTACCGCGGCCTCCATTCTGGTCCGGTTACCGGCTCGTGCCCTCCCAGATGGAGTTCTGGGAGCAGAAGCCCTTCCGCCTCCACCGAAGGGTGCGGTTCTACCTTGGGGGTGAGGGATGGGAGGAGCAGCCGATCTACCCGTGAGGGGGGAAGGGGCCTGTGGACGTTCGGGCAGCGCTCCCTAGCGCCCGAGGAGCCCGCCGGCCCATTTCAGGAACCACTTCATGTTGGGGGCATCGGTGTGGCCGCCGTCATGCTGCCGCCAGGCAAGGGCAGAGCCCAAGTGACCCTCATTCACGGGAGGCATCTGGGCGCTCCGGTAATCGCCGGGGATGTCGAGTCCGCCCGCCCCGAGCAGAGTGAACACCCGTCCAGCGTCAATTGTGGCCATGAAGCTCCCGCGATGGTCGAGCCACTTGGCGTCGCCCTTCTCAGGTATGCCGTAGCTGATGAAGGTGGCCCGCGGTGCGCACAGCGCGATCAGTTCGTTCGAGTCGACCGGCAGGTCGCACGGGTGCAGGGTTCCGAACCTGGACTCGGCGGCCCCGTATTTCAGGAAATTCCCCGCCATCCAGTAGTACTCGCCGCCCGTCAGGCTCTCCACGGCCTCACCGAAATTGCGGCGCAGGAGGGTCGCGCCTCCCTTGCCGGATGAGCCGACGAGCGCCACCGCGAAGCGTTCGTCAAAGGCCATGGTGACCAGGGCGGCCTTCCCGTACCGGGAGACCCCCTCGATCCCGACCCTTTTCGCGTCCACGGCGCGGTCGGTCTCCAGGTAGTCGAGGCCGCGGCCAGCTCCCCACGCCCATGCGCGGAGCGCACCCCAGTCCTCAGGCCCGCGGGGTTTGCCCCCGTTGGCGAGCCCGATGATGCCGCGGGCGAGCCCGGAGCCGTCGTCGGCCTGCACGCTCGCCGGATCAAACAGCACGAACCCCCATCCCGCGGCCACGAGCTGCCAGGTGTTGGGCGGGTCGCCGTCCTCATTCATCTGCGGGAACTGGAATGGCGTGGGTTTTGTCGGCTGCCACGCGGGATGCTGCTCGAACACGGTCCTAAGCGCGGGATCCTGCTGTACGAGCAGGGCCTTCCACGCGGCGTTGATACGCTCGAATTCCTCGGCGGAGGGCTCGCGCGGAGCGGGGACTCCAGCGCGGCCGAACATCATGAGGACAGGGACCGGTCCCGTGGCGTTTGCGGGCGTCACCAGCGTCATGTGGATGCGGACGCTGATGGCGGGGCACGCAGAATTGTCGACCTGGCCTACTAGGTCCTTGGCGATCACCGGAGTGAAACCGATCATCTCGCGGTCCACGGCGACTACGGTCCAGGCCACCTTTGGCAAAGCCGCCGGGACGCGGCCGTAGACGTACCTTGAAAACGCCTCAAGGAGCTCGGGACGGCGCTCGTCCCTCCACATCTTGGCGGAAGTCACCTTCCTGCCGTCGGCCATCGTCAGCGGATCGGGAATGCCGGCGCAGGGGTTGGCGAGCGCCTCGTCGTAGTTGGCGTGGTTTGGCGCCTTCTCGTCCCCACTCGGTCCGGGGCGAAGGGCCCTGATGCCGAGCTGGTCCATCATGTTTTGGTGGTCCTGCTCGGCCGTGAGGGAAGGGGGAACCGGCGTTCCCGAATCCCCGGATAAGGCCGCGGGTGGGGCGGCGAGAAGCAGGGCAGCGACAAGCGAGCAGGAGGAAAGGCAGCGGCTCATGAAGGGGGGCAGGGGTTTGGCTCAGCCGGAAGGCAGCGGGACCGATGACGTGGGGAAGCGTAGGCCCTACGGCAGCCGCCGCAAGGCGCGATGGCGATTTGCCGCAAACGGGAGAACCCGGTGGTGTTACCTTTAAGCAAGGGCCCTAATCAGGTCCACGGTGGCCGCGTATCGCCCGCCGATGTTATGCTCATGATCGTCAAACGAGGCCGCGCCGTTTCCGGCTGCCCTACGTTCTTCCGGCTCGGCGGTTGCCAACTGGCCCATGGCGACTACGGTAAATCCGATTCACAATGACGGTACCGAAGCCCGGCAAAGCGATGGCGGCAGAGCAAAGGGAGAAGCTCATAGCGCTCCTTGAGAAGCGCTTTAGGGAGAACATGGGCCGACACAGGGGCCTGGACTGGGCCGCGATAGGCAAGAGGCTCGAGTCGAGTCCCGCCAAATTGTGGTCCCTGGGGGAAATGGAGCGGACAGGCGGCGAACCCGACGTCGTGGGCCGCGACAAAGCGACGGGGGACTACGTCTTTGTCGACTGCTCGGCGCAGAGCCCCGAGGGACGCACCGGGCTGTGCTACGACCGGCAGGCGCTCGATTCGCGCAAGGAATTCAAGCCAAAGGGCAACGCGGTCGACACCGCGGCGGCCATGGGCGTCGAGATCCTGGGCGAGGAGGAGTACAGGGAGCTCCAGACGCTGGGCGAATTCGACACCAAGTCCTCAAGCTGGGTCAAAACGCCCGCCGAGTTCAGGAAGTTAGGCGGAGCGCTCTTTTGCGACCGGCGCTTCGGGCGGGTATTTGTCTACCACAATGGCGCACAGTCCTATTACAGCGGCCGGGCGTTTCGGGCTTCGGTGAGGGTCTGACGGGCTCGGTCTAGTCGACTATTAGACTGAGAATCTGTAACCATTCGTTTGTGTAGCGGCGCCCCGCTAGGGCATCCTTTCCGAGCCTCGCAACCCCAGTCGACGCTTACCCCATGAAAATCCCCGTGATCCGCCTAGCATGCATCCTTGCCTTCGCGCCCCTAGGAGCGTTGGCGGAGTCGGCGACGATCAAAATCGACGTCGACAACGTGATAGATGCCATAGATCCACGCATATACGGCGTGTTCATGGAGCCCATCGGGTTTAACCGGCCCGAGATGAAGTTTAACACGCTTTATGGGCCGCTCTACGACCCTTCGTCTCCTCTCGCGAACAAGGATGGGTTTCGAACGGACATGATAGACGCCGCTCGTGAGCTGCAGCTCACTCAGATGCGCTGGCCGGGCGGCAACTTTGTCTCGGGGTATGACTGGCGAGATGGTTTGGGGCCGAAGGCGCTTCGGCCGAAGCGAATGGAACTGGCATGGGGAGTCGTCGAGAGCAACCAAGTCGGGACGGATGAATGGGTGCAGCTGAACAAACTGATCGGTAGCGAGAACGTGGTCTGCATCAATATGGGGACCGGCACGCTCGACGATGCCCGGTACTGGGTCCAGTACTGCAACGCACCGGTCGGAACCTACTGGGCCGACAAGCGTGCGGAATATGGCCATCCGGAGCCGTACGGCATCAAGTATTGGTGCCTTGGAAATGAGGTCGACGGCGCGCCGTGGATCCTCGGCTACAAGAACGCGTCGGACTACGTGAAATTTGCGGTGGAGGCGGCCAAGGTCATGCGCCTTAGCTCGCCGGGCACGAAGCTGGAATTCATTGCCAACGGTCCTTCGAACTACAAGGACAACCTCGATTGGGTCGAGTGGACCTGGACGGTCGTGAAGGGACTCTACGGGATCGCCGACTACGTTTCCATGCACCGGTACTGGGACCCGACCGACGACTATTACACCTTCATGGGGGAGCGCGGGCTGGATCTGGAGGAGCGCATTGCGATCGTCGCGGGCCAGATCAAGGCCGTCGACGCGATCGAAAAGAAGAAGCCGATGCACATTTCCGTCGATGAATGGGCGCCTCCCTTCC
Source organism: uncultured Opitutaceae bacterium (assembly GCA_903887455.1). Lineage (GTDB taxonomy): Bacteria > Verrucomicrobiota > Verrucomicrobiia > Opitutales > Opitutaceae > Palsa-1447. The sequence goes on along the minus strand of CAISPT010000126.1, from coordinate 21,221 downwards.
GGGGTGGCCACCTCTCGACCATGGCCCTCGCGCAGTATTTCAACGCCTTCATACGCCATTCGGACGTCGTCAAGATGGCGAATTACACGCTGCTCACGTCCATCCTTGCCCGGGACCCGAAGACCGACACGCCGTACAAGACGCCGCTCTTCTACACCTTCAAGATGTTCTCAACGCGCTGCCGTGGCGCCGCGATCAATGCCTTTGTCGATTGCGGTACGTTCCGGACCTCGGACCATTTTTCGCACATCCCCTACCTTGACGTCTCCTCCGTCTACGACAAGCAGTCGGGGCAAGTCGTGATCAACGTAGTGAACCGTCACAAGGACCAAGCCATCGCAACCGATATCCTTAGTATTGCGGGTGCGTTTGCAGGCAAAGCAACGGTCAGTGTGGTCGCAAGCGACGACATCGCAAACAAGCCCTACACGTTCGAGGCTCGCGAGGGCTACGCCCCCAAGACGGAAAGCCTTACGGTGGGCGCGACCGGCATTCATTACTCGTTCCCGCCGCACTCGTTCACGCAGATTGTTGTTGGCCTGAACCGCTGAGCATTAGAAACGGTGCCCGAGAATCGGAAGGGCCGGCCGCCTAGGCTGTCCCGAGAGCTACAAACCCCAATCCCTCGAATCCCATGAAGAGAATTTTATTCGCATTGCTGCCCCTGATGGCTGCGGTCCCGTGCATCGCCGGACTGCCCGAACCGGTCGCAACGGAGTACGGATTGGTGCAGGGGACACCCGCCGAGGATCTCACGGTCTTCCGGGGTATTCCCTTCGCCTCGCCGCCCCTGGGAGACCTACGCTGGCGGGCTCCCGAGCCTCCTCAGAAATGGAGCGGTGTGCGTGTTGCAGACAAGTTCGCCCCGGATCCCTATCAGGGGGACGGCAAGGGCGGGGTGGGGGAGGATTGCCTGTACCTGAACGTATGGACGCCGGCCCGTACTCCGGGGGAGCGTCTTCCGGTGCTGGTCTGGATCTATGGAGGCGGATTCTCGTTCGGCTCGACCTCAACGCCGGTGCACAACGGCGAGCACCTCGCGCGCAAAGGCGTGGTACTGGTGAGCATTAACTACCGCGTCGGCCCTCTTGGGTTCCTCGCGTTGCCCGAGTTGAGCGCCGAGTCGCCGGGGCACACCTCCGGCAACTACGGCCTTCTCGACATGATCGCTGGGCTCAAGTGGGTGAAGAGGAACATCGCGGCGTTCGGCGGGGACCCGGATAGGGTGACCATCTTTGGGGAATCGGCCGGGGGCATTGCCGTCAGCGAGCTTTGTGCGTCCCCGCTTGCAGGTGGGCTGTTCCGCGGTGCCATCTCGCAAAGCGGGGGCTCCTTCGGTCCGACACGCCCGACGACCTATCCGGGCGAGAACATGCGGACCCTGGCCGAGGCCGAGAAATCTGGCCAGGACTACATGCGCAGGGCCGGAGCCGCGAATCTGGCGGAACTTCGCAAGCTGGCCCCAGGGGCCCTTCCGGCGGGTTACGGAAGCGGCGCGGGATGGCCCATCGTGGACGGTTGGGTGATCCCAGGCGACCAGCACGAACTCTACGAGGCAGGCCGGTACAACGACGTGGCAATCCTCGTCGGCTACAATTCGGACGACGGGTTGATCTTCACCCGCGAGAAGACGCCCGCGGAGTTCATCGCGAACACCCAGAAGCGCTATGGTCCGTTCGCCGAGAGGCTGCTTGCGGCGTACCCTGTAGGAAAGGACTCGGTGCCAAAGACCGCGCGGGACCTGACACGCGACGTGGCCTTCGGCTGGCAGACGTGGGCCTGGGCGACGCTTCAGGCCAGGACCGGAAAGTCCAAGGTGTTCTACTACTACTTCGACCAGCACGCGGAGCATGCCCCGGGATCGGCCGAGGCAGACCACGGCATGCCCCACGGGGTGGACGTGCCGTACGTCTTTCAGACGCTCGATCCGAAGGACCCGAGGCTTTCCAAGGGAGACTTTGCGATATCCGACACGGTCTCCACCTACTGGACCAACTTTGCCAAGCGCGGCGATCCCAATGGGGCGGGAGTGCCCGCGTGGCCGCAGTTTGACGAGCGCACCCGGCAGGTGATGTATTTCCATGACAAAGCAACCGTTGGACCGGTGCCCAGCGAGGCATCTCTCAGGGTCCTCGACACCTATTTTTCGTGGAGGCGGACGCCCGAGGGCAGGGACTGGGCGAAGTAAGCGGCAGGCAACGGGGCCCGCAGCCAAGGGACTCCGGCGTGGCTGCGCCGCTCGGGTGACTTCTTACGGGGCGACCTCGATGAAATCCGGCTCGAAGGGAGCCAGCGTGAACGAGCCCGAGTAGTCGCGGTCGCGCAGGATGCTCCTGGCCTTTCCCATGAGCGGGATGGCCTTCGCGGTGCCCTCCAAGTTCAGGTAGAGCACATGCTTCGAGTCAATCCTGCGGGCCATGACCCCAGCGGGGACCGCCGGCCCCCCGTCAATTGAGAGCCCGCGGATAAGGTCTCCGAGGACCGGCCCTAGAACTTCCTCCCTGGCGGGTAGGCCCACGTAGATGGCCGTCCCAGAGCCGAAAGGATGGGAGGTCACGACCGGATAATCGTGGTCCAGGCCTACGATGCGGCCGAGTACGGTCGCGCCCTGGGGATGGACCAGGTCGAAGCGGGGCGAACGGGTGGCAATGGCCAGTCCTCCATAGGCAAGATGCAGGTCCGTTCCCGTCAGCCCTTCCGTTGAAAGCTCGTTGAACTGCTCGGTTTCCTCGAATCCCGAAACGCGGATCCCAAAGACATCGCTCAACCCTCCTGGAAGCGTGGAGCCGAAGACCTGGCCATGCTCGTCCGCCATCGCCGAGTACGCGGTCATCACGACGGTTCCTCCTGCCTTCACGAATGCCCTGATTTTGGATGCCGTCCCGGCGTCCATCACGGCGACCCCTGGGACCACGAGCAGCTTGTACTGCAGGGCGCTTCGGCTGATCTCGACCATGCGGGTGTCGACGTTTCTCTTGTCGAGGACGGCGAACGCGGTCTGGATCTGGTTGTCGTGGCGCTCGGGGAAGCTGGCGCTCGCGATCTGGCTGTCGAAGGAAAACGCCAGGGCAACCTCGGGGTGCGGGCGGTAGGGAAACCCATAGGGCGAGATCTTTCGGAACTCCGCGGCGATCGTCTTGTACTCCTCGTATTTCCGGTTGGGCACGCCGTCCCAGTCTACCATTCCCTGGAGGTACTGTTCCTCGCCGCCGTGCATGGACTGCCAGGTCCACCCGCACACCATCTGGTTGCCAGCCATGAGCGAGGCGTAGGCCGCCTTCCGGATCGAGCCTGGAACCGCCGTGTGCGTGGTAAATTCCGTGCACCAGAAGGGCGTCGTGTTCTCGAACTGTATCCGCACGATGCCAAAGAGCGCGTTCTCGATCCCGTCATTCCTCCTAAGGGAGTTTCCCGGGTAGAATCCGCAGCCGCCCCTGGCGATGTCCCCTTCGTAGGCCATGCCCGAATAGTCGAAGTACTTCGACGGGGCGTAATACCACATGTTCGTGGTGGTGAGGACGCCGGGTGCGTTTGCTCTGACGTGGGCCACGACCTTCTTCAGGATTCCGTTCACCTCGTCCGAGATAAAGCGCCGGAAATCGAGCACGCGCTCTGGCGGGCCCTCAACGGAACCTGAGGCGGGGAGGCCCACCTCCTCGAATGCGCCTATCCTTCGCGACCAGCGCTGTGAGGCCCACGCCTCGTTGAGCTTCTCGACGGTGCCGTATTTTGCCTTGAGCCAGGCGGCGAAGCGCCCCTTTACCGTCAATGAGTAGGAGATCGGCCCGTCGCCGGGCTCGTTGTCGATGCCGAAGGCCAATAGGGCGGGATGTCGTCCGTAACGCCTTGTCATGGCGTCGGTGAAGCGGAGGGCGTAGCGCTGGTAGTCCGGGTCCCCGACGTCCACCATGTAGCGGTGGTTGGGATATAGGACGTTTCCGGAGCTATCCGTGATGTTGATTGAAGGATGCTCCTGGTGCAGCCAGATCGGGGCCGGACGAATCGCGAGGTCCAGGACAACCTTGATCCCCGCGTCGTTCATCATGTCCATCACCTGGTCGAACCAGGCGAACGAGAACTGGCCGTCTGCCGGCTCGTAGCTGTCCCATGCCAGGTGCCCCATCCGAACGACGCGGAAACCCGCGGCCTTCATGAGCGCGATGTCGCGTTTCCAGGTCTCCGGATTGGAGTCGTGGGGGTGGTAGTTCGTTCCCACGAACAGCTCCTGGGCGGGAGCGCGCAGGGCAAAGAGGAGAGCCATAAGCGCTGCTCGGGCGAGTGAGGTGAATCGCATAAAGGGAGTCGCTAGGAGGGTGGGGTGGAAGGGCTACCGGATACGTCCCAAATGGGGCCCGGGCCCGGGCTTGGCGGTCTTGTGCGGCCTGTTCAGTGCTGAGGTATCAGTTCAACGAACCAGACGTCGTTTGAGCGCATGGCGAAGGGCCGGTCAAAAAGGCCGTCCAAGCCTACTTTGATGATTTCGTCGAGACAGGGCGCCCCTGAGGAGGCCTCTCGCAGAGCTTTAACCTCCGACCGGGTAAGCTGGGACGGTGAGCCAAGGTCCCTCCACGCGGCCTGCACGTCATTCGCTCGGTAGCCGACCTTGAAGGCGACCAAGCGGTAGGAGCCCGGGCCCACCTTGGAAATCCTTAGCTCGGCGGTGCCTTTCGCCTCGGACGGGTGGTCGGCCTTGTAGTACTCCTGGTTGATGACCGCAGGAGTGGGGCTCGCGATGGTGAAATCCCAGAATAGGGCCTGCACGGCGCCCTGCGTGTCCCGGCACACGAAGGCAGCAGGGTCCTTGCAGTTGAGTTCAACGGGACCGAGCCTATTGAGGAACCGGTAGGCGAAATACGACGGCTTCTTCAGGTCCTGGTAGTTGAGGAGTCCGAACCCGCCGTGGAAGGGCGTCGTCCGCGGGCCGGCCTCTTCGAAGATGTCGGTGAAGGTCCAGTACGACATCGAGTTGGCCGAATCGCCAATGTTGCGGATCTTGTCCAGGATGAAGGCCGCGCTGTGGTAGCTGTCGTGAAGAGGGTCGAACGGCGTGTAGGACGAGCTCCATTCGGTGTAGTGGAGCTCGGACGCCGCGAAAGGGGATCGGTCCATCCGCTCGCGCACCCCCTTGACCTCGCCCGTTATGGCGTTGCGGTCGGGCGAGAACACCGTGCCGGCGTTGCCGTTCTCGTCGAGGTAGCCGCTCGTGGTGGCATAGCTGTGCGTGCTCACAAAGTCGAGGGGCAGGCCCTTTGAGGAGCAGTAGGCCAGGGTCTCGTCGATCCAGCCGCTTCCGGCCGTCGCCGGCCCGCCGACCCGGTACCTCGGGTCCACCGACTTCACGGCCTTCGCGGTGGTCTCGTAAAGACGGTAGTACTCGGCCCGGGCGATGGGCGCGAACTCCGCGTCTGACTTGCCGCCTGTTGACCCCATCCAGAATCCCGTGAGGTTGGGCTCGTTCCAGACCTCGAAATACCAGCTTCGGATCTCGTCGGACCCGTAGCGTTCGGTCACGTGGCTCACGAACGCCGTGATGAAGGCCTGCCACTTGGCATAGTCTTTCGGGGGGGTGACATTGGCCTTGTACCAGAAGATGGTCTGGGGGCCGCTGGCAAGGGCGCTCGGCATGAAGCCAAGCTCCACGAACGGCTTCATCCCGATTCCATGAAGGAAATCGAACAGCTCGTCGACGTACTGCCAGTTGTAGACGGCGCGGCCAAGCTTGTCCTCCTGGTAGACGCCCATGTCGTCGCAGAAAAGGCCGTGGAACCGGATATAGCGGAAACCGCATTCCTCATGGACAAGCCGCAGCTGACGCTGCCAGTCCGCCCTGAGCCCCTCGTTGGCGCGCCCAGCGCCGACGCAGAAACTAAACATGCGGCTCGTCGGGCCCCTCGACTGGGTGAGGTCGGCCTCGATGGTCCTGCCGCTCGAGGTGGGCTGAGCCTGGCCGAGGATAGGGGTCATCGAAAGGGTGATTAGCAGCAGCGTCTTTTGCATGGAGGGCTTTGGGGGCGTTAGAATGCAGCTCGAAAGGATAATCGACACCCGTGAGCCCTATTTGAGTTTGTGGCGCACCGGCGGGATTGACTCAGCGGATGGTGAAGACGCATGCGAAGCCAGTCCTGGGGGGCTATCGTGGTCTAATCATAGGCCAACATGGACGGATTGGCGTATGTCGGCTGAGGAGGCGCCGGCACTGATCAACCACTCTCCGGAGGGGATGATATAGTCCTTATCCCGGTCGCTCCAGCGGCGGAGAGCCGTCGCCGGCACCACGAGGTGAATGGTTCTCGTCTCACCCGCCTTCAGGTGCACGCGGTCGAATCCGCAAAGCGCCCGGTGCTCTCGGGGGTGAAACGCCGCGGGTGGAACAGCGTAAAGCTGTACGACCTCGTCGCCGTCCTGACCGCCCGTGTTGGTGACGTCGACGGCGACTGAAAGGGTATGGTTTGCCAGGGCCTCCGCGCGAAGGTTCGCGTAGGCGAACGTCGAATAGCTAAGGCCAAATCCAAACGGGTAGAGTGGCGCCCCGTCAAAGTAACGGTAGGTCCGGCCCTGCATCCTGTAGTCGTCGAACGCGGGCAGGTCGGAGGTGCCTCGATAGAAGGTGACAGGCAAGCGCCCCGCGGGGTTGTATGTCCCCAAGAGCACATCGGCGACCGCCCGGCCTCCGGCCTCTCCGGGATAGAACGCCTGGACGATGGCGTCCAGGTGCTCCGCTGCCCAGGGCATCGCAATCGCGCTCCCCGACATGTCGACAAAGACAATTGGTTTGCCAAGCGCCTTCAGCTTCTCGAGCAGGTGCTGTTGCACCGAGGGCAGTTCGATCCGGGTGCGGTCTCCGCCAGAGAAACCCTCGTAGGACACCCTCATCTCTTCGCCCTCAAGCTGGGCGGAGATTCCGCCCACGAACACGATTGCGTCCGAGCCCTCGGCCGCAGCCACGGCCTCGGCGAGCCCCTCGTCAGCAAGGGGAGTCTTCCACTCGAGGGAGATTCGCGCCGGGCCCTCGCCCTGGGCGTACTCGAGCACGAACGGAATGCTGGCATTGTCGGACAGGCGGCGCTTGGCGATGAACCGCCGCTCGGCCTTCCCCTGGTCGGGCGCGGGGGCCCACGCGTCGATCAACTTGTCGCCTCCGATGCTGAGGCGGAACCGGCCCCGGCCGCTCAGGATGAACTCGTATTCGCCGCCTAGGGCCGTTGCGACATCACCTGTCCAGCGTACAGACAGGCCGTGGTCGGGCGCACCTTCCGGCAGGCTCGATCCCGGTCCTTTCCCTCCGGCCACGTCCAAGCGGAGCGGACGATCCGAACGTGTTGCAAAGGGCTTTCCCTCGAGGTCGGCGTTGGCGAAGTACTCGCCATCGTACCAGTCCCCGCCGAAAAGCTGGGCGTCGGCCGGCTTGGCGGCATAGTCGCAACCGTGCGCGTAATTGATTTTTACGCCGGGTCCCAAGGCCTCTTTCAGCGCTGCAAGCACCGTCACGGGATTCGAGGGGGTTCCGTTGTAATTGCCGAGGAGCACCTTCACAGAGGTTGCGCTAGGCCCTATCACCGCAATTTGCCGGAGTTTCTCTTTCCTTAGCGGTAACATGCCGTCGTTTTTCAGCAGCACGATCGATTCCCGCGAGGCCCGCAGGGCGAGCTCCGCGTGCTCCGGGGTGTCGTTCTCGGAAGCCTTGATGTGGGTGTAGGGGACGAGCTCCTTCGGATCAAAGAAACCGAGGCGGAACATTGTGCGCAACAACGCCACCAAGCGATCGTCAACGGTCGCCTCGGGGAGGATTCCGCGTTTGACCGCCTTGACTATGCCGGGGGCCTCAAATCCGCAGGTGACGTCCAGGCCGGCCTTCAGGACGAGCGTTTCTGCCTCTGCGGCGTCTGCCGCACGCTTGTAGGACTCAATCAGGTCGGCGACCGAGCCACAGTCGGATGTGACATGCCCATTGAATCCCCACTTGGCGAGTGAGGAGTACAGCAGAGGGTTCATCGAGCAGGGGACGCCATGAAGCGAGTTGTAGGCCGTCATCACGACCTCAACGTGGCCTTCGCGCACGAGGGCCTCGAACGCCGGCAGGTAGGTTTCGTAGAGGTCAGCGTCTGGCGGCGAGACATCCAGGCGATGGCGCGAGGATTCGGGGCCGCTGTGCACGGCGAAATGCTTGGCGCAGGCGGCGGCCTGCAGGTAGGTTGGATCGCTGCCCTGAAGTCCGCTCACGAAGGCAACACCAAGTCGGGATGTCAGGAAGGGGTCCTCTCCGTAGGTTTCCTGTCCGCGCCCCCAGCGCGGATCGCGGAAGATATTTATGTTGGGCGACCAGAAGGTGAGGCCGTGAAAAATCGTACCCTCGTTTTCGGTGCCTTCATAGCCTTTGAACTTGGCTCGTCCTTCAACGCCGATGACGGTGGCGACGTCATGGTGCAGGGCGCCGTCCCACATTGCGGCCAGGCCAATCGCCTGTGGGAATACGGTGGCGGTGCCGGCGTTCGCCACGCCGTGCAAGGCCTCGCTCCACCAGTTGTATTTAGGGATGCCAAGGCGCGGCACGCCCGGCGTGGTATTTTCCATCATCGAGGCCTTTTCCTCGAGGGTCATGCGGGAGACCAGGTCGCGAGCGCGCACATCTAAGGGTAGTGAAGGGTCAAGATAAGGGACCGGGGCCGCCCGGGAGGACATCGCGGGCCCCAGGCAGAGCATTGTCGCGACAAAGGCAGTGGATACGGGCTTGAACGTCATGGCTTATAAGGGGGTGTTTCCAGCTGGCGTCGTCCATTCCTCAGCGGTCTTGGGGTGAATTCGAGACGACGTTCAAGGGTATGACCTAATTGGGATCGGGGAAGCCGCCGACTACATTACAGTAAAGGGTCTCAGCTTCTCCCGCCGGAGCCTCGAGAGTTGCTTGAATTGCAATAGATCAGGATCTCCAGAACGAGACGATCAAGCCCCCAGCGACTATTAGGGTCCCGCCTATGAGGATCGGAGCGTTGGGTATTGAGCGGAATGTGGCGAACGCAACGGCCTGCCACACCAAGAAAAGGGTGGCGATATAGAATCCGATGATGCGGGCAAACGGCAGAGGAGCCAGATTGAGCATGACACCATAAACGAGCAGCAAGACCGCCCCGGCAAATATGGTGAAGATTTGTGCGGAGCCCGTTCGCTCGAACAGGCCGATCCTAACAGTGGCGTCGCCGTACGATTCCGCGAGGGTGGCGACAAATAGACAGCCAAAGACGATGAGATACTTCATTGGTAGGGAATGCGGCTGTGCCGCACTAGCAGATATTGAAGCAATGGCCCGATTGCTTCTGATGCCTTCGGTGCCCAGGCACCGAACCCGTGCGCAGAAGGTCAGCGCTTCGGGGTCCAGGCAAGGAAATTGGGTTTGGATCGGTCCTTTAGGCGGATTGTGCGAACGTTTGCCAGGCACTTGGCAAGCACAGTCCGCCTCCTAGGATTACTCTGTCATAACGCACAATATACATTATGTTAAGTACTGCTTTTCAGAGGAGAAACCCCCTCTGTGGCGTGTAGTGTTGGCATTCCACTTGGGGTTGCGCCCTTAGATAGTCGCTGAGATGAACATTGTGGCGGGACGAAACGCCCTGTTTGCAAAGCAGGGACGGGCGAGTACCAACGCGATAGCAGAGAAGGTGCGTGACCTATTCAGGCGCGACCGTGCGATGAGCGACTATTACAATCACGATTTGTCTGGGGGAAAATGGGATCACCTAATGGACCAAACGCACATCGGCCAATTTGGATGGGAACCTCCGATTGCCGACGCGATGCCCGCCGTGTCGGAGCTGTTGGTTGAGGACAATGCCAAGTTCGGGGTCGCGATCGAGGGTGATGTGAACATCTGGCCCGGTCAATTCGGTGAGGCTGTGTTGCCTGCCTTCGACTCGTTTCAGCGCCGACGGTCTTTTGTGGAGATTTTTGCTATGGGCAGGCGCTCCATCGAATACTCTATCTCGACCAAACAACCCTGGATTCTCGTGACCGCGGATGCGGAGCCGCGCCTGGACCGGCGCTACTGGGTGGATGTCGACTGGGATAGATTGCCGGCGGGGAACTCGAGCGGCACAATTGAGATCAAGGGCGACCGCGGCACCGTGAACGTTAAGGTGAACGCGACCAAGGCCACTGACGAGCAACGCCAAGCAGCGAAAGGCCGCTTTGCAAGCCTCACGGGCCCTGTCGCTTTTCCGGCCGCGTCAGCCCTGAAGAAGGACGTCGGAGGCGTGCATTGGGACCGAATTCCTAACTACGGACGTGGTGACGGCGCGATGGCGATCTATCCGGTGGATAGCCCGAGCGTCCTTCCGCCGGAGGCGTCGCCGACATTGGAGTATCCGGTCTATCTCCCACGTGCCGGCACCTACGAGGTTACTCTAGAAGTTGGGCCCGTGATGGATTTCGTTCCTAACCGGGGGATGCGTATCGCGGTAAGCTTTGATGACGAGGGCCCAAAGGTACTGGACCTCTTTGCCCACCGAGAGGAGGAGGGGTTCCTGGGGAAGAACTGGACGACTCAGGTCGCCCGAGACAACGTGCGCTATCTTAGGTCAAAGCACGTGCTGGTGGCTCCCGGGCAGCATACCTTGTCTATTGCGATGGTGGATCCTGGAATTGTCGTGCAGCGAATTGTAATCAGCGACGGCAGACTGCCTGAGAGCTACTTCGGTCCACCGGATAGCGATAGATAGAGGATTCGCCCGGCAGCGCAGGCACACGGGGATGTGAGTGCGGCACCACGGCCGAGGTGCCGTTGGACAATGGTTCGACAGGAGGCTTTAAATGTGGTTCTTGTTTTTCGCCCCAGTTACCCTGACTGTTCCCCGATTCGAATGGCTGAAGAGCCGACGTTTGGGGCGGTTGTTGCCTACTCAAAAGCCCCGACGACATGCGACGCTCCCTCCCCCACCCCCTGCGACACGTGGCGATCGCCCTCGTCGCCTCCTTTCTCCTTGTCCTCGCAGCGACTGCAGAGGACAAACCCGGCCCTTCCCTGGCCCAAGGCTCCTCAGTCCCGCCCGACAGGGCGATCAAGGGTCCGGCGGACCCGAGCTGGGTCAATGTGCGCGGGGCTCCGTACTCGGCCCGGGGCGACGGAAAGGCCGACGACACCCAGGCGATCCAGGCGGCGCTCGACGCCGTCGGCGCGAAGGGCGGCGGCGTGGTTTATGTTCCCACGGGCACCTATCTAGTGAAGACGCACCTTTCGGTGCCTGCGGAGACGGCCCTCGTGGGCGTCGGTCGGGCCCCTGAACTCTATACCGACAAGGCGAGCGGCTCGACATTGCTGGCGGTCGAAGGGGTCGGCCACGAGGACGGCGCGGCGTTCATCACGCTCCAGGGGCCAGACTCGACCCTCCAGGGAGTGAAGGTCTTCTACCCGAACCAGGTGGTGGCGGACCGGCCCGACCCCTATCCCTGGACGATCCGAGGGGGCGCGGGCGACGGCGCGGCCCTGATCGATGTTCTCCTGGTTAACCCCTACCTTGCCGTCGACCTGGGCTCGCTCGGGGGCAGCCGCCACTATATCCGGGGGCTCTACGGCCAGCCGCTGCTCAAGGGAATCTGGGTCGACAAGTGCACCGACATCGGGCGAATCCATGACGTGCACTTCTGGCCGTTCTGGTCGATGGACAAGAAGATCTTCGACTTCACGGAGGCCAACGCCGTTTCGTTCATCTTTGAGCGCGCGGACTGGGAGGTGGTCGAGAACATCTTTAGTTGGGGCTACCACGTGGGCATGCAGCTCTCCGCCTCGAAGGACGGCGCGACGAACGGGCAGATGACCGACGTGGACTTCGATGGGGTGGACATCGGCATCGACGCCCGTGCCACCCAGCAGCCCGGGGTCACGATCTCCAACCTCGCGATCGCGAACGACAACCGCGGCACGAGCAAGATCGCCATCTGGGGCCGCGGGACCGCGGGAGGGGCCTCGCAGAGCCGGGTCCTGAACGGGGTCAGCATCACGGAGCCCACCACAGTGGTCCTCTTCGTGCGGGGAGGCGCCTTTTGGGGGCAGCTGAAGCGGACCATCAAGTGGGAGAACGACGGCTACGTGTCGCTTTCCGACTCGAGGGTAGTCCCGTGGGTGCTTGACGGGCCGATGATCGAGGTGGCCTCCGGCCAGGCGTCGATCCACGACAATTCGTTCACCATCTACCCGGACGCGGTCAAGGGCGCCACAACCGGGACGGCCATTGAGATTGGCGCAGGAGTCTCCGGCGTGAGCGTCCACGACAATCAGCTGAACGGAAACCGGATCTCGAGCGCGGCTGGCGAGCACGCCACGCTGCACGACAACCGCCCCTGAGCCCCCGAAAAACCGAGGTTGGACTGGGCGCGCCCCCCGGATAGACGGGACGTGATGCAAGGCGTCCCTTCCGTAGCCCCCGTGCGACCCACCCTCCCTGGGCGCGCAGCCGCGGCCCTAGCCCTTGGGCTCATCGCCCTAGCGGTGGCCGCCGCCTACCGCACCAGCTTCTCCGTCCCGTTCCTTTTCGACGACATTCCGTCGATCCTGGAGAACCGGAGCATCAGGCATCTCGTTGCCTTTCCCGGCCCCCTCGAGCCGTCCTCGGCGACATCGCTCTCGGGTCGACCCCTGCCCAACCTGAGCTTTGCGCTTAACTACGCGCTTGGGGGAACCCAGGTGGCCGGCTACCACGCCCTTAACCTGCTGATCCACGTGCTCTGCGCCTGGGCCCTCTTCGGGCTCGTGCGCCGCACGCTTCTCTTGCCCGCGCTCCGCGCGCGCTTTGGCGGCGACGCCGTTCTCCTGGCGGCGACCGCGGCGTTCGTCTGGGCCCTGCACCCGCTCGCCACCGAGTCGGTGACCTACCTAGTCCAAAGGGTCGAATCGATGGCCGCGCTCTTCTACCTGACGACGCTGTACTGCCTCGTGCGGTCCGCTGGCGGGGCCAGGCGGGCGTGGGAGACCGCGGCGGTCCTCTGCTGCCTCTTCGGCATGGCGACCAAGGAGGTGGTGGCGACTCTTCCACTCGCGGCACTTCTCTTCGACAGGACGTTCCTTACGGGATCCTTCTCGCAGGCCCTCCGTGAGCGCCGGGGCTTCTATGTGTCGCTCGCCTGCACCTGGCTCCTGCTGCTCTTCCTTGTCGCCAGTACCGGCTGGAGCCGGGCCGGCACAGCCGGCTTCGGAAGCGGCGCTCCCCTGTCTGCCTACTGGATTGCGCAGTTCCAGGCCCTGGCGCGGTACCTCCGCCTCTCCGTCTGGCCGGACGGTCTGACGTTCGACTACGGCACCGCCGCGCTCAAGGCGCCCGCCGCCTCCCTAGCGAGCGCATTCCTGGTCATACCGATCGTCATCACCGTGGCTGTCGCTCTGGTCCGTCGGCCGAGGGTGGGCTTCCTTGCGGCGTTGCCGTTCATCGTCCTAGCCCCGACGTGCGTTGTCCCGGTGGTGACCCAAACAATTGCGGAGCACCGGGTGTACCTTCCCCTGGCGTCGGAGGTGGTTCTCGCGGTTATTGCTGCGCACACGGTTGGAGGCCGGCGGGCGCTCGTCGGACTGCTTGGCGCCGCAGTTTTCCTCGGATTTCTCACCTTCGAGCGCAACCGCGACTACCGCAGCGAGACGGAGATATGGCGAGACACCGTTCACAAGGCTCCGATGAACGCGCGGGCGCACTGCGCCCTGGGCCTCGCCCTGCTCACTGGTCGCGGCCAGGGCGCCGCCGCGGCTGAGGAGTTCAGGAAGGCCCTGGCGCTCGAGTCCCACTACCCTCTCGCCGAGACGGAGCTCGGCATTGCGTTGAGTGAATCTCCCGAACGGGGGGCCGAGGCGATCGGGCATTTCAGGGCGGCGATCCGGATGGACCCCTCCTTTGCGCTCGCCCATTTCCAACTGGGACTCTCCCTCGCCAAGTCAGGCCAAACGTTGGACGCGATCGAGGAGTTGCGGCGCGCCGAGGCCCTGGATCCCGCGAACGCCGACACGCACAACAACCTGGGCGTCGCGCTTTGCGTTGCCGGGCGCCTGTCCGATGGCATAGAGGAGATGCGTGCGGCGCTCCGGATCAGGCCGGGATTCGCGACCGCGCACTTCGACCTCGGGTGCGCGCTCGAGCAGTCGGGCCGGCACGCCGAGGCGGCACGGGAGTTTGAGACCGTCCTCGCAATCAGGCCGGGGGACGAGGCCGCGACCCAGATGCTTGCTCGCAGCCGAGCACAGTGACGAGAGCGGACGGCGGCGTTATGATGTAAGATAAAGAAAGAAAATGGCTTAGGCGAATTCCACACCCGAGCTTGGGTCAATCTCTGCGCTCAATTCGCCAACGGATGCGCAGCGCCCCGGGCTGCAAAGGGCGTAGATTACCGGGGCAGGATTCCCCCTGAAGAAACCCCAAAGAAAGGAGTGCGTATGAGGTCCCCCATCCTCGGCCTTCGAGCCTCGAGCGTCATATTCGCGTTGGTCTGCCTCGGCCATCTGGTCCGACTCTGGGCCCGGTGGGAAGTCCATGTGGGCCCGGTCGAGTTCGGCCCAGTGGCGAGCATCATCACAGTCGTGATCACTGCCCTTCTGTCCGTTTGGCTCTGGAGCCTATCGGCTGCGAAGGGAAGCGGGCAGCTCTAGCCGCCCATCGCCCACGCCCAGGCTACCAACAGACCGAGCGAGGCCGCCGCGATCGGTAGCCCGAGCCTCGCGAACGCGCCGAACGAGATGATGATCCCCTGGCGCTTGGCTTGCTGGACGACGATCAGGTTGGCCACGCTGGCGGTCATGATCACGTTGCCGGCGAAACTGTTGGCGTTGGCCAGGACATAGGCGACCGCGGATTGGGATACGGGGAGGATCTTGACCAGGAGCACGACGGCCGGGGCGTTGTTGATCAGCACCGAGAGCACCGTCGTTAGGGCGGTTTCGTTGAACGGCTTCGACGGGTCAAACCCGAGGCCCGCCATCCGTTCGACCAGGAGATTGCCGTACCCTGTCGCCTGGAAGGAGCCGCCGACAACGAAGAGCGCCCCAAAGAGCACGAGAACCTGCCAGTCCACGAGTCCAAGCAGCTGCTCGGTCTTGAACTTTGAGCTGAGCAGGTGGATGCCGGCCGCCACCAGTACGACGATCTCCCGCGGGAGCGGCGTGAAGAAGAGGCCGAAGGCAATCGCCAGCACGACGAGACCCTTGACCATGTGGTAGCGGTCGAGCGGGTATTCGGGCCCGTCGGATTCGATGTCGTCCTTGCTGATGAGAGGCGGGCCCGGCCGCCGGAGGAGCCGGGTGAGCGCGTACGTGGCGACGAGGCCCCCAAGCACGGGAACGATGCTCCAAAGCGTGTAGCGCGCGAAACCGAGGCCCGCGACCGTTCCAATCAGCATGTCCTGGGCGTTTCCGACGAGCGTGGCCGCCGCCCCAATGTTGCTTGCCGCCGCGAGGGCGACAAGGAACGGAACCGGATCGATGTCCCGCTTAATGAGGGCGGAGGCCACGACAGGCGTCAGCACCAAGCAGACAACGTCGTGGTTTAGGAATGCCGAGAGCCCGGCTGTGACGAGGATCAGGAACGCGAGAAAGTGGGTTGGAGCCCCGAGCCTGTCGGAGATCGGCTTGGCGACCCAGTCGTAGAATCCCGAGAGGCGCAGCTGCGCCGAGAGCACGAAGAAGCCGAAGAGCAGGAGCATGGTTGGCCAGTTGACCATGGCCGAGATCTGCTCCGGCGTGTTGCCGGAGAAGATCATCATGGCAATCGCACCCAGGACTGCGAAGCCGGTGCGGTTCAGCTTGAGGCCGGGTATCCGTCCCACGGCCAGGCCGACGTAGGTGAGGATGAAGATCACCAGAACGGCTGGCCCGTGGTCGGTGGGAGCGGTCATCGCGAGGGGCATCGTCGGGATCGCCTTGCTACGGCAACCCTACCGGCATAGGGTCAGGGCATGGGCACAGCGACAAAAATTCTGATCGGACTGGTGGCGCTCGCGGTGATTTTCGGCCTCTACGTGGTTTCAAGCTACAACGGCCTGGTCGGCATGCAGCAGGCGACGGACGCCCAGTGGGCGCAGGTCCAGAACGTCTACCAGCGCCGCGCGGACCTCGTCCCCAACCTGGTGAGCACGGTCTCCGGCG
The DNA here is from genome assembly GCA_903887455.1 of uncultured Opitutaceae bacterium. Classification (GTDB taxonomy): domain Bacteria; phylum Verrucomicrobiota; class Verrucomicrobiia; order Opitutales; family Opitutaceae; genus Palsa-1447. The sequence goes on along the minus strand of CAISPT010000126.1, from coordinate 5,113 downwards.
CCGCCAACTTCGAGAAGTCGACCCTCCTCGCGGTGACCGAGGCCCGGGCCTCTGTCGGCCGGGTACAGCTGCCCGCCGGCTCCGCTCCCACCGATCCTGCCCAGCTCGCCGCCTTCCAGCAGGCCCAGGGGCAGCTGGGCTCGGCGCTCTCCCGCCTTCTCGTGGTCTCCGAGCAGTATCCGGACCTGAAGGCCACCGCCGGCTTTCGCGACCTCCAGGCGCAGCTTGAGGGTACCGAGAACCGCATTGCGGTTGAGCGGGGCCGCTTTAACGACGTGGTCCTGGCCTACGACACCGCGATCCGACGCTTCCCTGCGGTTCTTCTGGCCGGCGCCCTCGGCTTCACTCCGCGGCCGTATTTCAGCGCAACTCCCGGATCCGACACCCCGCCCAAGGTCCAATTCGACTTTGGCGGCGCGGCGCCGGCCAAGCCGTGAGCCTGCGCCCGCTCGTCCTCGGGCTGGCCTTCCTTGTTGCCGGGGCGCTCCGCGGCTCCGAGGTGATTCCGCCGGCTCCCGCCGCGCACTTTAACGACTACGCGTCGGTCGTGGGCCCCCAGACGGCGCAGGCCCTTGACGAGAAACTGGCCGACTTCGAGCGGCAGACCTCCAACCAGGTGGTGGTGGCCATCTTCCCCAGGATGGAGAGCGACTCCTCGGTCGAGGATTACTCCGTTCGCGTGGCTCAGGCCTGGCACGTGGGCCTCAAGGGCAAGGACAACGGCGCCGTGCTCTTTATCTTCACGCAGACGCACCAGGTCTACCTCCAGGTCGGCTACGGACTCGAGGGCTCGCTTCCCGATGCCCTGGCCAAGCGCATCATCGCCGACGAGATCGTCCCGCGCTTCCGCAAGGGCGACTACGACGGGGGTCTGACGGCGGCGGTCGACTCGATTATTGCCGCCACCAAGGGTGAGTACCGCGGCACCGGGCGGACCGTTGCCGACCGGCGCAGCTCAAACGGCTTCCTTCCCTTCCTGTTCTTCTTCGTGGCGGTGATCGTCATCATTTCCCTGGCGCGACGGAACGCCTCGATGTACCACAGCAGCGGGCGCACCGGCTACGGTGGCCCCTGGATTTTCCCGGGAGGGGGGTTCGGCGGCGGAGGCGGCGGCGGATTCAGCGGCGGAGGTGGAGGCGGAGGATTTTCCGGCGGCGGCGGAAGCTTTGGTGGCGGTGGCGCCGGGGGGAGCTGGTGAGGCGATGAACCTGCCCTTTTCAACTCCCAGGATTGACCACGAGCGGGTAGTCGCCGCGATCGCCCTGGCGGAGCTCAACACCTCGGGTGAGATCCGGGTCATTGTTGCCAAGCACCGGGTGAAGGATCCGGTAGCCTCGGCGCAGGCCTACTTCGACAAGCTCGGGATGGCCAATTCGGCGCACCGCAACGGCGTGCTGCTTCTGGTAGCTCCCCGATCCCGGCGCTTTGCGGTGATCGGCGACTCCGGCGTCCACGAGAAGTGCGGCGACGCCTTCTGGACGGGGCTTGCCGAGGCCATGGGCGGCTTTTTCAAGAAGGGCGACTTTACCGACGGGATCGTCCACGGCGTCGAGCGCGCGGGGCAGCTCCTCTGCCAGACCTTCCCGCGCAAACCCGGGGACGCGACGGCCGGGGCCCCGAGCGTGACGGAGGTCGACTAGGGCCCTAGGGGGCGAGCAGGCGACCCGCGAGTTCCGCCTCGAAGCCGTCCCGGTTGCGCCAGCGCATCGCTACTCGCGCCTTGAAGGCCCCGTGCGCCGATTTCCGCGTGAATCCCGCGTCGTCCACGTCGAACGTGAGGGTCTCGACCTCGACCAGGTCCTCGGAGTAAGCCAGGTAGACGGCAACGCAGTCGAATAGCGTGGTGGAGCGGGTCGCGAAATAGTCGCACGTCATCCAGGTCTGCCGGGGGGCGAAGATGCAGTAGCTCTCGATGAGCTCCCGGAGTAACGGGTCGCCGGTCGCGCTCCAGATTGCATGGTAGCGCTCGCCCGCCAGGCCCACCGAGCCGCAGGTGTCCAGGGGCGTAAGGAGGATGTCCCTCCAGCCGGCCCCGAGGACCGTGCGAAAACCCGCGGGATCCACCCTCACGTTGGTCTCTGGGGAGGGAGCGCCTCCTCCGTAGCCGACGTCGAAGCTGCCGTACATCCCGACGAAGCGGCATTTTGGGGCGAGGGCCGGGAAGCGCTTCACGGCCAGGGCCAGGCTTGGAACCGGCCCTATCGCGATCACGGTCACGGGCCCGTCGGAGGCAGCGACCAGTTCGGCAAGTGCCGCGATCCCGTCGCGGCGGACCTTGCCCGGGTACTTGCCCAGGTCATAGCCGGCGACCCAAGGAGCGAGAGTTTCCAGGGTCTCGCCCTTGGAGGCGACATCCTCCCCCACCCCTATCGCCACGTTGCTCCTGCCAGCAGCCTCAAGCAGCCGGGCAACCACCTTTGCGCGGTAGGTGGTGTCCCCGGCGTCCGTGAGGACGAGTTTCAGGTCGAGTTCCGGGGACCGAATCGCCAGCGCGATGGCCCAGGAATCGTCGATGTCGGTTCCGGCATCGGTCACGATCACTGCTGGGGTCCTGGCGCCGGCGGCGGAGGCTGCGGAGAGGACCACGGCCACGAGGGCCGCCGAGCAGAGGAGGTGGCGCAGGGGTTTGAGCATGCCGCGAGCTAAGCGGCGCTGAGCCTACCCCACAACGGGAAATCTCTAGGCCCGGCGCCTGCGGTGAGCCGCAAGGCCCACGATCGCGGCCCCGAGGGCCACCAGGAGGTAGGTCGAGGGCTCCGGCACCGGGGTGAAATTGAGGATCAGCTGGTTGTCGGCGCCGTTCACCGTGAGGTTGAAGTTGGTAGTGGGAATCAGCCCGCTCTCAAACCCGGCCGTGTTGATCGTGAAATCCGTCGCGTTGAAGTTCAGGATGGTTCCGCCGGTCTTTGCGATGACCCAGGAATACGGCGCAAAGATGTTGAAATTCGCCGCGTTGTTCTGGCTGCCCGTGGCGTCATAGCTCAGCAGGTTCAGCCCGAAGCCGCCTGCCGTCGCGTTGATGGTGAGGTTTCCCGCGATGCTTAGCTGAGAGGCGCCGTCGACCCGTGAGTTATCCTGGAGGGTCCAATAGAAGGATCCGCTATTGTTGAAGGCCATGTTGCCAGCAAACGACAGGGTTCCGGTCACGACCTTGTTGTTGCCCGCCGGGAAGCCGGGCACGACGCCCTGGTTGGGTCCGATGGTCACGGTGCCCGCGAGGCCCGCGCCGCTCGGGTCAAAGGTGCCGTACCCCGCGAGGTTGCCCGAGGTGAAGGTGAGCGGGCCGGAATAGGTCACGCCCGAGTCCAGGCCAAACGCGCCCTGTGACGTCGTCGCCACTGTGACGCCGCCGGTGCCGGCACCCTGGTTGCTGCCGAGGACCAGCAGGCCCTTCTGGGTGAGGGTCGTTCCCCCCGAAAAGGTGTTGTTCCCGTAGAAGAGCGCCACCGGGTCGTAGCTCGAGCTGGTGTTGGTCACCGTGATGGAACCCGATCCTGAGATCACCCCGCCAAAGGTGCTGCCGTCGTTGGTCGTTGATGGAGTGGAGTCGATGAAGAGGTTGGTGGTCGAGCCCAGCACCAGGCTGCCCACGGCGCCATGGATCCGCTCGACTATGGGGGCCATCGCCCCGGTGAAGTCGACCGTCGCGGCGCTCCCCCTGAATTCGATGTTCGAGTAGCCAGTTCCGGCACCCGTGTTGTTGGGGAACGCGAGGGTCCCGTTGAAGACCTGGAAGCTGCCGTAGTAGCCGGAGTTGTTGCCCGACACGGTGACGGTGATGGGCGCGGCATTGTAGAGCTGGATGGCCGTCGAACTGTCGCCCGTGATGTTGCCTGCGAGGGTGAAATTATGGGTTCCTACGAGGCTGAGCAGCGGGGAGCCAAATGAGCCCATATTGACGAAGGTGATCGGGTTGGACAGGGAGATGCCGCCGGCCGTCGCCTCGATGCCGACTATCCCCCCTACCGCGTTGTTGTTCGTGATCGTGAGTGCCCCCGTGCCGAGCGCTGTATTGGTGCCGATGCCGAGCGTCAGGCCATCCTCGTTGCTCCCGTTCAGGGTGGTGCCGCCCGTGTAGGTGTTGGGCGCGTTCATGATGACGGTGCCGCTGGCGTAGTTGCCCTGAGCATTGGGGACCCCCAGCTGGACCGCCACCGGCGAGGCGTTGTCCGCGATTACCGTGTCCACGGTAAGAGTGCCGCTCTTGGCAGCTGTGAAGCGGAGCGTGTTGGCCGTCTGGTTCATGTTGGTCACCGTCGAGGGCGTGAGGGCACCGCTGATGATTGCGGACGTTGCGGTTCCCAGGAAGACCCCGTCGTTAAACCCGGTGAGGTTGACCGGAGAGGAAATGATGACCGTGGAGTTCGTGCCGTGGGTGTCGAATCCGATGGTCCCGTAGGTGTTGGCCCCTGCGAAGTAGCCAAGGAATGACGCGGGGGTCATGCCCGTCACCGCATCGGTGTAGCCGATGTAGCTGTGCCCGACGACGGTACTGGTTCCGTACGCAGTCAGCGTCGTGCTGCCCGGGAGCGAGCTGGCGCCGTCAAAGATCAGGAAGCCGTCCTGGGCCGTCGTGGTGCCGATGTAGGTGTTGGCCCCCTGGAGGTAGACCGTGAGCGGCGCGGCTGAATTGAAATTGTTGAGGACGACGTTGTTGGCCACGCCGTTGGCGAGCGGCGTGTTCACGTACAGGTTTCCACCGCCCCCGCCGAACTGGAACGCGGAGCTGTTCTGCGGCGTGATCGTCCCCGTGAGGATTGCGGAGGTCGCCGTGCCGATCCGGACGTTCGCGTTGGCAAGGCCCGCCAGGTTGATGGCGTTCGAATAGGTCGCCGTTCCAGAAAGGCTGTCGACACCGAAGCTTCCCGTTGACCCGGCACCGACGTTCGCGAGCAGCACAGAAAATGCGCTGGAAGTGTCGGTGGTCCCTAGGTAGCCCCCCTGCCCGACCAGGATCGGTCCCGTGGCAGGAATGGAACCCGGACCGAAGACGAGCGCCCCCAGAATGCCCGTCCCTCCAATGTTCGTTCCGCCGGTGTACCCGGCGGTGCCGGTGATCGCCAAGATCCCCGGGCCCTGAACCGTCACGCTCCTTGAGCCTCCCGATTCGGTG
>CAISPT010000125.1 GCA_903887455.1 uncultured Opitutaceae bacterium | reverse complement strand
GGAGCAGCTGCTCGACTACGCGCGCGCGATCGACGATTCGGTGTCCCGCGCGACGGTCTACCGGACGCTGCCCATCATGACAGGCAGCGCCCTGCTGCGCGAGATCGACATCGGCAGCGGCGAGAAGTTCTACTTGCCCAATCTGGAGCAGAACACCCAGATCGCCCAGGTCGTGTGCATGGACTGCGACCGGATCTTTGAGATCAGCGCTCCCTTCATGGAATGGTACGGGAGCACCGTTTCCTCGAAGCTGGGACTCTCCCCGGTCTCGCAGCGCCTTCAGGTGAGCGCGCGCTGCAACACGCTTCGCGACTCCGGAACGTGCCCCAGGCGCGGAAAGAACTGAACGGAGCCATGGCTGAAGGCACAACCCGCGACTCGGCTTTCGAGGTCAGCTTCTTTGAGTCGGTCCTAAGGCACGACCCCCAGTGCGTGGAGGTGATCGAGATCCTCGGGGGCCTCTACACCAAGCTGGGGCGCATCGCCGACGGTCTGAGGATGGACCGCAAACTCGTGAGGCTGCAGCCCTCCAACCCGACGGCCCACTACAACCTCGCGTGCAGCCTTGCGCTGAGCAAACGCAACTCCGACGCGCTGAGGGCCCTACGGAGCGCGATCGGCCTCGGTTACCGGGATTTTGAGTGGATGTCGCACGACCCCGACCTCCAGGGGCTAAAGCGCAATCCCGAGTTCGCGGCCATCGTCGCGCAGCTCAAGCCCCAGAGCTAAACGGGCCGTGTTTTGGCTTAAGAAGGCGATCTCGTACTGGCTGATGCCAGTCCCCCTCTGCCTCGCGCTCCTGTGCGTAGGCCTTGCCCTGGCGTCTTCCGCTCGGAGGGCCCGCCTTGGCAGGGGTGTCCTCGCTGCCGCCCTTGCGCTACTCGCCCTGTTCTCCAACCGGTCTGTGAGCTCGGCCCTCTTGTCGCCGCTCGAGTCGCGGTTCCCGGCAATACCCGAGTTTGCCCCCGGCGCACCCCCGGCCGCCCTTTCGGGCTGCACGATGGTTGCGGTTCTAGGCAGCGGCAACAGCGACGCCCCAGGGGTCCCGGCGACAAGCCGGCTGTCCACGTCGGGTCTCTCCCGGTTGGTCGAGGCGGTCCGCCTGCTATCCGCCCTGCCCACCGCCCAGCTGATCGTAAGCGGCCCCGGGGTCCCTGGCTCCCCTACCCACGCCGCCGTGCTCGCCCGAGCTGCGGAGTCGCTCGGAGTCGACCCCGGGAGGATCATCCTGCTGGAGACGGCCCGGGACACCGAGGACGAGGCGGAGTCCATTGCGCGCCTTGCAGCGGGCAGGCGCGTGGCGCTGGTGACCTCTGCGTGGCACATGCCTAGGGCCGCCGCGCTTTTTAAGAGGGCCGGGGTCAATTTCGTCGCGTGCCCCGCCAATTTCATGGCCCCCGAGCAGTCCCATGCGGCCGCAGGCCTTCAGCCCTTCGAATTCAACGTGGAGTCGCTCTCTCGGAGCACATTTGCCGTGCACGAGTGGGTGGGCCTTGCCTGGACGCGCCTTCGTGGCGCCCGCTAGTCCCGATTTGGGGCCCGCAATTTTTCGTCGCCACGTTCGTCACACATCCGTAACAAAGGGATCCATGAATTTCCTGACGAAGCTGAGCGGCAAGAGCGACGTGTTCTTCGACCTCCTCGAGGAGGGGGCCCAGGAGGCCAAGGCGAGCGTGGACCTTTTTGCGCAGTTCTTGAAGCAGATGGACGAGGGAAAGCAACCCGCTGGGCTGGATGATTTTATACAGGCAAGGAGAAAGGAGAAGCGCATCAGGCACCTGATGACCGAGGCGCTTAGCCGCTCGTTCATCACCCCCCTGGACCGCGAGGACATCGAGGCCCTTTCGGTCGCGCTCTACCGCATTCCGAAACAGGTCGAGAAGATCGTCGAGCGGCTCTCCATTTATCCCGGCCGCGTGCCGCACGAGATGTTCAGCCGGCAGGCCCAGCTCATGAGCCAGGCGGCGGAAGCGCTGGCGTTCATGGTGAAGCAACTCAGGCAGGGGACGACGCTCGACTCGATCCGAGAGGCCAACGACAGGCTGCAGTTCGCCGAGGGCGAAGCCGACAAGGTGATGCTTGAGCAGCTGAAGGGACTCTACAGCGGCCCGTGCGATGCGAAGGAGCTGGTGATCCTCCAGAAGCTCTTCGAAATGGTGGAGCAGGCCGTGGACCGCTGTCGCAACGCCGGCAACATCGTTGTCCAGGTGGCGCTCAAGCATTCCTGATCGGAAGCGGCCCATGACGCTTCTCGTCCTCGTCCTGATCTCGGCGCTTGTCTTCGAGTACATCAACGGGTTCCACGACACGGCCAACGCCATAGCCACGGTCGTGTCGACCAAGGTCCTGACGCCGCGCCTGGCGGTCGCTTGGGCCTCGATCTGGAACCTGGCCGGCGCCCTGTCGGGCACGGCCGTGGCATCCACAATAGCGAAGGGCCTGGTCGACGGGAGCGCCGTCACGACCACCGTCCTCCTCTGTGCGCTCTTATCGGCGATCGTCTGGGGCCTGTTGACCTGGCTGCTCGGCCTGCCGTCAAGCTCCTCG
>CAISPT010000124.1 GCA_903887455.1 uncultured Opitutaceae bacterium | reverse complement strand
GCTCTGCGCCGTCTCCAGGGCATATTTCTGTGCCGAGCCGAGTGCAATCCTCTGCTTTGTGGCATCGAGCGTATTTTGAACCTGCTCGATCGCGACCTCGACATCCGACGTGTCGAGGTGGGCCAGGATGTCGCCCTCCTTCACCTGGAGCCCCGTGTCGAGCTTGTAGTCCTTGTTGAGGACGCGCCCGGCAATGGCGCTCTTCATCTGCATCGAGTAGTGTTCCTTTACGACGACGCTGCCGGGCTCCGCGTCGACGGCGTCGCCGCTGATCACCGGCTCAACCTTGGCCACGGGCCGAAGGTAGCGCTGGACGCCCAGGACGGACGCCGCAAGCACGAGTGCCATGGCTAGGAGCTTAAGCCATAGGGGAAACCGCCTGGATTTATCGGACATAGCGTGAGGGGACGTTGTCTACCGCGGGGTCAATTCCGGCAAGGGAGATGAAATCGGTCCAGTTGCTGAGGTAGGTTCCTCGCGCCTGGTACATGTTGAACTGGGTTGCATTGAGATTGACGGTCCCGGCGTCGATCGTCGCCTCGGACGCGTATCCCAAGTCCTTGTCTTGGCGGAACCGCTCCATCTGTGAATCGATGAGCGCGTTGTGGACCTCTGCCATGGCCATCGATCTCTGGGCAAAACCCACCTGGTGGCGCATGTAGGTTATGGAGTCCAAGGTCGAATCAACATAGCTCTGTTTCTCCAGCTCGGTTTCGCGCCGGCTCGCCATCGCGGAGAGCCGTGCTCCCCTGGCGGCAAAGCCGTCGAAGATGGTCCAATTCGCCGCAAGCTCCACGCTCTCCGATCGAACGCCCACCTGGGAGATGCTGGTCGCGGAAACGGAGGTCTGGTTCGAGTAGTTGTAGGCTGCGCTGAGCGCCAATTTGGGGAGAAGGCGTACCTTGGTGATGGCGATGTTCTTCTTGGCTTGCTCGAGTGTCAGCCGGTAAACCTCGCTCTGAAACGTGCTTTCCACCCCCTGTCCCACGAATCCGGTCAGGACCGCGTCGGCCAGCGCGGTATTGTATTCGGGATGGGGAATCTCCGAGGGAATCAGGGCATCATTCAAGTCGTCGAGCCCAACGAGGCGCATGAACACCCGTTCAGAATAGCGCAGGTCCTCCTCGGACCGGTCCGCTGCCAGCTTTGCGTCCTCCGCATTCATGCTGAATCCTTGCACTTCGGCCTCGGATACGCTTCCGGCCTCAAAACGGGCCTTCTGGGTCGCCAGGGCCTTCTCGGCGATGTGCTGCTGGAACCGGGCGTTGCGAAGCAGGACCTTTTTCTGGATGAGCCCGATGTACTGCTCCCGGACTGTCGTGGCCAAAGTCCGGTAGGTGTCGGCGAAGTGCCGCTCGGAAATCGTGACCGCCAGACGGGCAATCTGGGCCTGATTCTTATAGGCCCCCCATTGGAAGACCGGCTGGTTGAGGTTGGCCCCGTAAAGCAGGCCCTTTGCCGTGCTGGCCTGTCCCTGGGAGATCGACTCCTTCGTTTCCTGATAATAGGAATACGCCGACAGGCTGGGCCAAAGTGCGGCTGCAAGCTGGTACCGGTTTGCCTCTGCCTGCGCTGTGTTCAGGCTTGCGGTGATCATCGTCGGGGAACGCTCCAGCGCGTTCATCAGGATGGGCTTTAGGCCGGGAAGGAAGTCCTCCGGAAGTGTTCCCGCGACGGGAGGCGCCTCGGCCCTCATTGACACCACCGCAGCCAAGAGCAGGGACAGGGTTATGGGCAGTCTTATTATTGGCATCAAAGTGGTTGTTCAGACCGCTGGATTTTGCAGGGGATGGCAATCATAAAGCCCGGACCGGCGGCGGAGTTATCTTGAGCCCCCTCAGACATCTCCACCACTCTCCTCGTTCCCTTTGAATTTGATTCCATGAACGCGGGCGAGCCGCTGCCGGTCGTGCAGCATGACGTCGAGATCCACTCCAATCGACAGGCGTGGGACAAAAAGCCACTATTGCAGGCTGTATACCGGCGATTTCACGGACTTATTTCCTCGAAGATCGACCGGTCGGTACCCGGCGTGATCCTCGAATTGGGCTCCGGCATGGGATCGATCAAGGAGGTGATCCCGGACTGCGTTACGACCGACCTCTTTCCCAATCCCTGGTTAGACAGGCAGGAAAACGCCTATCGCCTTAGCTTTGCGGATGGGGCGGTATCGAACCTGATCCTGTTCGATGTCTGGCACCACTTGAGGTACCCCGGGACCGCGCTCGCCGAGTTCCGGCGAGTTCTGGCTCCAGGGGGAAGGGTCATCATTTTTGACCCGGCCATGAGCTGGACCGGCCGCCTGGTCTACGGGCTTTTTCATCACGAACCCTTGGGCATGCGCCTTCCCTTGACCTGGGAGGCTCCAGGGGGCTTTAGGCCGGAGGACGCAGATTATTTCGCGGCCCAAGGATCGGCGACCCGCATCTTCTGGCTCCGCGAGGAGCCGGCCCGACTTGCAGCATGGGAGGTCGCTGCGGTGAGCCCATTTCCCTCATTCGAGTACTTCGCCACCGGCGGGTTCTCGGGGCCCCAGCTCGGAGGCGGGTTGCTTTTTAAGTTCTGGCGGGCGCTCGACCGCGGGCTTGCGCGCTGGCCGAATCTCTTTGCCGCGCGGCTGTTGATCGTGCTCAAAAGGACTCCCTAATCATGATCCTCGTTACGGGAGCTTCCGGCTTTGTGGGATTTCACCTGAGCCTTAGGTTGTTGAAGGAAGGCCACGAGGTCCACGGGCTTGATGTGCTCAACGACTACTATGACGTGGGCTTGAAGGAGGCCCGGACCGACATCCTGAGGGCGCAGAAGGGATTCACCTTCCACAAGGTCGACTTGGCGGACGCAACTGCGACCAAGGCCGTCTTTGACCGTACAAAGCCCAAGCTGGTCGTCCACCTCGCGGCTCAGGCTGGGGTCCGGCATTCCCTGTCGAACCCGAGGGCCTACGCGGACAGCAACGTGATTGGGTTCCTCAATGTCCTTGAGAACGCCCGAGCCCAGTCGGTGCGGCACCTGGTCTACGCTTCGTCGAGTTCGGTCTACGGGCTCAATAGCACCCTGCCCTTCTCGATTCACCAGGCGAACGACCATCCCGTGAGCTTCTACGCCGCGACCAAGAAGGCGAACGAACTCATGGCCCACAGCTATAGCCACCTGTTTGGGATCCCGACCACTGGATTGAGGCTCTTCACGGTATATGGCCCCTGGGGCCGGCCCGACATGGCGCTCTTCTCGTTCACCAAGTCCATCCTAGCCGGAACGCCGATCGAGGTCTATGGCGACGGCCGGATGAGGCGGGACTACACCTACGTGGACGATGTCGTCGAGGCCGTTCACCGCATACTCTGGAAAGCGGCGACACCCAGCCCCGACTGGCGCCCCGCCAAGCCCGATCCCGCGACAAGTTCTGCGCCGTACCGGATCTATAATGTCGGGAACCGCTCCACCATCGAGGTTCTGCGCCTGATCGAGGTGCTCGAATCCTGCCTCGGCAAGAAGGCCGTGAAGCATTTTGTGGAGGCCCAGGCCTGCGAGGTTTTTGCAGCCATAGCCGACACTTCCGACCTCGAGCGCGACATCGGGTTCACTCCGACGACGACACTCGAGGCGGGTGTGGCCAAGTTTGTGGAATGGTACCGGAGCTATTATCGGCTATAGCAATACTATGCCCCGCGCCGATTCCTCGATCAACGCCGCCCACCTGGACCAGATCCGCTCCTGGTATGACGGGCGGCCGACGGAGCTCAACTGGGCATCGGTGGGCTACCGCTCGATCCTCGCCCATTACTATAGTCTTCTGATCCAGGCGGACTCTTCGGTCCTCGAGGTCGGCTGCGGATCGGGCGAGCTCCTGAAGCGGATAACGGCACGCCGCAAGGTGGGGATCGACCTTTCTGAAAGGCAGATCGCCGCGGCGCGGATCCAATGCCCGGATGCCGAGTTCCACGTCCAGGCAGCCGAGGCGGTCGACCTTCCCGAGCATTTTGATTTCATCATCATCTCGGACACGCTAAACTTCTCGGCGGATGTCCAGCAGGTCCTAGAGCGCCTCCATTCGGTTTCGCACCCAAGGACGCGGCTCATCATCAACTACCCCTCCGCGCTGTGGCGTCCGATTCTCGCGCTGGCACGCTCGATGGGCCTTAAGCCCTCGGAACCTCCCAGCAACTGGCTCGCAACGTCCGATATCTTTGGCCTGATGGACTTGGCGGATTGGAGCCCCCTCGTGGTCCAGCCTCGGATACTTTGCCCGGCGAGGGCCCTCGGCATCGGGACGGTGGTCAACCGCTGGCTTTCGCCACTCTTCTCCTGGTTTTGCCTGACCGTTTTCTGTGTGGCCCGGCCCCGGAGGGGCGCCGAGACGGGACCGCTCACGGTTTCCGTCGTTATTCCTGCGCGCAACGAGGCCGGCAATATCGAGGCGGCCGTTAAGCGCTCTCCTGTCATGGGAGCGGGTACGGAGTTCATCTTTGTCGAGGGCCATTCCAGCGACAACACCTGGGAGGAGATTGAGCGCATCGCCCGCGAGAACCCGGATC
>CAISPT010000123.1 GCA_903887455.1 uncultured Opitutaceae bacterium | reverse complement strand
GGTCCGCCGCGAGCGGGAGGCGCTCGAGGAGTCCAGGCGCCAGCTCGCCCTCCAGCGGGAGCGGGAGGCCGCAACGCAGCGCTCGCTCCTGAGGGCGCGGACGATCGCCGCGGTCTGCGCGGTCCTCATGCTCGCGGCCGGCGGCAGCGCCGTCTTCGGCTGGATGAACCTCCGGCGTGCCCGCGAGGCCGAGGCCCAGACGCAGAAGGCAAGGGAACTCACCGAAAAGGCCCGGAGCGAGGCCGAGAAGCTCGTGGGCTTCCTGCTCGAGGACTTCTACGAGGAGCTGCTCCCGACCGGGCGCGTCGAGATCGTCGGCAACCTGGCGGACAAGGCGGTCGCCTACTACGACGGCCTCCCCCCCGAGCTGATCACCAAGCAGACCGAGCTCTACCGGGGAATGGCGCTCGTCAGGAAGTCGGGCGCCCTCGCGGCGGGCGAGCACGTGATGGAGGCCGAGAAGACCGCGAACCAGGCCCGGGAGATCTTCGAGAGCCTGCGCGCAGGGGGTGACACCGGAGAGGCGACGTCGCTCGGGCTGGCGCTTTCCCTTTTCGCAAGGTCCACCGCGGGGTTCAGCCGCAGGGATGTGAAGGATTTCCAGGCGGCCGCGGCGCTGCTGCGTCCCTTCGTGGACTCCGGCAAGGCCTCGCGCTCGAGCCGTCTCGCCATGGGCGACATCCTCCAGTACGGGGCGCTCGAGGGGTACGACCCCGATGCGTCCATCGTGGCCTGCGACGAGTCCCGCAGGGTGCTTGAGAGTCTGGGCGCGCTTGACCTCACCGACCTGACCGCCTCGTCGATTTACGCCGACGTCTGTGACACCGAATCCCGCCTCTTTCTCGCGGAGGGAAAGTATGACGACGCCGAAAGGCTCGCCGTGACCGACGGAGCCATCGCTGAGAAGGTGCTCGCGAAGCGCCCCGGAGACCTGCGCGCCATGAAGGACCACTTCCAGTCGCCCGACGTCCTTGGCCGTGTGGCGCAGGCCAGGGAGCACTACGTGGAGGCCGAGGCCTTCCACCGGAAGTCCCTCGAGGCGGCGCGAAACTATGCGGCCTTCAACCCGTCGGATACCGACGGCTGGCTTTCCTGCTCCATCAGCAGCAACCAGATCGCGACAGTACTCATGGATCAGGGCCGGATCTCCGATGCGATCGACCAGTGGCACAGGACAACCGAGCTGGACAAGGACCCGCGCAATGCCACCGGATCCGGCGGCAACATCTACTATGCCTGGCGGTTCATCGCGAGGTTCGAGTCGCAGCGGGGCAACACGGAAGCGGCCGCGAAGGCGCTGGAGGCGCTCCACCAAACCGCCGAGCAGTTCAAGAAGACGCAGGGAACCGACGAGGCCTTCAACGAGGCCTCGGCCGTGTGGGAGGACCTCTACCGTTTCGACATCCTGGCCTCGAAGGGCGACTACGAGACGATCCACGCCAAATCCGTGGCGCTCAACGACCGCCTCCAGAAGATCGTCCCGAAGAACGCGCTCACCCGAAACATCCGGACCGAGGCGATCCGCCAGGACCACACCTGGATCGTCGAGTCGGCGCTCCGCACGAGCCGCCCCGAGGAGGCGATGTCGCTGGCCAGGCAGCTGGCCGAGCCGGTGGCCCCGCAGCCCAGCGACGAAAAGATCATACTAGACATGAACCTGGGACGGGCCAGGGTGCGCCTCGGCCAGTCCCTCATCGCCTCCGGCAAGAAGGCCGACGCCCGGACCGTCCTTAAGAAGGCGCTCTCCTATTACAGGTCGCGCCAGGCCAACGGCGCGTCAGCCACCCTCTACCGGCAGGATTTCGGGGCGGCCCTCTACCACCTGTCGCAGGCCCAAGAGGACGACGAGGCGGGCCGGGCCCAGCGCCGCGCGCTTCTCGACGAGGCGGCGAGCGTCCTTGGCGGCCTCTCCCAGGAGGCCCAGCAGTTTTACTCCTCCCGGGAGCTGATCCAGTGGGTGATCGACGCCAGGTCCCGCCCCTAAGGCGGGCTCGGATCCGTAAGGCCCTCCAGGGCATTGGGTCAGGAAAGCTCCCTTTGAGGGGTTGACAACCGCTGCGCGGACCGCACGATCGCCCCTCCCTTACCGACATGAGCACCACCGAACAGAAGCAGCAGACACCCACGCCCGCAGAGATTCCCTTCACGGATCCCCAGGCCTGGACGCGCTTCGTCACCGACACGGGCAAGATCCTGCCCCGCAAGTACACCGGCCTGTGCGCGAAGCACCAGCGCGCCGTCACGCGCACGATCAAGCACTCGCGCAACATGCTTCTGACGAAGTAAGGTTGGATCGTCCCCCCTTTGAAACCGGAGCCCGAAAGGCCCCGGTTTTTTTCTGCCCGGAGGCCGCGGGCGGGAAACTCGGGAATAGACGGCAAACCCCTACGCCGGTACGAATGACCCGATGACGAAAGCGAAGAAAGGCGCCAAGGCCCCGCGCGGAGCCCCGTCCGGCGTCGACGCCTACCTTGCCGGGGTCGAGGGACCCGCCCGGGCGACGTTCATGAAGCTCCGGGCCCTGGTCCTTTCCGCGGCCCCCAGGGGATCAACAGAGACGATCAGCTACCAGATACCCGCGGTCCGGCACAGGGTCATCCTTGCCTGGTACGCGGCCTTCGGCGACCACTGCAGCCTTTTCCCGACGGCCGAGATCGTCCGGGATTTTCGGGCCGAGCTCACCGGCTACACGACGTCCAAGGGCACCATCCGCTTTCCGCTGGGAAAGGCGCTCCCAGCAAACCTGATCAAGAGGATGGTGCGGGCCCGCTCGGCGAAGGCCGGGGCCGCCCTTAAAGTGAAATGACCGCCGCACGGACCTACACCGGCACCCCCGGCAACCTTGCCTTCCTCGCACGCCGCCTGAAGAAGGGCGAGATCGTCGCGGTCCCCACCGAGACGGTCTACGGGCTCGCGGGAGACGCGACAAGCGCTCGGGCCTGCATGAGGATATTCAAGGCAAAGGGCCGGCCGACCGACGATCCCCTGATCGTCCACATCGCCTCGCTGAAGGACCTGGAACGAGTCGCCGTCCCGAACCCGGGCGCCCTGCTGCTCGCCAGGGCGTTCTGGCCCGGGCCGCTGACGCTCGTCCTTCCGAAGACCGGGGCCGTGCCCGACCTGGCCACCGCGGGGCTCCCGAGCGTTGCCGTGCGGATGCCCTCCCATCCCCTTTTCCGGAAGCTGATCCGGCTGGCCGGGGTTCCCCTGGCAGCGCCGAGCGCCAATCCGTTCGGCTACGTGAGCCCGACCTCGGCCGCCCACGTCGCCAAGCACCTGGGAAGGCGGATCCGGTACATCCTGGACGGCGGCTCCTCCTCGATTGGCCTCGAATCGACGATTGTCGACATGAGGAACCCGCGCAGGCCCGTGCTGCTGCGGCCGGGCGCCGTCACCAAGGACGAGATCGAGCGCGTGCTGGGGGTCAGGGTCGCTAGGCGAAGGAAGTCCCCCGAGGGGGCAAGCGTGGCGCCGGGCCAGATGGCGCGCCACTACAGCCCGAGGACCCCCGTCCGGCTCCACGCGAGCCTCACCTTCACCGAGGCGCGGCACGGCTCCTCGAGCGCCGCCTGGCTCTTCGTCGGCAAGCCCGCCGCCCTCGGCCCGATCCCCGCAAACGTGTACTGGCTGGACCCGCTGGGCGACCTTAGGCGCGCCGCGCGCCGCCTCTTCTCGGTGCTTCGGGAGCTGGACGAGGGCAAATTCTCGGCGATCCACGTGGAGCGCCCGAGCGGCAAGGGGATCGCCGAGGCGCTGCTTGACCGCCTGGTGAGGGCTGCCTCCCGCTAGCGAAGGACGGCAGCGAGCTCCGCAAGGAGCCTCTCGTTCTGCCCGGCCGTGCCGACCGTGACGCGGAGCCACTCGGGGAGCCCGTAGTTGGCGACCGGCCGGACGATGACCCCTTTCCGCTGGAGGGCGTCGAAGGTCGTGGCGCCGTCGCCCACCTTCACGAGGATGAAGTTAGCCTGGCTCGGCACCCACTTAAGGCCCATCTCCGTGAACCCCTTCTCCAGGCGACGCATCCCCGTGCGGTTGCCCTCGACGCAGCGGTCCCTGAAGGCCTGGTCGTCGAGGGCCGCCGTGGCTGCCGCCTGGGCAACCGCATTCACGTTGAACGGCTGCCGGACCCGGTCCAGGAGACCGGCCATCTCGGCCGAGGCGTAGCCGTAGCCGATCCGCAGCGCCGCCAGGCCGTACACCTTAGAGAAGGTCCTCAGGCCGATCACGTTCCTTCCCTCCCGAATCAAGGGAAGAATGTCGGGGGGCGCATCGGCGAAGTCGCGGTAGGCCTCGTCGACCACGACGATCACGCGCTCGGGCAGGCCCCGGATGAAGGCGATGAGCTCCTCGGCCGGGGTGGCGGCGCCGGTCGGGTTGTTGGGGGTCGAGACCACGACCACCTTTGTCCGCGGCGTCACGGCCCGGGCGAGCGCCGAGAGGTCGTTCCTGAAATTGACGAGCGGCACCTCGACGGGCTTGGCCCCGAAGAGAAGCGAGACGAGGCGGTAGACCACGAACTCGGGGGAGCCCATGACGACCTCGTCCCCGGCCCCAAGGAACACGTGGCCGATCAGCTCGATGACCTCATTGGACCCGTTTCCGATCACGAACTGGCCCGGCTGGAGGCCGTGGAATGCGGCAAGCCGCGCGCGAAGGGCGTAGCACCCGCCGTCCGGGTAGTACTGCCCCTGCTCGATGGCGCGCTTGGCGGCCTCGGCAGCCAGGGGCGACGGCCCGAAGGGGTTCTCGTTCGAGGCCATCTTGATGATGCACGAAGGGTCGAGGCCCAGGTCCCTCGCCACGTCCTCGACCGGCCTGCCCGGAACGTACGACGGGTAGGTGTGGACGAAGGGCTTTGCGAGTTCGGCGGGATTCACGGTCGGCCCCGCATTGGAGACGAAGCCCGCCCCTGAATGAAGCCAAAAGGGATTCGCCACGCGGGGCGGCCCTGCGCTAGGCATTGGGGGATGTTCCAAAGGCCCCCCGCCCGCCTCCTGGCGCGTCTCGCCGCGTCGCTCCTTGCCGGCGCCGCCTCGGCCCGCGCCGCGGCGGCGCCCGAGGTGAAGGTAGAGCTCGGCCACCTCCTCGGCGCCCAGTTCGCGATCGCCACGCCGGCCGTGCCCTGGAACAAGCGCATCCTGCTGCTTGCCCACGGCTACCGGCCCGAGTCGGCCCCGCTGGTCGCCGACCTGAACCCCAGGAGAGCGTCCCTCGCCGCGGCGCTCGACCAGGGCTGGATCGTCGCCACGACTAGCTACCGCAGGAACGGCCTGGTGATCGGCGACGCCATCGCCGACCTGGACGCGCTCCGCGCCTACATTGTGAAGGCCTACGGGGAGCCCGAGCGAGTGATCGTGGAAGGCGACTCGACCGGCGGTCTGATCGCCGTCCTGATCGCCGAGCGCGAGACCGGACTCTACGACGGGGCCGTGGCCTTCGACGCCACGCTCTACATCAACGAGGTGAACACGCAGGTGGGGCTCACCCTCCAGCCGAGGATCCCGCTCCTCTTCGTCTCGACGCTCCGGGAGTCGAAGGAGTCCAAGGGCTACCTGACGGCGCTCGTCTCGCGGCCCCCTCCCCTCATCCAGCCCGCCCTCTTCCTGATCTCGCGCGAGGGCCACACGAACATCAACCAGCAGGAGCGGGCCTATGCCTTCCAGGTCATGAACGCGTGGATAGAGGGAGGCAGGGACGCGCTCCCGAAGCCCCTGGACCAGAAGCCCTATTTCGATGCCACCGTCCAGGCAGACCCGGGCCCCTCGTCCGCGGTGTTCCGCGACGACCGCAAGGGCTTCGACACGAGGGTCGCCGAGATCGACCCGGTCTACGGCACGCTCCTTCTCGAGGCCCAGGCCGACGACTTCAAGCGGGGCCAGATCCCCCCGATGACCTACTTCCAGGTGGTCTCCAACGGCAAAACCTACCGCGCCCTCTACGGGAGGACCTACTCCGACGTGAGGGAGGGAGAGTGGGTCGCGTTTCCGGACGCCGACGGCAGGACGGTCCTCTCCCGCAACTTCAAGGACGCGGCGGGGACCCTGGGGCTTAAGATCGGGGACCCGGTGGCCCTTGTCCCCATGGAGCCGGGCGGGCCGGCCCTACGCTGAGAGCCGGGACGGGACGAACACCCACTTCATGCCGGCGGCCTTCGCCGCCGCGATGCCGGGCTTGCCGTCCTCGAACACAAGGCACTTCTTGGGGTCGACGCCCATCCGCTTGGCGGCGAGCAGGAACATGTCCGGCGCGGGCTTTCCGTGCTCCACGTCGTCGGCCGTGACCACCACCTTGAAGAGCGGGGCAAGCCCCGTCTTCGTGAGGGTGCTCTCGACCACGTCGCGAGTGCCGCCCGAGGCGATCGCAATGGGCCGGGTCTTCACGACCGAGCGGGCGAACTCGACGACCGGCGCCACGAGCGCCAACTTCTCGAGCGAGCTCTTGAAGAGCTCCTCCTTGTCCTTGTACACCGCGTCGGGATCGAGCGAAAGCCCGTGGTGCTTGCCGAGGAGGGCGGCGACCTTCTTCGAGGGCACCCCCCCGAGCTCGTAGAAGAGGTTCTCGTCGAGGCTCCCCTGGAGCCCCGCCTTCCGGAGCGCGGCCTCCCAGGCCGTGTAATGCAGGGGCATCGTATCGACCAGGGTGCCGTCCAGGTCGAAGATGTAGCCTTCAAAGTCGCCATCGGGTATCTGTAT
>CAISPT010000122.1 GCA_903887455.1 uncultured Opitutaceae bacterium | reverse complement strand
TCCAGAAGCCATTCGACAAGCCATGCACCCTTGAATCCCGTGTGGCCCGTCACGAAAGCCCGCTTGCCGTTGAAGCGGGATTTGAGCGTCGCGATTTGATCCGGGGCAGTAATAGTGTTTGGGGTATTTGATTTTGATCGGCCCGTCAAAAAAGATTCGTCATGAACATGATGGCTCTGGGTTGACCGATTGACATGCGGAAAGCCTTTGGCGTCGCCCCGGGTCGTTTTTGGCGACGTTTTGGAGCCGTCGCTTCCCCCGCAAACGGGCACCGACGCTACGAGGCAGTTCGGATTGACTCCAACCCCTTATCCGTGCGCAAGTTGAAGGGCCAATAATGAGCGAACCCGGCCAAACTCCGCCCGTCACAGGCCTAGCCCGAAAAAGGGACCTCTGGTGGCAGTTCACTGTGCGCGCTGTGGAGTCCCGCTACCGGGGAAGCTATCTGGGACTTATTTGGGCTGTGCTGAACCCGATTCTGATGCTGAGCATTTATTTCGTGGTCTTCGGCGTGATCTTCGGCGGGCACTTCCGAGATCCTAACGTGGAGACGCTGAAGGATTATGCCATGGCCATGTTCCTCGGCCTCACGCTCTACCAACTCCTTGCCGAGACCCTCGGCTCCTCGCCCCTTCTGATCACCGGAAACTCGAATCTTGTGAAGAAGGTCGTGTTTCCCCTGGAGGTGCTCCCGCTCTCCCAGGTTGGGGGCCTTTGGTTCAACCTGGCCATTGGACTGGTCCTCGCGCTCGGGACCTCAGCCGTCATCACCACCGGCCCCTCGCCAATGGGCCTTGCCTGGCTCCCGGTCATCGTGCTCCCGCTCCTCATGCTTTCCGCCGGGCTCGCGTGGCTCCTCTCTGCGCTCGGGGTGTTCTTCCGCGACCTGGCCCAGGCGATGCCCTTCATCGCCCAGGTGATCATGTACGCGAGCGCGGTATTTTACCCGGTGAGCCGGATCCCGCCCGGCGTCTGGTCGATCTTGAAGTGGAATCCCTTCCTCCAGACGGTCGTCCTGTCCCGTGAGGTGGTCCTCTGGGGGATGCCCGTGAACGCCGACCGACTCCTCTACACCTACCTGGCGGGACTCGCCTCGATGGCCGTCGGTCGGTGGGTCTTCATGAAGCTCCGGCCGGCCTTCGCCGACGTGATCTAGCGCGACACCATGCCACAGGAGATCCTCATCGAGGCAAAGAACCTCACCAAGGCCTACCGGATCTGGGACCGGCCGTCGTCGCGCCTGTCATCCCCATTATTTGACGCCGCAGCTGGGCTGTTCCCGAAGGGATCGGGAGCGGGCAAGGCGATTGCGCGGAGGGCTTCGGCCAAGTACCGCGATTTCTATGCGCTAAGGGACGTGAGCTTCTCTATCAAACGGGGAGAAGCCACCGGGATCATCGGCAGGAACGGCTCCGGCAAGAGCACGCTCCTTCAGCTGATTGCGGGGACGCTCACCCCGACATCGGGAACCGTGGGCGTCTCGGGACGGGTGTCGGCACTGCTGGAGCTCGGAAGCGGCTTTAATCCCGAGTTCACGGGCCGCGAGAACGTCTACCTGAACGGTGCGATTTACGGCTTCACCCGGGGGGAAATGGCCACCCGGATGGATGAGATTACCTCGTTTGCCGATATCGGCGATTTCATCGACCAGCCCGTGAAGACCTATTCCTCCGGAATGATGATGAGGCTCGCGTTCGCAGTAGCGGTTAATGTGCAGCCGGATGTCCTCATCATCGACGAGGCCCTTGCCGTCGGCGATGTCTTCTTTTCCCAGAAATGCTTCCAGAGGATCCGCGAGATCGTCCACCGCGGGGCCACGCTCATTTTCGTGTCCCATGACATGGGCGCGGTCCAGTCGCTCTGCGACCGGGCGCTTCTCCTGAGCCAAGGCGCCATG
>CAISPT010000121.1 GCA_903887455.1 uncultured Opitutaceae bacterium | reverse complement strand
CCGCCTTAGTCCTCGACCAGGCGGTAGCCGATCCCGGACTCCGTGCGAAGGTGGCGGGGCTTGTGGGGCTCTGCCTCAAGCTTCTGGCGGATGTGGGTCATGTGAACCCTGAGGTAGTGCGTGTTTTCCTCTGCCTTCGGCCCCCAGAGCTCGCGGAGCATCTGTCCGTGGGTCACGACCTTCCCCCGGTGGATGACCAGGAGGCGAAGCATCGCGTACTCCTTAGCCGTAAGGCGGACCTCCATACCGGCCTTCCTGACTGTCCTGGCGCTCAAGTCCACCTCGATGTCGCCGAACTTTATCGACGAGGGCTCGTTTTCCTCGGGCATCCGCCTGAGGATCGCCCGTAGGCGCGCCAGGAGCTCCGCCGATCCGAAAGGCTTCGTCAAGTAATCGTCCGCGCCTGCGTCAAGCGCCGAGACTTTGTCGGCCTCGGCGGCAAGGACCGTCAGCACAAGTACCGGCACCTTCGACCATTCCCTGAGGAGCTTCAGAACGTCCAAGCCGCCCATGTCGGGTAGCCCGAGATCCAGCACGACCGCGTCTGGATGGGAGCGGGCGGCCTCCTCGAGCCCGATTCTGCCGGTGTCGGCCTCGATGACGGCGATGCCGGCAGCCTCAAGAGTGATCTTCAATAGGCGCCGGATCTGCACCTCGTCGTCGATCACCAGTATGGTCATTTTCGCGGAACTCATAAGATCACTCCTCAGGGACGTCCCCATGAGCCTTGTAGGGGAGGTAGACCGTGAGCACGGCACCGCCACCCGGGTTCTCCCCGGCGACCACATCGCCTCCCTGGGCAGTGACGAATCCCCGGATGATCGACAGGCCAAGGCCCAGGCCCCCGGCCTTGGCGGCGTCGCCCCGCTGGAATTTTTCGAAGAGTCGCTCGCGCATGGTCGCCGGCAGCCCCGGCCCGCGGTCAGCCACCGTGAAGTAGATCCGCGACTTGGCCCGGTCTAGGCCGGCTGCTAGAAATATAGGGGTGCCGCGTGGCGTGTGCAACGCTGAGTTGAGCAGAAGGTTAGCGATCACCTGCTCCATCAGGGCGGAGTCCGCCCGGAAGAGGGGCAGGTCCTGGGGAATGTTCGTCTCGAAGGGATGCTCGACCAGGAGCTCGCTCACCCCGTCCACGGCTGCGTTCACTAGGTCGTGCCCGTCGCACCAGTCGAGCCGCGGCCTGAGGGCGCCCGACTCGAGCCTGGTCTGGTCGAGAAGGTTGTTCACGAGGCGGTTCAGCCTTCGCGTGGCCGTCTTGATCTCGTCGGCGAGGTTTGCCCGGGTCGATTCGTCGGCCGAGGCGAGATTCTCCACGGCGGCGCTGAGGACGGCGAGCGGCGTCTTCAGCTCGTGTGACACCCCGTCAAGGAGCGTCCTGTGCAGCTTTTCGGACTCAGCGAGTAGCTTCTCGCGTTCCCCGGCGGCGCGCAATTGCTCGCGCTCCACAAGCTGGGAGAGCTGGCCGGCGAAGCTCTCGGCCAGGTCCCGCTGGGCGAGGGAGAGGGCGGCTTCCTTGGGCATCTTTAGGACAAAGACGCCGATCGCCAGGTCTTCGCGCACAAGGGGGAGGTGGAATCCCTCAGCTGAGGGGAGCGTGTCCGTGAATCGGCCCGCCTTCTTGCGGTTGCGCCAGGCCCAGTCGGCGACGCCGCGCTCCTTCTCGCTGATCGCAAAGGAGCCGGCGAAGTGGGGCATCAGGGCCGATCCGTTGCCGTCATCGAGCAGGAGCGCCGTCTGCGCCCCGAAATACTTGTCCGCCTGGCGGAGAGCAGCAAAGACAGCGTCGTCCAGTGTCCTGGCCGAGCTTATGGCCTGCGTCAGGTGAAAGAGCGCGGTCGCCCGGTCCTCCCGCATCCTCTCGTTGCGCTCCTGGGCGCGGACCCTGGCCGTCAGCTGCCCAGAGATGAACGCGACGACAAAGTAGGTGAAGAACATGAGCCCGTCCTCGAACCGCGCTATGGCAAAGGTGAAGATTGGCGGGATGAAGAGGAAGTTCCAGGTGAGCGCGCTCACCACTCCCGCCACGAAGACCGGTCCGGGGCCCACCCTGAGGCTGAGGACGATGGTCGCCAGCAGGAAGAAGAGTCCTACCGAGAGGTACCCGGAGTGAGGGACAATGAACCAGCTTGCGAGGGTGAGAGCCGCCAGGACACCGAAGACCTCGCCGTATTCCCGGGCAGGGGAGGGGGCCGCCGGTCGCCAGTCGAGCCAAGTCGTGGCCTTGTCGGCTGTCCGCTCCGCCGGCACGACGTAGATGTCGATCGAGCCCCCGATGCGAAGGAGCCTGTCCACGAGGTTGCCGCCGCGAAGGGCGTCCAGCCACCACGGGCTTCTGGACTTTCCGACCACGATCTGGGTCGCGTTTTTCTGGAGGGCGACCCGCACCAGGGCCTCCGCGACGTCGTTGTCGTGGGTCACCACGACCTCGGCTCCGAGTTCACGTGCAAGGGAAAGGTTCTTTTCGAGGCGGCGCTGAGCGTCGGGTTCGAGCGGGGTTGAGGACTCGACGCTGACGGCGACCCAGGAGGCTCCTTGGGAAGCGGCCATTCGCCGGGTCCACCGCACAAGCTGGGTGGAGGAGGGGCTCGGGCCGACGGCCACGAGCAGGCGTTCCCCGGACCTCCACACCGTCTTGAAGGTCCCCACCGAGCGGAGCTCCCTCAGGCGCTTGTCGACGTGCTCGGCGACAAAGCGCAGCGCCAGCTCGCGCAGGGCCGTCAGGTGGGTGTCCTTGAAGAAGTTCTCCGCGGCGACGGCGGCGCGTCCCTCCAGGTAGACCTTGCCCTCGCTCAGGCGTTCGCGAAGCGCCTCCGGGGTGAGGTCCACAAGCTCGATCTGGTCGGCCATCCCAAAGACCGAGTCGGGCACGGTCTCGTGTACGGTGGCCCCGGTGATCTGCCTCACGGCGTCAGCGCGGCTCTCGATGTGCTGGACGTTGAGTGTCGTGAAGACGTCGATTCCCGCGTCCAGCAGTTCCACAACGTCCTGGTAGCGCTTGGGGTGCCGGGAGCTCGGCGCATTCGTGTGTGCGAACTCGTCCACCAGGACCAGCTTGGGCTTCCTCGCCAGGATCGCCTCGAGGT
>CAISPT010000120.1 GCA_903887455.1 uncultured Opitutaceae bacterium | reverse complement strand
TCTGGCTCACCTTCCTCGTGTTCTCGGAGTACTTCTACGTCGACGACATCTATTCGGGGATGTACGACCGGTTCAACACGACGCTCAAGTGGTGGCCGTGGGTGGCCGCGGGGGCCCTGATGACGCTCGGGCCGCTCGTCCTTGAGCAGGCCAGGAGGCGCTGGGTGCGCGTCGCCGGATTTCTCTTCTGCCTTTACCCCTGCTTCTACGTGGCGGACCTCTGGAGGCCCTTTCTCGGGGGCCCCAAGACCTCCATCGGCAAGATCGAGGGAACGACCTACCTGACGAAGGAGGAGTTCCCGTGCCTGATGCTCGGGCGGCTCAAGGTGGAGCCCGTCGGCATCGTGGCCGAGCGCCCCGAAAAGGAGGGCGGCTTCACCAACTCCGCCGTTATCCCGCTCTTTGCCGGGCAGCGCATGTGGCTCGGCTGGTACGGCCACGAGCTCCTCTGGCGCGAGTTCCGCGAGGATGTCCGCAGGCGCCACGACAGCCTCATGCGGCTTTTCGACGGCGAGATGACGGACGCCGGAAAGTGGCTCTCGGCCCAGGGGATCGATTACGTCCTCTGGTACCGCGAAGGCGACACGCCCGAGCTTTGGAAGAAGGTGAACAAGTCGGTCGCCCCCGAGTACATCTGGTGCGACGTCCTCACCTACGAGAGCCCCTACGAGGACGGGCGCCGGTGCGGCCTCTGGAAGAGGGCCCCGCAGTCGGCGCTGGGCCAGCCGTCCCCGGCTCCCACGCCCACGCCGGCGGTCCCCTAGGCCATCTTGTCGAACGCGTGGAGCGCCGCCCCGACCACCTGGTCCATGTTCAGGTAGCGGTACTGGGCAAGACGGCCGATGAAGGTAACGCCCTGGACCTTCTCCGCCAGGCCCCGGTACCGCGAGGCCAGGTCGTCGCTCTCCGCACCGGGGATCGGGTAGTTGGGGTCGCTCTCGCCAGGCCGGTACTCCGACGGAAACTCGCGGACGAGATTTGAGTGGCGGCTCGACTGGCCGGTCACGTGCTTGAGCTCCACAGTGCGCGTGAAGGCCTCCGGTCCGGGATAGTTGACCTGGAGGACCGGTTGGACAAAGCCCCCGGCCGGCACATTGGCGGCGTCGATCTCCTCAAGAGCGTAGCGCGCCGTCCGGTAGGGCAGGGGGCCGTACCGGCAGTCGAAGTACTCGTCGATCGGCCCGGTGTAGATCAGGTGGCCGTGCGGGACCCCCTTCACGACGTCCCGGTAGTCAGTCTCAAGCCTCAGGTCCGCCTTTGAGGCCTCGAGCATCCTCTCAAACATCGGCTGGTAGCCGTCCCTTGGGAGCGCCTGGAACTCGTCCTTGAAGTAGCGCTCGTCGAGCCCGGGGTGGATCGGGATCCTGCGGCAGACCGACGCGTCGAGAGCCTCGGCCGGACGTCCCCACTGCTTCTCGGTGTAGCCCCGGTAGAAGAGTTCGTAGAGCTCCGGCCCCACGGCCGAGAGGATCGCCTCCTTCGAGTTGGCGGGCGAGGCGATCGGCAGCGCGCTCCGCTCCAGGTAGCCCTTGAAGTCGGCCTCGGTCGCGGCGGGGTTGCCGCTGAACTGGCGGAAGGTCCCCAGGTTGATCGGGAAGCTCCAGAACCGGCCCCGCGTGAAGACGTTCACCCGGTACTTGGCGTCGGTCCAGTCCGTGAAGCGGCTCAAGTAGGCCCGCACGAGCTCCGAGTTTGTCCGGAAGTAGTGCGGACCGTAGACGTGGTAAAAGAGTCCGTTCTTGTCGCGGCGGTCGTGGCAGTTGCCGCCAATGTGGTTGCGTCGCTCGACGACAAGGCAGGAGCGCCCGAGCGAACCCAGGCGCTCGGCGAGCACCAGGCCCGAGAGCCCGGCACCCACGATCAGGTAGTCGTAACGGTCGCGCATCCCCTAGTGGCCTAGACGAAACAGGTCGCGGTGCAACCGCAGGGCCTTGGGCGCGAAGCCCCAGAGCCTGACGGCCGCCTCCCCGCCGATGCGGTCGCGGAAATGGATGGGCACCTCGAGGAACCCCTCCGGCTCGAGGAGGAGCGCCATCGCGATGTTGGCCAGGTTGAAGTCGGCGGGAATCCGCGCGGCGGCGGCGGCCGCGAGCGGCGCCCGGTAGAGGCGAAACGGGACGTTGGTGTCGTTCAGGCGTGTGCGCCGGGCCACCTTGAGCGAGAGCCTGAGGATCGAGCTGATCACGCGGCGCGCCAGGCCGTCGTCGCGCGTCACCCGTCGCCCGTAGACCGAGGCCGCCTTCTCCCTGAGGGCCCACACCGCGGCGAACCCCGCCGGGTCGCACTGGCCGTCGGAGTCGATCTGGAAGATGAAGGTGGCGCCCATCCGGTGCGCCTCGATGTAGCCGACCAGGCAGCTCTGTCCGTGGCCGCGGTTCGAGTGGCGGTGGACCCTAAGCTCGGGCCAGGACAGCGCGGCAAGCCGCGCCGGCGTCTCGTCCCGGGAGCCATCGTCGACCACCAGGATCAGGAACCTGCCGTCGCCGACCGTCCGCGAAAGCTCGGCCCGCCACTCGCGAAGGACCTCCACGACGGCGTCCTGCTCGTTGTAGACGGGCACGACCAAAACCAGCTCTGGCGTAGGGGAGGGCACGGCGGGTGTGGAGGCGGAAGCGGGAGGCACGCGGCGGGGGATGCTCACAGGCCCGGGTGAACCGAGGCAACGCCAAAGCCGTCCATTTTGGGCGGGTGGTGGCTCCGAAGCCCTTGATTCAAAGATTTTTAACGCCGCCGGATCGTAGTACTACTCAGAGAGCAGCTCCGCGCCCTCGAGCGCGAGGAGCCGGGTCTTCGTGCGGATTCCGCCCGGAGCCGAGAATCCGGTCATCCGTCCGCGGGCCGAGACCACCCGGTGGCAGGGAACGAGGAGGGGCCAGGGGTTGGTCGCCAGGGCCACACCCACGGCGCGCGCCGATTCAGGGCCGAGGCCGATCGCTCGGGCGACCTCGCCGTAGCTGCGGACGTGCCCCGGGGGAATCGACTGGGTCTGCCGGTAGACCTCGGCCTGGAATGCGGAGACGATCGACCAGTCCAGCCGCGAGTCGGAGAAATCCTGGAGCATCCCGCCGAGGTGGAGCGTCACCTTCCGTGCGACGCTTTGGACCCAGGGGGGCGCCTCGGCCCCGGCCGGACCGCGGCCGGTCTCGGGCGGAAGCTCGAAGCGGATAATGCCCGACGGGTTCCACTCGACCGCGCAGGTCCCGAAGGCTGTCGTTATGGTAAGGCGTGCCATGGAGAGGCGGTCCGAGCGTGCCCGACCGGGGAAGACCGGCGCAACGCCAAAGGTCCCCCTTGATTCCCAAGGCGCGACAGGCTCCACTCTGGGGCCCTACCGCACGATGAAGACCCAATACTGGCTGGTGAAGCAGGAGCCCGAGAGCTACGCATGGGCGACGTTCGTCAAGGACCGGCGCACCTCGTGGGACGGTGTCCGGAACTACCAGGCGAGGAACAACCTCAAGCTCATGGCCGAGGGAGACCAGGTCCTCTTCTACGCGAGCGGGGGGCCGAAGGAGGTCGTGGGGATTGCGCGCGTCTCGAAGCCCTCCTATCCGGACCCGACGGCGAACGAACCCGCCTGGGTGTCGGTCGAGCTCGAGGCCGTCAGGCCTCTCGCCCGCCCGGTCCCGATCACCGCGATCAGGGCCGAGGCCTCACTCACAAAGGTTCCGCTCCTGCGGCACACCCGCCTCTCGGTCATGCCTCTCACCCGCTCCGAGTTTGAGGGGATTGTCAGGCTCGGGGGATAGGATCTGCGCCCTAGAAGGCCACGTGGGCCCGCACGGCGTACACCGGCACGGGCCCGCGGTCGCGGTTGTAGCCCGGGTTGCGGACGAACTGGAAGTCCGGGGTGATGAAGAGCCAGGGGCAGAGCTTCACCCGGTAGTAGAGCTCGGTCACCTGCTCGGGCCCGTAGTTAAGCCGGCCGTCGCCGAGGATCATGCCGAGACCGCCTGCGGCCAGATAGTCCCTGTGCGCGCCGGAAAGGCCGTTCACGACGCCGGCCAGGGCGAAGACGTCGTCGGGGCGGTGCCACCTCACGCCGGCTAGGCTCAGGCCGACGGCGAACGAGCTGTCGATCTCGGTGAAGGCCCAGGTCTCCGTGCGTCCGTCGTTCCAGCTCAGCCTTGCGAACGCCCCGAGTCCAGGAGCCACCTCCTGGTCCCAGCTCGCGCCGAAGCCGACCTTTGAGCGGTAGGAGCGCGTCCGGGTGATGTCGTGGTCCGCGGTGGGGTCCGCGAGCGTTTCCCTGTAGCTTCCCATGTCGGCCCGGTTCCAGAACGCGAAGGCGCGGAGCGTTCCCGTCCGTCCCCCGGCCGTATACGATTTGTCAACCTGCACGATCTGGCCCCAGGCCTTGAGCACGCGGCTGTCGAGCGTGGGGCCGTTGGCCTGGCTGGGCTCCATGAAGGCCCCGTAGCGGAGCGCGGAACCCGCGAGCTCAAGCTCCGCGACGAAGCCGGCGGTGTACCCGAGCACGTCGGCCGGGAAGTCCCAGGCCGCGGAGTCGATGAGCGCCCAGTTCTGGAACTGGCCGCGCGCGTCATGGCTGTAGGCGTTGTCGTCGAAGAAGTCGCTCGCCGAGAACTTGCCTGCGGAGAGGGTAAGGCGGTTCGCGTCGCGTGCGCCGGCAACCTGGTTCTCGTCATCCTCGACCTTCTCGGTCCCGCCGCCGAGGCCGATGGTCTGCCGCAGGAAAAGCCGCGAGGTGTTGTAGTGGAGGTTGGCGAACGCGGCCTTGCCCGCCTCGCCATTGGGATATGCCGCGATCCCTAGCGTGCTGCTCAGGCCGTGGCCCTGGAGGACCTCGGGGTTGAAGTAGAGCTCGGCCCCTTTCCAGAGCGACCGGCCCAGGAAGAGCGTGAAGGAGAAGCTCCTGTCGTCCTCGGGGACCGCAAGGAAGCTGTTTGTCCCGCTGTAGGGCGCGTCGAACGACGGGTGCCACTGGTCGATCAGGGTCTCCTGCTCGTGGAGGCTCCAAGCGCCCGGGGCCGGCCCCGTCTCACCCTCGGCCCGCCCGAGAGCGGCGGCGCAGAGGAGCGCCGTCGCGGCTGCCGCGCGCCGTGCGGCCGATCGGGGGACGGGGCTTGCTTGCGGTGTGATCACGGGTGGGGGCCCATGGTGCAGGGGTCGTCTCGCCGGGTTCAAGTCCTTCCCGGAATCTCTACGAAATCTTAACTTAAGGGGGGGGCGCTGCCGAAATCAGCGGAGTTCTGGGGTCTATAGCTTGCGTCGAGAGCCACGCCGGGTTCATCACGGTGCACACCGTCCTCGGGAAGGGCACCACCTTCCGGGCGTATTTTCCCCCATCGGAGGGCGCCATGAAGGCCGAGGCCGCCGCGGCGCAGGCCCCCCGCGGCAACGGGGAGCTGTTTCTTGTTGTGGACGACGACCCCCTCATCCGCCTGACGACCTCGGCCATCCTGACCCGCAACGGCTAGCGGGTCCCGGTGGCCAGCGACGGGGCCGAGGCCCTGGCGCTCGTGAAGGCCAGGGGCGGGGAGATCAGCCTCGTGATCATGGACATGGACATGCCCAACCTGGGCGGGGCGGGCATGGCGGCGATGGCGCGGGAGGTGAACCCCGACCACCCCATCCTGGCCGTGAGCGGCGTGCAGCCTGGAAAGTCGGCGAAGGGCCCGCGGTCTTTCGCGAACGCCTTTCTCCTGAAGCCTTTCACGGCCGACAGCATGCTCTCTGTCGTTCACAACCTCCTCTATTCGACGTCCCCGAACCTCTAGTCCCGCCCGGGAATCGGGGGCCCGTGCCGCAATCGGAATTGACGAGCGCGGCGGGCGACGGTGCCATCGGCGGCCCAGATGAGCGCATCAACCCCATTGCCGCTGTTCCATGTCGTAGGCTTTTCCGGCCATCGGCAGGTGAACCGGCCGGCCGAGGCCGCCGCCGCGGTGGGCCGGGCCCTAGTGGCCCTCGGGTCCGATGGCTCAGGCGAATGGATCGCGCTCTCCTCGGTCGCCGTCGGAGGCGATATGATTTTCGCCCAGCAGGCGATCGAGAAGGGCCTCTCGTGGCACACCCTCCTGCCTCTTCCAGCCGCCGAGTTCAGGGCCGACTTCTCCGAGGCCGACTGGGCGCTGGCCGAGGGGCTTCTGGCCAAGTCGGAACACGTGCGGGTCATCACCGAGAACGGCTCCCGGGAGGATGCCTACCTGGACTGCGGCATGGAGACGGTCAACGAGTGCGACGTGCTGATGGTCCTCTGGGACGGCGAGCCGGCCCGCGGCAAGGGCGGCACCGCCGACGTGATCGCCTACGCCAGGGAGCTCGGAAAGCCGCTGGTCCTCATTGACGCCGCGTCGTTCGAGGCGCGCCGGGAGAACTTTGAGGCGTTCGCCCGTGCCGACCACAACCTCGCCGACTTTAACAAGCTGGCGGCGGCCCCCGGGCCAGAGGACGGCTTCCCCAGGGAACCTGCCGAGCTTGTCGCCATCGACCGCTTCCAGCGCAAGGTCGACCATGCGGCGAGCCGCGGGGCCCCCCAGTTCAGGCGGCTCATCGCCGGGACCGTGATCCTCCACGTGCTGGCGACGCTAGTAGCCGCGGCGGGCCTCGCCTTCGAGTGGCACGTCTCGGCCCTGCCCTGGGTCAAGCTCCTGTGCCTGGCCTCGGCGCTCGGCGTCGCCCTCATCCTTCGCTACACGGGGGCCCACCACCAGTGGGTGCGCTGCCGCCTGGCCGCCGAGATCGCCAGGTCGGCCCTCGCCACCTGGGGCCTTCCCCGCAAGGCGCCGCTCTTCCAGGAGCTCGATATCCCGGAATTCCGGCCGCTCATGCGCTCGCTCCACGTCCTTCACCTTCGCTCCTCGGCCGCGCAGCCGGTGCCGATGGAGGAGTTCAAGGCGAACTACCTTGAGAACCGGGTCGACGACCAGCTTGGCTACTACCGCCGCCGCCTCGACCGGGCGCTCCCGCAGCTGGTGCGCCTGAGGATGGGCTTCTGGATCACCACCGTGCTCGCGATCCTGTGCACCGCAGCCTATGCGCTAGACCTGGTCCACCTTCCCGAAAGGGGCCAGCAGCTGCTGTACTATTTCCTGCCGATCTCGCTGCCGGTGGTCGCTGCGGCCTGCATTTCCCTCATCTCGGTTCACGACCTGCACCGTCGCGTGGCGCGTTACCGGGAGATGGAGCACGTCCTCGAATCGAGCCGGAAGCAGATCTCGTTCTGCCGCACCTGGAACAGCCTGGAGCGGATCGTGCAGCGAACGGAGGGCACCCTTATCCTCGAGGTGATGGAGTGGCACTCCATCACTAGCTTCGCAGAATCTCACTAGAAGGCGTGGGCACCCCATTGGGGCGGAGCCACTTGTAAGGGGCAGCAAGATCTGCGGCATTTTCGGCAACGGAGGACCAGAGCCCCCGCCCGGGTGGGCTATACTCTCCCCAATCGTGTCGGATTCCGTTTCATTCAGTGTCAACGGGGTCGCGGTCCACCTCGACGTCGACGGGGACCGCCGCCTGCTGTGGGCCCTCCGAACCGAGCTCGGGCTCACCGGCACCAAATACAGCTGCGGGGAGGGCCACTGCGGCGCCTGCACGGTGCTGGTCGACGGCAAGCCCGTGAGGTCCTGCCAGAAACGGGTCCGCGACCTGAAGGGCAGGGAGGTCACGACGATCGAGGGCCTCGAAACAGACGGCAGGCTGCATCCCGTCCAGGAGGCCTTCATTGAGGCCGATGCGCTTCAGTGCGGGTACTGTACCCCGGGCATGGTGATGGAGGCCGTGGGCCTCCTGCGCTCCGAGCCGAACCCCTCTGCCGAGCGGATCCTCCACGCGATGGAGCACAACCTCTGCCGCTGCGGGGCCCATCCGAGGATCGTGAGCGCCGTGGCGGCCGCGGCGGCGGCAATGCGAGGGGGTGCGGGATGAGCGGAGCCTCGCCGACCCTTCCGACCCGCCGCCAGTTCCTCCGCAGGATGGCGGGAGGAATCGTGGTCTATTTCTCGCTCTGGGATCTGATTGGGGCCCAGGAGGGCATAGAGAAGCCCGCCGGCGCCCGGCCCGAGCGGCGCGACCTGCCCCGGGACTTCAACGCCTTCATCCGGATCGGCGAGGACGGGAAGGTGACCGGGTTTACGGGCAAGATCGAGATGGGGCAGGGGCCCTCGACAGTGCTCGCCCAAATGCTGGCGGACGAATTGGACGCGCCTTACGATGCGGTGGAGCTGGTCATGGGCGACACCGACTTGTGCCCCTACGACCAGGGCACCTGGGGTTCGAACACGGTCCGCTTCTTTGGTCCCGCGCTCCGCGCCGCCGGGGCCGAGGCCCGGGGCGTGCTCCTACAGCTGGCCAGCGAGCAGCTCGGGGTTCCGGTGGAGCGTCTCCAGGCCAAGGACGGTGTCATCACCGACAGGGATAACCCCTCGGTGCGGGTGGGCTACGGTGCCCTGGCCAAGGGAAGAAGGATCGAGAGGACGCTCAAGATCATCCCTTCGATCAAGGAATTCTCGCGGTTTTCGCTTATGGGAAAGCAGGTGCCGCGGAAGGACTCGCTGGCCAAGGTGACCGGCCAGGCTAAATACTCGGCCGACATCCGCCTGCCGGGCATGCTCTACGCACGAATCCTGAGGCCCACCGCTCACGGCGCGACGCTCAAGAGCCTGGACACGGCGCAGGCCGAGGCCATACGCGGCATTCGCGTGGTAAGGGTGGGCGACGTGGTCGCGGTTCTCCACGAGCTTCCCGATGTCGCGGAGCAGGCCGTCCAGGCGATTAGGGCCGAGTTTGACGCCAAGGAGTCCGCCCTGGACGGGAAGACCATCTACGCGCACCTGCTTTCAAAGGCCCCCGAGGGCAGGATCGTGGCCTCCGGGGGCGACATCGCTGAGGGGCAGGCGCGGTCGTCCCGCCGGTTCGAGAACACCTACCTCAACGCGTATGTGGCCCACGTGGCGATGGAGACCCACGCGGCGCTTGCTGACGTGCGCGGCGGCAAGGCGACGGTCTGGGCTTCGACGCAGAACCCCTTCGGCGCCAGGGACGAGATTGCCGACGCGCTGGGATTCGCGCCAGAGAAGGTAAGGGTCATCGTCCCCTTTGTCGGGGGCGCGTTCGGGGGCAAGGCGATGAACGCCCAGGCGGTCGAGGCCGCGCGCCTTTCCAAGGAGGCGGGCTGCCCGGTCCAGGTGATGTTCAGCAGGCAGGAGGAATTCTTCTACGACTGGTTCAGGCCCGCGGCCTTGGTCAAGGTCTCCTCGGGCATTGGCCCCGACGGCCGGATGACCTTCTGGGACTACAACGAGTACTACGCGGGGGGACGCGGATCAGAGCAGTTCTACTCCGTGCCGAACCACCGCACCCGTGTCCACGTCACCGACCTGAGGGGACCGCCCGGAGGGCACCCGTTCCCGACCGGGGCCTGGAGGGGGCCGGGCAACAGCGCCAACACGTTCGCGCGGGAGTCGCAGATCGACGTCATGGCCGCCGCCGCCGGGGTGGATCCTCTGGAGTTCCGGCTCAGGAACCTGTCCGATTCGAGGATGGCCCGCGTGCTCAGGACTGCGGCCGATGCGTTCGGATGGCGCCCCGCCGCGGCCCCCAGCAGGCGCGGGTACGGCGTCGCCTGCGCGAGCGACGCCGGCACGTACGTGGCCACGATGGCCGAGGTCGATGTCGCGGCCGACGGCTCGGTGGCCGTCAAGCGCGTCCTGTGCGTGCAGGACATGGGAGTCGTGATGAACCCGACAGGCGCCCGCCTTCAGATGGAGGGTGGCATCATGATGGGGCTCGGGTACGCCCTTTCGGAGGAGGTCAGCTTCTCGGGGGGCCGCGTGCTCGATGAGAATTTCGACACCTACAAGATCCCGGGCTTCTCCTGGATGCCCAAGATCGAGACGCTCTTCGTCGACAATAACCAGCTCGCCCCCCAGGGCGGCGGCGAGCCCGCCGTGATCGTCATGGGTGCCGTGATCGCGAACGCCATTTTCGACGCGACCGGCGTCAGGATGCTGGAGCTTCCGATGACCGCCGACCGGGTTAAGGCGGCCCGTGCGTGACGCCGCTCCTTCCCGCTCTTTCAAGCCGGCTAACCGGCAAGCCAACCTGCCTTTCCCCGAACCCCAGCAGGGGCCCGGAGTGGGGCGCTACCACCCGAACCATGGAAAACACCGACCTTCTTGAACGCCTTTCCACGCTGCAGCGCCTCGCGCGCAGCGAGGGCCGCCTCACGCCGGAGCAGAAGGCGTCCGTCGTCCGCCTTCGCTCGGAGGTGCCCCCTCTCATCCTCGCCCACTTTGACGACCTCGCGAGGAGGGAGTGCAAGGCCGTCGTCCAGGTTCACAACGGGGTCTGCAACGGCTGCTACGTGAAGCTGCCGACGTCCTTCTCGCCGGGGCCGGCTGACGAGCTCCTGGTCTGCGAGACCTGCGGCGCATTCCTCGCCTTCGATACGGAGGTCCCCGGCCGCAGGCTCTCGCTCGTCTCCTGAGCGGGCGCCACGGGGCCCGTCCCCGCGGCGGGATCCGGGCCCTGTCGCTATATAGAGGTGTTGCATTGTTATTGCGGTTCAATTGCGCTCGGGCGCTGCCGAACCCGACTAACATCGCTTCATGACGCCGCTTCTCCTGCTGATAAGCTTCGGCCTCATCTGGGTTAATCTTGTCGGGCTGGCGCTGCTCTGCGACCGCGTGGTGAGGGACTACCCGGTCTCCCGTCTGGCGAGCCTCCTCGGGTTCTGCCTCCTGTTCTTCTTTGTCGAGCACTTCCACGGCTTTGGCCCGCGTCTTGTGTTCATGCCCTTCAGCACGGCGGTCTCTGCGTGGCTGATCTGGAGGGACAGGTCGGTCATCCGCAGCAACTGGGTCGTCGAGGCCGTCTTTGGGACAGGGCTCCTGTACTGCCTCGTCTGGAGGTACACGTTCCCCGACATCGATCTCTTCGAGGAGCGGATACCGGACCTTGCCTTCATCAACGACTACATCACCGGTTCGGTGCTTCCCCCGACGGACCGGTGGATGCCTCCGTTCAAGGCCGATTTCTACTATAGCTTCCAGTTCTACGCCTCGGCCCTTCTTGGCCGGTGGTTTGGGTTCGAGCCGGCGATCTGCTACCAGGTCTCCTACTGCCTGATCTCCGGGTTCATTGCCTCGGCCGTTTACTGCGCCGCGCGCAGGCTGAGCTCGTGGCGCGCCTCAGGGTGGGTGATCACCTCGGCGCTCATGCTCGGGGGCTGCGGGCTGGCGGTGGTGATCCACCTCTCGATGAAGTCCTACCTCCAGCCCCTGGAGATGGTGCGGTACCTCGGCATGGTCTGGGCCCCTGAATTTAGGACCGGGTTCGGCAAGCTGCTCGACTCGATGATGTACACGCCGGGGAGGAATCCGGTCGAGCTGCCGGTCGAGCCTCTCAGCTACATCATCGCCAAGGGCGAGTTCCACCCCCCGCTGACGGGCTTCCTGATCCTGGCGTTCTCGCTCCTCCTCCTTGCGACGCTGGACGGCGAGCGAAGTCCCCGGCAGCGCTGGATTCTCCACGCATTCCTCGGGGCCACCATCCCGCTGAGCCTGATCGGCAACACCTGGGTTTTCCCCCTTCAGACGGCGCTCGTCCTCGGCTGGGTCGCCTACCGGCTCCTTTCTAGGGACCGCGAGAGTCTCCTGCCCGTGATCGTGGGCGCCGGGATCGCCACGGCCCTCTGCTACCCCTTCCTCGTTGGCTTCATGCAGCAGCCGACCGCGCATTCCACCGCGCTCCGCCTCACGCGGAGCGGGGACCACGCGACCCTCGTCGAGTGGCTCACGATCTTCTGGCCCCTCGTTTGCCTGATGGCGCTCTCCCTCCTCAACCGCGAGCGCCGGGGCCTGAGCTGGTTCTTCTGCGGCCTCTGGCTCGTCCTTCTGGTCGGGACCGAGCTCGTCTACAACCACGACGTGAACGGGGGAACCTGGGAGCGCTTCAACAGCACGCTCAAGTGGTGGGGCTGGATCTATGCGGGCGGCGTCCTGACGCTGGGGGCCGTCAACTTGGGCTCACGCAGCCGGCTTGCCCGCTACGGCTCGCTTCTCGTTATCCTGGCGCCCTGCGTCCAGGTCTACGACTATGGCCGGCAGTTCGTCGAGACCCCCAAGGGCAGCCTAGGCAAGATTGACGGCACCTACTGGATCACGAGCGACTACACGATCCGCGACATCATCAGCTCGCTGAAGACCCGCCCTGACGGGATCTGCATCGACAGCAACCTGACGCATGCCAACACCGACGCGACGATCGTCGCGGTCTTCGCCAACAAGCAGTGCCTGCTCGGTTGGCCGGTCCAGGAGGGCATCTGGCGCGAGAACCGGATGGACGTGAACACGCGCCTGGCAGACATCACCAAGTTCTACCAGGGCAAGATCGACGACCCGCTCTCATGGCTGATCAAGAACGACGTGCGCTACGTCCTGTGGATGCAGAAGGACAACGACCACCTGAACGAGCGGTTCCTGCCCCTGAAGGAAAAGATCAAGTCGCGTTACGCCTGGGAGCAGTACGCCGGCACCGGGACGGACTGGGCCGTCGGCTACTTCGAGCGGATCGACGGGCTTTCGCCGGTGAAGTGACGACCGTGCCGCGCGGGCCTGCGGCGATCGCGGCCTCTGGCCTAGAAGCTGACCTGGGTCCTCAGGCCGTACAGCAGCACGTCCCTTCGGCCTGAAACCGCCCCAGGGTGCCGGATCCACTGGACATCGGGCACTACCATGAGGTGGCCGCCGATGGAGGCCTCGTAGTTGGCCTCGACGGCCAGTTCATGTGAGGCGAGAGCGGCCGCACCGCTCAGCTTGGCGGCCTCCCGGGCGTAGCTGCTAATCCCCGCGAAGCCGGCGCCAAGACTTAGCAGGTCGTCGCCGCGGCCGCGAACCAAGCCCTTTGCGCAGAGGCCCGCCTCCACCGCCAGGGAGACACGGTCTCGGTCGCTCGGGCTGGCTCCTGCCCTGCCAAACGCGGTGAGGCTTTGCACGGCAGGGCCGCCCGGGACAGCTTTCGACCACAGCGGCAGCTCCCCGGCCGCATAGACGCCGCCGTTGCCACGGTGGCACTTGCCGGTGGTGCACTGGTCGCGGAAGGAAGCGGAATGGGCCCAAACGCCGATCTTAAGCACCCCGGTCGGGTCCGAGCCCGGGGCCGACGGTCGTGTCACATCGAGCTCCGCAATGGCAAACGCCCCCTGGCTCCGGCTAAGCTTGAAGTTCAGGCCATCGGGATGACGGGAAGGGTCGCCGCTGGTCGAATCGAAGGTGTCGCCGTCGTAGACGCCAACCCGGAGGGCGTAGCCGCGCGAGAACTCGATCTGCGCGTAGAGGCCGAGGGCGCTTCGGTCGAAGGCGGGTCCCGTGTTCAGGGTGTTGGCTGATATGAATGTCGGCCACCCGAAGCTGCTGTTCAGCAGCGCCGAGCTGCTGTCGGTCACGGCGAAGTCGCAGTCGGCAAGCAGTCGGCCTGCCTTCACTTTCACCCTTCCGTCCGCGAACGACCCGGACAGCGAGAGCTCGTAGAGAAGGATGTGGTTGTAGGTCGTGATGTTGCTGGCACCCTGGAGGTCGCCGGCATAGTCCGCGCTCACGTCATCGCCGCTGGGGTCGAGCACGCTCATCGAGAGCTTTGAGCCCGCGCCCGCCCCTAACCGTGAAAGGTCAACTTGAAGGCAGGCCTCGGCCAGCCCCCTGAACGCCGAGCCACGCCGGATCCCGCCCTCGGCCACGGTCAGATCCTCGGCGGTATACGATGCCGACACGGAAGCCGGGGATTGGCTCGCCTCGTCGGCCTTCGCTGGGACTGCAAAACCCATCAGGGCGGCCAGGGCAGCCCAACGAGCCAGCGTGCCCTGCCAGGACCGGGCAACCGCAATGGCAAGGGGCAGTGGCGGCCGCCTGCCGAGCCGTGCCTGGAGGGGAATTGTGGGCATCGTTCGTGTCCATTCCTCGACTCACCCCACGGCCTAGTCGTCCTTGAAGAAGTCCGAAGGGCTTGCGGCATGGGCGAAAGGCTCCGCGACCGGACGCCCGCGTCCGTTGCCGTTCGCTACCATCGTAATTTTTGACTTCTGCCGCGGCGCTCCGGCCTGCCGCGGAACCGGTCGGGCCACCGGGCCCTTCGAGGACACGCCGACAAACCGCTCAAGCTGCTCGGCGGCGGAGTTGAGCGAGAGGGACTGCGCGTGAAGCTGCTGGGCGGCGGAGGCGGTCTCCTCAGCGTTCGCCGCGTTCGCCTGCGTGACCTTGTCCATCTCGGCCACCGAGGCATTCACCTGCCCGATGCCGGTGGTCTGCTCGCGGGAGGCCGTCGCGATCTCTGCGACCAGGGCGTCGACCTGGCGGGCGCGCTCGAGGATGACCCCGAGCGACTCCCCGACTTTCTTGGAGAGAGCCACCCCTCGTTCGCTCTTGCTCACCGAGTCCTCGATCTTTCCCGCCGACTCCTTGGCGGCCTGGGCGCAGCGCTGGGCGAGGGCTCGCACCTCCTCGGCGACAACCGAGAATCCAGCGCCTGCCTCGCCCGCCCGCGCGGCCTCGACGGCGGCGTTCAGAGCGAGGATGTTGGTCTGGAAAGCAATTTCGTCGATCGTCCGCACGATCTTGGCAATCTCGGTGGAAGAAAGGTTGATGGCGTCTATCGCCTCCTTCATTTGGCCCATGTCCGAGGAGCCTGTGTCGGCCGCGGCGCGAGTCTGAGCTGCCAGCTCTTTTGCCTTAATCGCATGGTCGGAGTTGCGCTTGGTCATTGAGGTGACCTCCTCAAGGGCGGCGCTTGATTCCTCAAGACTGGCGGCCTGCTGGCTCGAGACCTCGGCCAGCGACTGGCTGCCGCGGGAAACCTGCTCTGAGGCCTGGGAGACGAGGTGCGCGCCGTCCTCAAGCGGGCCCGCTATGCCCATAAGGACTTGGGTTGTCCGCCGGATCGTGTGGAGGGCGATGGCAGCGCTCAGGAGAATTAGCGCGAGCCCCACGATGAGCACGACCGTGCTGATTTGCTCCTGTTGCCGGGCGTTCGTCTGGAGTCCGTCATGGAGGGCGTCGAGGTTCTCCTTGACGATCGGCTCAAGCGCGGCCGAGAGCTCGTCCGTCGCCTTGTCGAATTTTCCCATGATCGCGTTTCCGGCCTCCGAGCCCTGGTTCACATAGGCCGTGGCCATCTCCTGGCCCGCCGTCATGTAGGCGCCGATGTCTGTTTCAAGGACACCGAGGCGCTGGAGTTGGGCGCTGTCGCCTCCCGCCTGCGCGCGGAGCTGGGCAAGGCCCTGTAGGAAGGACTGGTGGTGCCTCTCGGCCTCGGCGAAAGACTCGCCCATCTCTTCCTTTTTCCGGATGGCTGAGAGGTCGGTATAGGCGTCCTGGATGTGCATCACGTCCTTCTGCATCTCCCGGACGAGGTCAGCCATCGGGGCGCTCACTTTCGTCACCGTTTGGATGGTTTTTGACGACATCCGGCTTCCGAGAACGGAGGCAAGCATGCTCACGGCCAACGCGCACAGGGGAACCAAGCATACGAGCAGCATGCGCGAGCGTATGGTCATTCCTGCCGGAGCGTGGGAGTTCGACGAGCGGCTTCCGCCGGATTGGGTAGGGCTCATGGGGGAATGTTTTTGCGGATTCCGCATCGAAGGACGGGCTTAACCCCTTGCTTGGAAGGGGGAAAGATCGGCCGAACAGAAGCAGACGATAGGTGACATTATCGTCACTAAAGGGGCGGACTTGAGCGTAGGATCACCCCGGAACTGGCACTATCCTGTATAGCGCGAGCACTTTGCGCGATGGAAAGGCGCGCTCAACCTAGCGACGCCCGACCGGGATGTCTTGCCGCCGTGGGAGTGGATAGCGGCCGGCCCGACGCCCCTTTCAATTCGGGGCCCAAGCCCACTCGTTGCAGTGCTCATTCTGCGATGGCCCCTCTGTAAATACGAGCTCTGGGCTAAATGGCGCGGCCGCCGGAACTCTATGACGCGATTCGGTCGTCAGGTAATTAATTGCTGCGGTAAATCGTGCGCGCGCGAGCTGCGGCCCGCTACCGTAGTGCTTCCCATAAATGATCAGGACAGTCGGCCGAGTCGGGGCCTTTGTGGTGCTCAGGGCGCCTGCGGCGCGGCCAGGTCGTAGAATCGCGTGACGTCCGCCTTCATGAGCTTTAGGGCCTCGGGGTTCAGATAGACCATGTGTCCGGAGGGATAGTAGGAAAGGTGGACATGCTCCCTCAGTGACGGATCTAGAAACATGTGCCCTAGGTCGTACTCGGTCTGGAAGAAAGGGGTCGCCATGTCATACCACCCGTTCAGGGAAAGGAGTTGAAGATGGGGATTTCCGCGGAGCGCGGCCGCCAAATCCAGGGCCAAGTCTATGTCGGTCTGTGGCTCGGTGTCCGCGGGCGCCTTGTGGTGCCAATCCCATTTCTTGTTGGCGTCGACTGCGCGGAGCCGGTACTCGAGGTCGGTGTGATAATTGAGCTGGGTCGTGACGTAGTTGTGGAACGCGGCTACGAATGGCCCGGCTGAGTAGCTTGATGAGGGGTCGGTCTCCGGGACCTCCCCTGCGTCGTCCTCGTCGATGGCGACAAACCGGGAATCGTACCGGCCCACAGTGCGATGCTCGTCGCGAAGCAGCTCCTTTCGGAACCTGGCCGGCGGGACCCTGAGGTGATTCTCCTTCAGGAACGCGACGGACAGGCCCGTGTAGGCGCTCACACGCTCGGCTACGCTCTCAGCCTCGCCGTCCGGGAGGTCCTGCCCCTTGTCCAACGCCAGGAGGTAAGGTCCGGCCGCATACGCCCGCACCTCGCGGAGGAAGGCCTCGAGATCCGCCGGCTTGGGCTTGATCTTTCCGTGATACCACGCCGCTGCGGCATAGGTGGGTAGATAGCTCACAAAGCTCCTGTCGAATCCGCGGCTGCGGGTGCCGAAGTTGAGGATCGAGGAGAGGAGGGTGACGCCGTTGAACTGCATGCCCTTGGTTTGCAGCGCGTACACGAGCCCGGCGGAGCGTGGCGTTCCATACGACTCGCCGAATAGGAATTTCGGGGAATTCCACCGGTCGTTCAACGTGACGTAGCGCGTGATTGCGCGCGCGAAGGCGTCGATGTCTGAGTCCACTCCCCAGAACTTGTCCTCCTTCGTGTCGCCCAGAGTCCGGGAATAGCCGGTGGCGATGGCGTCGAGGAAGACCAGGTCCGACTTTCCAAGGAGCGTGTCCTCGTTCGCCTCCAGCTTGAAGGGCGGCCCGGGTGTCGATTCGGGGGCGGCAGTCACGATCCTGACCGGGCCAAAGCTCCCCATGTGCAGCCACACGCTCGCCGAACCCGGGCCCCCGTTGTAGAAGAAGGTGACGGGACGACTGTGATCGCCCGCCCCGCCCGGGACGACGTAGGCCACGTAAAACATGCTTGCCGCGGGCTTCCCCTCGTAGTCGCGAAGCGTGAGGGTGCCGGCCGTCGCGTCGTAGGCGATCGGCTTTCCGCCCACCGTGATGGAGTGGTGGGTCACCGCGCTCGTCTCCTTGACCGGGGCTGTTGCGATGTTCGCGTCGGCCTTCACGGCGTGCTCCGGCTTGGGGGGCGCCGCTTCGCCCCCTTCGATCGGGGGCGGGGCCTCCTGGGCGAACGTGGCGGCGGTGAACCAGACGCTCAGGGTGGCGAGCGTGCCGAGGCGGCGAACGCATGTACGCATGAAGTCTGGCTGTCCAAGTGCCTTCGCTAAGGCAATCATCGAATTTCCCGGTCACCCGCGTGCCTCAGGCGCCGTTGCACGCGGGCAATTCTAGGCGGGAAGATCCAGGAAAAGCCCTCTTCGGGGCACCTCACTCGTAAGAGCCGCTGAGAATCAGGGCTAAAATGGGGCGGCCAACGGGACTCGAACCGCCATTCGGCTCAAATGCTAAGTCGGGAGATTGCGCGGACTTAGTTGAGGGTTAATTTCTTAGAACAAGAAATAGAATGCACATACCGGCAGAAAAGTGAAGGCAGAAACCTTCTTTTTGGCAACCTTATGGCAACCTCACAGCTCGATAGACTAAGACGATTTCTGACGAAACACATACGCGTAGCTGGCTGTTTGTGTGGAGAGATGTAGGCGTTTCCATGCCTTTGGTTGCACGTCATCACGGCTAGGTTGAGGCAAGAATGACTAGGATTTCAACTAGGAGGTGTTGACATCGTTGCCCCCTCCTAGTCCCATTCCGGGTATGGACTTGGCGCACCTATTGACCCAGCCGGAAGGCAAGACGCTTGAATTCAAGCGCGATCTTTCTTCCCCCGAGAAGGTGCTCCGTGCCTTGATCGCTTTCGCCAACACCGCCGGCGGAATTCTTATCATCGGCGTCGAAGACGGCACAAAGAATGTTCTGGGTGTATCCGATCCCCTCAAGGAGGAAGAACGTCTGGCAAATCTCGTTAGCGACCGGATATTGCCCCGTCTAGTCCCGGCAATCGAGATTGTCACATGGCGTTCGTTGCAAGTGATCGTCGTTGAAGTCTATCCCAGCCCCAATCAACCGCACTACCTCAAGAGTCTTGGGCTTGGAGCCGGCGCATTCGTTCGGGTCGGTTCCACCAATCGCTGCGCGGACGCGGCTCTCGTCGAAGAAATGCGGCGGATGGTCCGCAACGAGACATACGATGAGTCGGCATTGCCTCGGATCGACTCGGAGGCCGTCGACCTCCGAGTAGCCTCCGAGTTGTTCCGCAGCGTGCGTGCGCTCGACCGGGCCGGTCTGCAAGCTTTGCGCGCGCTCGTTCCGCACCAGCGTCGCCTGGTGCCGACAGTTGGCGGGCTGCTCCTTTTCGGCAAGTTACCACAGGATGAGTTTCCTGATGCATGGATTCAATGCGGCCGATTCGTGGGCTCTGAAAAGAGCCACCTTGCAGACTCGATCGAATGCAGGGGCGTCCTGCCCAACTCCTTGGTATCTGCCTACGCATTCATCGAGAAGCATGCGATGCGCACCACAAAAGTCGAAGGCTTGAAAAGCTCGGGGTCGTCAAACATTCCGCTGCGTGCCGCTCGCGAATTGCTGGTCAACGCTGTCGTGCATGCGGACTATTCGCAGCGAGGCGCCCCGATCCGTGTAGCGATCTTCGATGAGCGCATCGAGATCGAGAGCCCCGGCATGCTCCTTTCCGGGCTCACTGTGGCGGACATTCGGCATGGCGTGTCCAGACTGCGCAACCGCGTCATTGGCCGAGTCTTCAAAGAGCTGAGCTACATCGAGCAATGGGGAAGTGGAATTCAACGGGCTGCCTCGGACTGCCGTGAACTTGGGCTCCCGGAACCCCAATTCGAGGAATTCGCGTTTCGTTTCCGCGCCACCATTTCGCTTGTGAAAGACCGGGCACCTCAAATGAGCCCGCCCCTGCTCGCCATCCGGAGTGCTTTGCTCGATCCCAAAGCGAAGGAAGGGCTGTCATCGCAGCAAATCGCCGATCAAATTGGCATCGCCACCCGCACCGTTCGCACCCACATGGCCAAGCTTGCCGGACAAGGCCTCGTCAGAGCCATCGGCAAAAATGCTCGGGACCCCGGGCGCAGATATCTCTGGATAAGCCGGTAATGCGCGTCCGAAGGGGTCGTGCTCCAACGTCGTTCAGACCGCAATTGTTGAGCCAAATAACGGTTTGCACTTCAGGCGAATCGCAGCCGCCTTTGTGCGGATGAGCGAATACCAGTATTTTGAGTTTCAGGCAATCGATCGGCCGTTAAATGCCCGCGAGATGGCCGCCTTGCGCGCCTGTTCGACCCGCGCCCGGATCACGCCGACAAGTTTCGTCAACGAATACCACTGGGGTGATTTCAAGGGCGACCCGGACGCGTGGATGGCGAAGTATTTCGACGCCTTCCTCTACCTCACAAATTGGGGAATCCGGACCTTCAAACTCCGCCTGCCGTCACGGCTCATCTCTCCTGAGACCACGCGGCTCTACTGCGATGGGGAGGTCTTCGCGGTACGCCGCAGCGGCGCCCATTGCGTACTTACTTACAATTTGGAAGAGGAGCCGGGTGGCGATTGGGCGGAGGGGGACGGCCAACTGGCGGCGCTTATCGCGGTCCGCGCCGAACTTACCCGTGGCGACCTCCGAGCGCTTTATCTCGGTTGGTTGCTGGGCGTTCAACAGGGCGCGTGCAGACCCGATGTACCGGAGCCGCCGGTTCCTCCCGGCCTCGGCGGGCTCAGCGCTTCTCTCGACAGTCTGATCGACTTTCTGCACATCGACCGCGATTTGGCGGCGGTTGCCGCCGAGCGCAGCGCACCGTTGGCAGAGAAAACGCTGGAAGCTGTTGAAATCGCCGCATGGTTGGCCGCTCAGCCTGCCGGGCTCAAGGACGAATGGCTCGCACGAGTCGTATTGGGCGCTGATAAGGGATTGCCGGCCGAGGTACTGAACCGCTACCTCATGGAGCGAGCGCGGCCGGAAACGCCGGTTGGCGAGCCGACTTCGCCCCGGACGGCAGGCGATCTGGTC
The DNA here is from genome assembly GCA_903887455.1 of uncultured Opitutaceae bacterium. Lineage (GTDB taxonomy): Bacteria > Verrucomicrobiota > Verrucomicrobiia > Opitutales > Opitutaceae > Palsa-1447. Next base: position 1,769 of record CAISPT010000120.1, on the reverse strand, counting down.
CATTCGGCCGAGGAAAGGAGCCGCACGCGCGCGCAAATTGCGGCCGGGAAAGCGGCCAGGGCGAAGACCAAGCGCGCAAGTGAAGCTGCTGCAGCCCGGGCCCAACACCTCGACTCAATCGCTGGGCGCGAGCCGCAGCTCTGGCTCAAGGTCGCCGACCTCGTGACGACACGGCTGCCCAAGGAATACGATGAGGCGGTGCGCCTGCTCTTCGATCTCCGTGACCTGGCGGCCCGGAGCGACCCTGCTGCATTTCAATCGCAACTTGATCGATTTCGTACTGCCCAAGCACGCAAACCAAGCCTGATCGCGCGCCTGAAGGATGCCGGACTGTGACCGGTGAGCACTCTCCCCTCACCATGACGAAATCCGAAAGCCACCGTTGGGAATTCAAGTCGAGATTCCGCCGTCACGCCTTCGGCTGGAGATCGCAACCCGCGATTGCGAGGATCAAGGAGGCCGTTGCCGAGATCAAGAAGGTCGCGAAAAAGGATCCGCTGCTCGCGGCTGAGGGTGCCATCACGTTTCTCGAACGGGTGTCGCCCGCGCTCGAGCAGGTGGACAGCTCTTCCGGTTCGATCGGGGCTGCCGTCTCCAACGCAATCTTCGAAATGGTTCCGCTTATCGAGCATGCGCAGGCTGGGAAGCCGATGCGGGATGCGTGGCTGGAGCGCCTGTTCGAAGCTCATCAAGCCGACGAAATCCCATATATCGAGCAGTTGGCCCACTATTGGGGAAATCTGTGCGCTTCCGAGGAGACCGCGTCGGCGTGGGCCGATCTATTGATCGGCCCGACGCGCGCGGACCTTCATTCGGAGATCGGAAAGCGCAGCCATTTTCATGGAACGTCGGCGTGTCTGAGCGCCCTCTTCGGCGCCAAACGATTCGATGAGCTCATAGAGCTTCTCAGCGTTGACGCGATTTGGCCTTACAAACAATGGGCGGTGAAAGCGATGGTCGCCCAGGGCCGGAAGGCCGAGGCGCTTCGCTATGCGGAGGCATGCCGCAGCCGCTGGACAAGTGACTTTGAGGTCGACGCAATCTGCGAGGAGATTCTCCTGTCGTCGGGAATGGTGGATGAAGCCTACGCCCGCTACGGCCTGCGGGCGAATCAGGGCGGCACCTACCTCGCAACCTTCCGGGCTGTCGCCAAAAAATATCCGCATAAGTCAGCGGGCGAGATCCTGGCTGACTTGGTCAAGACCACGCCCGGAAGCGAGGGAAAGTGGTTCGCCGCCGCAAAGGAAGCCGGCCTCTTCACCGAAGCGCTCGCGCTCGCGACGCTTGCGCCCTGTGATCCAAAAACACTGGCGCGAGCAGCGCGCGACTTTGCCGAAAAGGAACCTGCGTTTGCAGTCGGCGCCGGACAGCTTTCGCTGCATTGGCTTGTCAAGGGCTACGGCTACGAGGTCACCGGCCTCGATGTATGGGGTGCCTATCATGCGACGCTCGCGGCCGCCAAGCGGAGCGGCACGGCGGTTGAGGTTAAGGAGCGCATCCGCCAAATGATCGCGGGTGGGGGTGCAGCCGGGAGCTTTGTTTCCCAGGTGCTCGCCAGGGAGTTGGGGTTAGGACCTCACTCGCCATGAAGTCACGCCATTCCGGTTTTTGTAGGTTGCCACGTCAACTGGCAACCTAGGGCTTCGGCCGAAAACCTAGTTGTTGGTTCTCAACAACTAAAATGGGGCGGCCAACGGGACTCGAACCCGCGACCCCTAGATTCACAATCTAGTGCTCTAACCAACTGAGCTATGACCGCCGTAAATTTG
>CAISPT010000119.1 GCA_903887455.1 uncultured Opitutaceae bacterium | reverse complement strand
CGGTCACCCGGCCGAAGAGGGGCTGCTCCGGCGATAGGAGCCAGTCGGCTAGGCCGCGGCGGTCGAGCGGCGCGCCCGCCGGTGGCGGTGGAAGGAAGTGGGGGGTGGAGGGCCCCACGCGCTCGACCCTCGAGTAGTAATCGCCGCGCCGAAGGATGTCGGCGTAGGCCGGCGTCGGCCTCTCCTCCGCGATCAGGGTCGGCGTCCCGCCCTGGGTGAGGGCCTCAAGGGCCCCGGTGTGGGCCGTGACCGCGTCGGCGAGCCTCCGGGCCTCCGGATCGACCCTTCCGAGGTACCAGCGGTCGACGACCACGAACGTCTCGTCCCGCGTCCACCGGGACGGGTCGGGCTGGCGGGCGATGATCTCGGCGGCGACGTCGTCGAAGGGCAGGCGGGCGACCTCCTCTTCGGCGAGCGCCCTCCGGTAGAACCTCACGTCCTGGTAGCGGGTCTCCCTCATCGGCTCGTAGTCGTCGCGCCGGCCGAGCTGCATGGACGCCCCGGTTCGGATCGACTGCTTCGGCTTCAAGGCGTCGGCCTGGGTGAACGTTTCGACCGGCGACCCGTTGACGAAGATCTTGATCCCGGAGGCGCGCCGCGAGCCGTCGTAGGTGAAGAACACGTGGAGCCACTGGCCCCTCGGTAAATCGTCGTGGGTCGAGACGGAGAGACCGCGGGAAGGCTTCTCCTCGCCCTTCCTGGGCGCCTCCGCCTTCGCCGCGGTCGTTGCGTCCTCCGGCTCGGGGGGCGGCACCAGGTTAACGATGAAGCGCTGCCCCTTCTTGTAGATCTCCCATCCGGCTCCTCCCGCCTGCTTCTCGTCGCCCATGCGCGACATGAGGGCGCCGTCGCCTGTCGTGATGTTGCCCGGCTTCTCGCGGAGCATGACCCAGCCGCCCGCCGAGAACGGCTCGTCCGCCTCCACGTCGCCGGAGCCCCCGAGGCTCAGGTGCGTCTGGATGTCAATCCTCATCGAGGGCCATAGCCACGTGTTCTCGCCCCAGACCAGAGGGTTCGTGTCGGCCTTGAACTGCGCCTGCTTGGCCCCGGGGGCGCTGTTGCGAACCATGTCGCCCTGGCCTTCGTCGAGACGCAGGCGGATCTCAAGACCGTCGACTTTCACGGGCACAGGACCATGTCCGGATGCGATCCAGGCGCGCGCCAACTCCAGGCCCTGTTTCTTCCGGGCCTCGAGCTGGCGCTGGAGATCGGCCCTGTGGGTGAGGACGACCTCGGCCGTCGCGCGGTCCTCGTCCCTCGGGAGCCTCAGGACCGGGGCCGGATCCGCCAGGTTCATGTCCCAGGACTTCTCGGAGGTGTTGTTCAGGTAAGCCGCCAGCCCGTAGAAATCCTTCTGGGTGAACGGGTCGAACTTGTGGTCGTGGCACGCGGCGCATCCCGTCGTGAGCCCCAAAAAGGTGACGCCGAAGGTCTCGACGCGGTCCCTCGTCTGGTTCACGTAGGTCTCCTCCGGGATGTCGCCGCCCTCGTTCGTCGTCAGGTTGCACCGCATCAGCCCCGTGGCGGTCAGTTCGTCCCAGGTCGAGGCCGGCAGGAGGTCGCCCGCGAACTGCTCCCGGATGAACCGGTCGAACGGCTTGTTCGCATTGTAGGACCGGATCACATAGTCCCGGTACGGCCAGATCGCCCGGTAGTTGTCGAAATGGATGCCGTGGGTGTCCGCGTAGCGGACGGCGTCCAGGTAATAGTGGGCGCGGTGCTCGCCGTAGCGGGAGCTGGCCAGGAGCCGGTCAACGACCCGCTCGTAGGCCCCGGGCTTCCTGTCCGCGAGGAAAGCATCCACCTCGGCGGGGCTCGGCGGGATCCCGGTCAGGTCGAGGGTAACGCGGCGGATGAGGGTCACCGGATCGGCCTCGGGGGAGGGCGCCAGGTGCTCGCGCTCGAGGCGGGCCGCGATGTAGGTGTCCACGGGGTTTCGCACCCATGCGCGGTTGGATTCCGTCAGGGCCGGCGCCGGCCGGGCCACCGGGGCGATGAACGCCCAGTGCTCCTCGTAGCGCGCGCCCTCCGCCACCCAGCGCCTCAGGCGCGCGATCTCCTCCGGTCTAAGCACCTTGTGGGCCTCGGCCGGGGGCATGACCTCCTTGGCCGAGGTCGACTCGACCCTTCGCACAAGGGGGCTCTGGTCGGGCTGGCCGGGAAGGATCGCCGGACCGTCCTTGCCGCGGGCTGCGAGCGCAAATTCCGGCCGGTCCAGCCTGAGGGACGCCTTCCGGGAACCCGGATCGGGGCCGTGGCACCCATAGCAGTTCTCGGCCAGGATGGGCTGGATGTCCTGGTTGAAGGCGAGCTTTGCAGGTGCCGCTGTGGGCCGTGGGGCGACCGTGCTGGACGCAGGATGCTCGCATCCGGCGGCGATCAGCAGACACAACGCCCCTGCCGCCATTCCGGCCGTGAACGTCCTAGGGTGAGAGATTCGGCTGGGGTAATTCGGCATGGGGAGATGCCTGAGCCTCGGCACAAAATGAAAACGAGCCGTTTGATTGCAACGCATTATCCCGGAGATCCACGGAATTTCCGGTTGGCGTAAACCTGCCGGCACCGTGCGTTTGCGCGAGCGCTTCGTCCCACGGGACGGTCCGGGACCGCAGCCGGGGGATATCCGCCGAACGCGCTTGCCTGCGGCCGCTGTGCCCTGCACAACTGAACCCTGCTTTCGAAACGGAGAGGTGCCTGAGTGGCCGAAAGGGACGGTTTGCTAAACCGTTGTACGGGTAAAACCGTACCGGGGGTTCGAATCCCCCTCTCTCCGCCATTTTAAAATGCTACATAGTAGCGAGTTAAGGGGTCTAGGAAAAAGATTGGGGACAGGCGTGGATGGATGGGTTGAGGGTTAGGGTTAGCCGCACTGAGCGATGACGCGCAGGCGGTAGTTCTGGAAGGATCTGAAGCCGTAGGCTCTCCTCTGGATGAGTTTCATTTTGCGATGGAAGCCCTCGGTAATGCCGTTGTTACGAGTGAAGCGCCACATGCGGACGATCTCCTCGGTCCAGTCGGAGAGGGTCTTGGCTAGTGTGAGAGCGGCCTCCAGGCCGCTCTCACGCAGGGTGCTGATGAGGTGGAGGAGCTCGCGGATGTGGTTGAGGCAAGCGGCCGGGGTCTGGGTTTTTAGCCGCAGCAGACGGCATAGTTGCTCCTTCATCTCGTAGATGGGGCGCAGGGCCGGCTGGGCCGCGAGGAGCTGCTGCAGACGCCGCTGTTGATCGGGAAGGAGCCGGTCGGCTCTTGCCCGCAAGAGGCCCAGCCAGGCCCTGTTCCAGCCGAGGGACGGCACCAGCTGCCGGGCCAGGCGCATCAGGTGCTGGCCTACCACGCGGATGGCGTGGAAGCGGTCGGCGACGATCATGGCGCGAGGGAACCAGCGCCTTACCAATGAGCGGTAGCTGTTGGACAGGTCGATGCAGACGACCCGCACCCGATCGCGGCCACGCAGGGATGCGAGGTACGAGGAGAGCTCGGCCTCGCTCCTGCCGGCGCTGATGTCGAAGACCCGGCGCCGGTGCAGGTCGCAGAAGGTGGTCGCGAAGCGCATCCCCTTGTGGAGGGTGTGCTCGTCGATGCCGAGGACCCGCGGGCAGTCCAGGCTGAGCCGCTCCTTGGCCTTCCTCTCGGTAAACTGGGCGTAGATGCGCGCCACCGTCCCGGGTGCCACCTCCTCCCGATCAGCCAAGACCGAGGCGCAGATGCCGTCGCCGTGACGCTCGTAAATAGCCTCACGCCAGGGCTCTGTGCTGTGCCTGCCGGGCATGATGCCCGGCAGCGGCTGCACGAAGCTACGGCAGCATCCCAGGCACTCATACCTCCGGCAGCCGATCACCAACTCGCTTGGATTACCGAAGCACGCCAGATGGCGCACCCGCCTCTCATACCTGCCCTTGCTGTGGAGGCGATCGCCTCCACAGCAAGGGCATAGCCGCGGCGCTTCCAACGCCTCGACGTATACCCGCATCAAGGTGTTGCTCTCCCACCGGATGATGCGATATCCGGGAAGAGTCAGTTGTAAGTGCACAGGGGACATGGTGGCGCTTCCAACGCCCCATGTCCCCAATCTTTAGCTAAGAGCCGAGTT
>CAISPT010000118.1 GCA_903887455.1 uncultured Opitutaceae bacterium | reverse complement strand
CGAACCGGCGACCTCGTCCTTACCAAGGACGTGCTCTGCCAACTGAGCTATCTGGGCAGACCAAGACTGCGTTGCAAGAAACGAAAAAGAGCGAAGAAAGTGCAGCTTGGGTTTTGGTGCGTCAACAGAATATTTGCACCGGCAGCGATATTTCCTGAAACCCGCTGGAAACGCCTATTGGGGGAAGGATTCAGGGCCCCACGCTAATCCGGTAAAATCCAGGAGTAAAGCGTTGTCCTACACGGAGCGTCTCGGCCAAGTAGCGGCTGAAATAGGCATCGACCTCGGTGACCCCGGAACGGACCGTGGGAACGACCGGCCCCACAAGGCCCGCGGCGTCGACAGCGGCGACGAACTCCATGGGCTGCCAGGGCACCGAACCGGAGGGGGGGCGGGCGTCGGCGAGGGCCTGGCCAAAGACCGCTCTCCCTGTTCCTGCCTCCGCGATCTCGACATAAGCACCTCGCGGGACAATGGGTTCCACAACGGGATCGGTCCGGGCGAACCCGATGAACGTGGCGCCCGGCGGCTCGCCCTTAAGGGCGTCGGCGGGCGACGAGGGGACCGCAACCGGGGGAGGAAGGTTGAGCGAGAGTTCCGAGGGGTCAAAGGTCAGGATCGGGGGGAACCCGGCGAAGGCCCCGCCAGGCTCCCGGGGGACGTAGGCCCGCCTCGAGCTGTTGAACTCGGTCGGCAGGAAAAGGGGGGTCGGGTCCCGCAGGAGCGTGCCGACGATGACGCCAGAGTCGACCAGGCCGACCGAGGGGGGCGTCCGGGGGGGCGTGAGCGCGACGGGCCCGGGCAGCCTGACCATGAACATGAGCGCCGCCAGCATGGCGACGCCGGCCAGGCAGGCCCAGACCCAGCGGCTGCCGAACCGTAACGGGGCCGCCTTCACTTGGGTTCAAGGACGGCCGCGGCCGCCGCGGGCTCCTCGGCGCCCAGGAGGACGCCGAAGCCGGCGTCATGCGCAGCACCCTCTATTTCAACAAGTTCAGACAGGGTGACCCCGGAACTAGCCCGGATGAGGAGCGTCGGCTTCGCGTCGCGGCCAGCACGGGCCTTTAGCCAGAGCTTTAGCTGCTCTAGGTCCACGAGGCCCTGGTCGGAGGTGAAGATCTGGCCGGAGCGCAGAACGCTGATCACGTCGGTCGTCTGGGCGGCACCGGACTGCGCCCCGGGCAGCTGGGGGAGCTGGAAATCGACCCCCATGCCGGGGGCGAGCACGAAGCGGGACCCGAAAAGGGAAAAGAAGAGCCCGAGCAGCCCCACGTTCACGTAGTGGAGCGCCCCGGTCCCGTGCGGGGGCGGGCGGAGCCTCGAGGCGAGATCAAGGGGGCGGGCGATCATTTCGGGGGCTCGGCGGACACCTTGTATTCGGTGTTCAGATACTTCATGATCTCGTTGCCCGACCACTCCATGTCGCGGACGATCGCCCGGACGCGGCCGTTGAGGAAGTGGAGCGCCAGGTGGGCCGGGATCGCCAGCATAATCCCGCCGGCCGTGCACAGGAGGGCGCGCCACATGCCCTTGGCCAGGACGCTCGCCGTCGCGTAGTCGTGCTGGAACGCGGCGAAGGTCGAGGCCATGCCGAGGACGGTCCCGAGGAGCCCGACGAGCGGCGCCACCTGGGCGATGGCTCCGATGGCCCCGATCCGGCGCTCAAGCGCCGGCAGCTCGACCACGGCGGCCTCCTGGACGTGGAAGCGCATGGCCTCCGCGTCGTCGTCGGCGTGCAGGAGGGCGGCCTTGACGACGGCCGCCACGGGGCCCGGCGTCTCCTCGCATACGGTGAGGGCCTCAACTAGCCGGCGCTTTGCCAGGATGTTCTTGATGCCGCTGATGAAGGCGGTCGAGCGGATCTGGCCGCGGTGGAGGTAGAGGGCGCGCTCGGTGAAGACGACCAGGAGGACGACCCCCAGCGCGAAGAGGACCCACATCATGGGTCCGCCTTGGGTGATCAGGCTGGATTCAGCGGCGGGCATAGGAGGTGGTTACATCAGCCCTTCTGGGCGGGCAAGTGGAAGCGCGCCAAGCGCTGGCGCGCGAGGGCGTCGCCGGGCAGGCCCATGTCGACAATGAGGGACCAGGCCTTCTTCGCCTCCTCAATTCGGCCCTCCTTCTCATAGAGCGAGCCGACGTCGAGGAGCGTCCGGGCGGCCCACCAGCGGCCCTTGGGTCCCAAGTCCTTCGGCCGGTCGGGCCGGATCAGGAAGGCATCCACCACGTCGTTCCACCAGACGGCCTGCGCCTTGGCGGGGTCGCTGCGCGAGAGGATGACCCCCAGGTTGTACCCCGCCTCGACCCGCACGTCCGAGGAGATTCCCACCCGCTCGACCAGGTCCTCGAAGAGGCGCCGGGCACTGTCGGCATGGGACGGGGCGCTCGCCGACTGGGCGTTGTGGCACTCGGCGAGCGCCAGCTGGGCGAGGACCGCCTTCGGATCCTCGCTGCCCGCCGTCCGCTGCGAGTACACCTGGTTGTTGACGAGTGACTCGTAGACCTGCTGGGCCTGCGGGAATTGGTTCATCTCCCGCAGGAGGTCCCCCTGGCGCATGCGGGCCGGGAAGATCAGGTCGCTCGAGGCGTACTGGGGGTTCGTCACCAGCGTCTCAAGGAACTTGTAGGCCTCCTTCAGGTTCGTATCCGTCCCCAGCCTCTCGGCCTGGAGCGCGGCCTGGTAGAGCGCGTACGGCGCGTAGGGGCTCTTCGGGAAATCGTCGGCGAGCTTCGTGAGGAGGCGCTCGGCGTCGACCACCTTATCCTGCTGGGCGTAGCGGTCCGCTTCGACGATGTAGGAATAGACGGCCGCGTCCGAGGTCGGGAAGTCGGCGCGAAGGCGGCGAAGCGTGTCGGCGGCGGCCTCGTCGCGCCCGATCTCGAAGTTGGCCTGGGCCCTCAGTAGGGCGGCGGTGCTCGAGATCTCGCTGGCGAGCGCCGCCGGCAGTGCCGAGGTGAGCGCAGAGAGGCTGTCGACCAGGGCTATCGTCTCCTTCGGCTGCCGGGCGTCGTAGGAGAGGCGCGCCTGGAGCCAGGCCATGCGGGCCCTCAGGTCGGCCTTGATCTCGGCGGCGGGGGCCTCGTGCAGGAGCCGGTTCACCCGCTCGTAGGCCGCGGAGACCTCCCCGTGCACCTCCAGGCTCCGCGCCAGGTTCCACTCGGCCTGCCAGCGGTACTCGGGGCCGAAGGAGCGGTCGCGGCCGAGTTCGTCCAGGACGGAGACCGCGGTGGCGAGGGCGCCCGCCTGGATCTCGGACTGGACCTGCTGGAACATGAGGATGCCGGCCGGGATGTCCTCGGGGCGGGAGCGGAGCGCGGCCGCGTAGGCGTCGGCGGCGTTCCGGTAGTCGCCGGCGCGGAACCAGGCCTCGGCGACAAGGACGTTGAACTCGGAGCGGATGGGACCTGCCGGCAGCTCGCCTCCGGCCTTGAAGCCGAAGTCGGCCGCGGTCCGGTAGCGGTGCTGCTCCCAGGCCGAGCCCGCGAGGACCGCGTAGGCGTGGGCCTTCAGCGGCGAGCCCGGAAACTTCTCGAGAAGGGCGTTCGCATCGTCCTCAGCCCGGGCGTAAAGGGAGGCCGACTCGGCGACTCCCATCCGCGCCTCCCCGAGGCTCAGCTGGGCCCGGCACAGGAGCAGGCTCTCGAGGATGGGGTGTGGGCGCGCCTCGGAGACCAGGCGCCCGAGTCTCTCGCCGAGCTCGACCCGGGCGGCCCCCTGGGCCGAGCTCCGGACGAGCAGCTGGAGCGCGATCCGCTGCTGGTCGGGGTCGCTTCCCGAGGAGAGGAGCTCGAAGAGCTCATGGCGCCCCACCCCGCTGCCCGCCCCCGCGATCAGCCCCAGGAGGAGCCTGAAGTGGTCCGTCTCCGATCGCTCCTCCGGCGGCACCGTGCGGAGGGCCCCCTGGAGCACCTCGATCGCCTGGG